>JAFLDD010000001.1:1241210-1551512 GCA_017302575.1 Alphaproteobacteria bacterium | reverse complement strand
CACCCAAGATTTATCGCATTATCTTACGAGTGGCGAAATCACCTTTGGCTTCAACGCTATGGAAGTGCGCACCGCAGAAGGCAAGCGTCGCTTTGCGAGCATTCTTTCACTCAAAGAATATAAAGAGTCTTCGCTTGCGGGGATTGATCAGTTTCTAGAAATTCCATGCGAAATTATCATCACGCAGTGCTTCGATTTCATCGGCGCTTCACAAGCCAAAGAAGCTTACGAGAAGCAACAGCGCTACTTGAAACTTAGTGGCGATAAAGAACTCGCCGAGTGGGTCGAGATTGACCGCCTCACCGAACATAAAGAGTTGCCCGAGCGGGCGTTTGGTGAGCAGCAATGTTCAGTTTTCCTTATCGCACCCAGCATTAAGCAGCTTGAAGCAAATATCAAATTAGTACGTAAAGCACTGGGTAAATTAGGCATCCTGACGATACGCGAAGATCTGAAATTCGAAGAAATGTATTGGGCGCAACTACCTGGCAACTTTCCATTCATCGCCCGCAAGCGCTCCACGAATACGACGCACCTCGCTGGCTTTGCGAATTTGCAGCGCGCCCCAATGGGCAATACCAAAGGCAGCAAGTGGGGCCCAACCATTACGATTCTGCCCAGCATTCAGCGCACGCCATACTTCTTCAATTTCCATGCGGGTGAATCAGCCCATACGGCGATTATTGGCCGCACGCGCAAAGGCCGCACCACGCTTGCACATTTCTTGCTTGCCCAATCGCGCAAATTACAAACGCGCATCTGGTACCTTGATACACGCGGCCGAGCAGCGAGCTTTATTCAATCCATCGGCGGCACCTATCAACCGATTGGCACGATTCAGCATCCTATCAGCCCCCTCAAGTTGCCTGACGAGCCAGCCAACCGTGAGTTCTTGAGCTTATGGATGACCAGTCTATTCGCGCCCAAGACTCTTACACTTAATAGCGGCATGTTGTCGTTCTTCTCGGCGGTCGTGAATGAGTTCTATAAACTACCTGCTGAGCAACGCACCATGACGCTGATGCAGCAAGCCATTGCTGCAAACGATCCCGTGATGGCAAAAGCCATTACGCCATATATTGCGGGCGGTGAGAAAGGTGATTTGTTTGATTTGCCCACAGACCGCTTTGCACCAGGCAATATCACAGGGTGGAATATCAGCCACGTAATGGATGATCCCACCAAGCGCACTCCGCTTGCGACGTATTTATTGCACCGCCTGACCATGCAACTCGACGGCAAGCCCACCATCATTGTTCTGGATGAGGGATTCTTGCTGTTAGACAGCCCCATCTTCGGCACCAAGTCCAAAGAGTGGCTGGAGTTTCTTACCAAGCGCAACGCTATGGTACTCATCCTGTCGAGCAAGTTAGAGGAAAGCGCCAACCTCACGCATACCCCCACCATCATGAATGCGATGAGCACACAGCTTTACTTGCCCGACGCCGACCCCATGCCTCAGTACATGGATCGGTTCGGTTTGAGTGAGGCAGAGTATTACGCTTTGCCGCAACTCTCATCGATCGAGCGCCAATGCCTTCTGAAGCGCGCCGATGGAAACCATATACTCTCTGCAAAGCTTGATGGTCTGGGCGTGTTGTGTGATACGCTATCAGGCAGGCTTAGCGCGGGCTCCAGTAATCCCGCCGAACTGTTGGCAGAGCTGATGAACCCACGCAAGGAGCTTGCATGAGTCATCGCATTACCTACCAACAAATACTTTGGGCAATGTTCCTTACTTTTGGTGGGCTCGCATTTCTTATGCTGATGAGTGATCCCGCGCTCGCAGCATTTGGCGACCAAGGCGCACAGAGTTTTAGTTGCTATGATGGTAAAGCAGAGGGCGACCTCATCATGTCTGCAGCAGATTGCCCCTCGCGCCTAACCAAAGACAACATCTTCTCCTACCTTGTATGCCACGTTGAGAGCATCAGCAGCCAGATCTTCGGCAACATGTATTGCGGTGTGATTGTAGAGTTGATTCCTGCCGTGCAGGCGGTGCTCACCCTTGCCGTGGTTACGTTCGGTGTTGCGTTCACCGTTGGCGTGGTGCCCGCTACTGGTCGTGAAGCAATTGTATTTTTGCTGAAAATCGCTTTCGTTTTGGCCTTCGCCACCCAAGCCGAATACATGATTGGTTATGGCTACAACTTCTTTGTGGGTGGTTTGCGCGAAGGTACAGTGGTTGCGATGAGCGGCCTCGTTAATGACGAGAGCGGCAACCCCATCGACTCAACCGCCGACGTCTATGGATTCCTAGATAGCATGATGGGAAAAATGATCGGCTTCGCTACGGCAGAATCGGGCGAGACATGGAATGATGACAACAATCCCTGCAAAAACGCGCTTTTCGCCATGGTGGCGATTATGGCCATCGCCTTCCCGCCATTATTCTTGTTGTCGGGCCTGTTCTTCATGAAAATGATGATGTTCTTGCTGCGCGCAATCTTTGGCTACATGTTCTCGATTGTTGGAATCGCGTTCCTGATGACACTCGCGCCTATTTTCCTATCCATGGCGCTCTTCAAACAAACACGCAAATGGTTCGATAAGTACTTGGGCTACCTTGCATCCTTCACCTTGCAGATGGTGATTATCTTCACCTTCATCGCCTTTATTTTCTCGATCAAACCATTCAGCCTCATCGATAATATGGCGAGCCTTGTCGTGAAGAACGAGCAGGTTATTGAAACCGATACGTTCCGTTGGCCATGGCAATACTGTACGCTATGTAAATTTGAAATTGTTAGAGGAGGCACTCTCGAAGATGACGGTACAATAACAGGCGGAACCGTGCTTCCTGACGGTGATCGCACCAACCCAGCGACCGATTTATTTCGCTGTGAAGCGGGTGCGGATGGTACGCCCTATACCGTCCTCAATTCAGCCAATCCGGGCCCACTAGAAGATGGTAGCGCCAACAAAATCATGGAAATGGCGGGAACAACATTGCTCGGACTGGTGATACTCATTTATGTCATTGACCAAATTATCCACTACGTCCCAAGTATTGCATGGCGCTTGGCATCCTCACTCTCTGGCGGTGTCTATGCACCACAAGTGATTAGCGGCGGCGGCTTCCATGGTCAGGCGCCAGGTGTCAGCAACATGGCCTTTGACCTGACCGATAGGGTGGGTGAAGGCTTCTATGCCTCCTACACTGAGAAAATGCGCGAGGCGGGCTCTAACAGCATTACTGCTGCTGGAGCAGGGCTTGAAGGCGCACAAAGAGGCTTGCGAAGCGGGCTGACAGGCAGCTTGGCTGAATTCTTCTTCAACCCAACCCGCACCAGACATGACGAATACTAAGTGGTGTGCACAGACTTGTGCATAAGCAATCAGGGGCGCTTGCAATCACCCCACCCCCAGATATAGTTGCTTCTTGATTTTTCACCACAATCATTGGGGATTGCTGAGTGTTCAAGCGTAAGCAGCAATCAGTTTCAGATAGTGCCAAGCACTGGTATCAAGACAAGTACCAGCAAGTGTTGGTGCAGCGTAACGTGCTGGCGCTGCTGACCCTTGTCGCGTTGGCGGTATCGCTTATTTCCGTCATCGCCGTTAAGCGCATGGCACCCCTCAAAACCGTTGAGCCTTACCTCCTACAAATTGATGATCGCAGCGGCATCGTCCAATCGGTAAATCCTGCGCAACGCAATGTTTATGCAGCTAGCGAAGTCGTCGACCGCTACTTCGTATCGCGCTACATTTCCTCACGGGAAAGCTATAATTTCAGCATCCTGCGCTACAATTACGATTCCGTTCGCGTGATGAGCGTGCCTAACATTTTCTTTGATTACCGCAGAGCTGTAGACCCAGCAAACCCCAATAGTCTTGCCGCAGTATTCAAAGGCGTTGGTCAGCGCGACGTGAAGTTCGCTTCCATGAGCTACATCCACAATCCACCGCTACCCAACGAAGAAGTGGAAAAAACTCCTGCAAAAATCATGCAAGCGCGCATCATTGTGGTCGATAAGATTCCCGGCTCGTCAGACATTGAGACGCGCTATGTTGTTACGATTACGTTCGAGTATGCTAAGCTGAATCTCAATCAAGAAGAGATGCTGATTAATCCTCTAGGTTTCCAAGTACTGAACTATCAAATTCAGAAGGAGATCAACTAATGCGGCACGTGCTTGCCATGCTTGCATTACTCGTTGTATCCGCGCTAGCGGCGCCTGTTGTCGCGCAACCTGTTGTGAGCGATAGCCGCATCAAAACCTTCGTTTATAATGAAAATGAAGTATTCAACGTGACCACGCATTACGGCTACCAAGCCAATGTCGAATTCGGCAATAAAGAAGAAATTGAGACCGTTTCTGTTGGTGACCGCGTGGGTTGGCAAATTGTTCCTGCTGGCCGCCGCCTCTTCATCCGCGCGATGGAAGAGAAGGCTCACACCAACATGACCATTGTGACCAACAAGCGCGCTTATCAATTCGACCTGCGTTCCAGTGATTCAGATGCCGTGTATGGTAGTGAGGAACTAACCTACGTGGTGCGCTTCTTCTACCCCGAAGAAGGTGGTCTGCCACCTTCGCCGATCACCATTCCAACACAGCAAACCAGCGCGTGGTCAAGCCCTGCAGCACCCGTGCAGCAAGTCATGAGCGCTCCTATGGCACCACCCGTATCGATGATGCCAGCACCCGCACCACAAATCATGAGCGCCCCTGTGCAGACCTATGCGCCACCACCATCGCAACCAATTTACGCTGCACCTGCGGCACCCGCCTATTCAAACTTGCCGTCGCCCGCGTTGCTCAATAAGCCACCTGCGCCTGCTGCGCCCATCGCAACGACTATCGCCAGCTCCCAACCTGCAGCCAACCGCATGAATTATCGCTACACCTACACAGGCCCGAATGAAATCGCGCCCGTAAAAATCTATGATGATGGTCGCGCTACCTACTTCAAATTCCGTGACACGTCTCGTCTACCACGCCTTGCCATCATTAATAGTCGCGGTGAAGAAATCGAAGTGCCCTATCAGCTAAACGCGGAAGGTCTTGCAGTGGTGAATGCCATCGCCCCACAATTCTCGCTGCGCAATAATGGCGCAGAAGTCATGGTCTATAATGAAGCGCAGGTATCCGGATGAATACTGCCGCTCCTCCTCCTCCACCTCCACCACCGATGGATGATCCCTTCACCAGCAATGCTGAGCCAGAAGGCGGTGGTCTAGACACAGGCGCGCCTTCCGTTGCGGCAAGCAAGGGTAAAACCATGATGGTCATGGGCGCACTAGCACTCGTGGCGGTGTATCTTTTATACAGTATCTTTTTTGGCGGCGGCGGCGAAGAAGCGCCCGTCGTAGAGGATGAAAAACCACGACCCATTGCACAGCAGGAGTTTGAACCACCACCTCTTCCGGAAGAACCTCCCGTCCTCGCACCACCACCTATTATTGAAGCGCCACCTGTTCCGCAGCCAACCGTTCTGCCCGCGATTGAGCCAGAGGAAGACAATGCGCTGAAAGCACAAATGCAAGCACGTCAACGCTCGAACATGATGGTCGTGGATGGTGGCAATTCTGCGTTTGGCGGAACCAATGACGCACCAAGCCAAGAAGCGCCCATTGGTGATGACCCCAATAGCGCCTTCGCAGCAGCAGCCATCAACAACAGTAAAGCTGATCAATCGATTGCAACGCGTATTGGTGACTTACGCCGCGTCATTGCTCAGGGTCGGATGATTCAGGCAACCTTGGAAACGGCCATTAATACGGACCTTCCTGCACCGATTCGCGCAGTGGTTTCGCGTGATGTGTATGGTGAAGCGGGCACTAAGCCGCTCATCCCTGTTGGTTCGCGCCTGATTGGTCAATACAACACCAGCGTGACGGGTGGTCAGTCACGCGTATTCGTTATTTGGACGCGCGCTATCCGCCCCGATGGGATTGACGTACAGCTTGGCTCACAAGGCGTTGACCAAATCGGTCAAGCAGGTATCGCTGGACAAGTGGATACGAAATTCCAAGCCATCTTCTCGCGCGCGGTTATGTCGAGCGTTGTGTCTATCGCCTTGGCACTCGCTTCAGATGAAATCAGCCCAGGCGATGGCGAAAGCTCAACTACTTCCTCGACCTTTGGCACGACTCAGTCAGGCGATGCCGCATCCACCGCGACGGTCAACGCCTTGAATCGCTTGGGATCCGTCACCGAGACCTTCATGCAAGGCTTCCTTGATCTTGGGCCAACGATTCTGGTGGATCAGGGCACACAACTGAATGTTTTCGTCAATCGTGACCTGATTTTCCCCGCCGAACTTGTCGGCAGCCAAATCATCAACTAAACTGCTGCCATGTCATTGGCTGCTCTCAACACTTATCTCAAACCTCTTGAACGCCTCTTCGCCGAAGAAGGTATTCAGGAAATCTCTATCAACACGCCTGGTGAAGCGTGGGTCGAGAAGTTCGGCGATATGCGCCACGAAACACTGCCCGAGTTCACGCTTGAGCATTTAAAAGGCCTCGCGCACTTGATTGCTCAGTCCACCAATCAATCCATCAGCGAAGAAAAGCCGCTTCTGTCTGCAACCCTGCCTGGCGGCTACCGTATCCAAATCGTGTTCCCACCTGCTGTTGAGGGCAACACCGTCGCCATGTCGATTCGTAAACAAGCGACGATTCAAATGACGCTGGATGATTATGAGCGCATGGGCGCATTTTCCAACACCAAGACGGGAGCAAAAATCGAAGACGACGCCGACCGTGAGTTGATGGCGCTTTATAACGCAGGCGAAGTAAAGCAGTTCATCATCAAAGCGGTGCAGCATAAAAAGAACATCATCGTATCAGGCGGTACCTCCACAGGTAAGACCACCTTCCTTAACGCCGCGCTGCGCGCTTTGCCATCGCATGAGCGCATCATCACCGTTGAAGATGCGCGCGAAGTGCGCATTGAGAACGTTGCCAACCGCGTGCATCTATTGGCCAGTAAGGGCGGGCAAGGCCGCGCCAAAGTCAGCCAGCAGGATTTGATTGAGGCGTGTTTACGTCTGCGCCCTGACCGCATCATCGTGGGCGAGTTGCGCGGCGCTGAAGCATTCTCCTATCTGCGTGCGGTCAACACAGGTCACCCAGGTTCTATCGCGTCACTTCACGCCGATTCGCCAGCACTCGCGATCGAGCAGCTCATCCTCATGATCATGCAGGCTGACTTAGGTATCACGCGTGAACAGATTAAAGAGTATGTCGAAACCGTTATACAAGTTGTGATTCAGTTGAAGCGCGGCGAAAAAGGCCGCCGCTTCATTTCCGAAATTTACTTCAAGCCAGGTCACTAGCCATGAAGGAACAACTGGATTCGCTGTTCAATAAGCTGATCCTCGCGCTGCTGATATTCATCACGCTTGGCGTGCCAACCTACGGCGGTATTGCGGTTAGTTACGCACTGGGCCATCGCTATGTCAGCGAACGCCAACGCACCGCAATCGCGCCCTATAAATCCTATATTTTGGCAGCGACTAACCCGCTAGGCCTTATCAATGCTTATTACGGACTGCATAAAATGGCGGCTTACTACAAGCAGTTCCCTCAGCACCGCAGCTATTATTTCAACACCGAGTTTGATGCAAAATTTTACGGGCCGCTCGCGGGTAGCTTCCTGCTCGCCTTGTTCACCCTCTTCATGATGCGCGCACCTTTGATGGATTTCCGCCCCGTGCGCAAGAAAGAGAAGATCCACGGTGATGCGAAATGGGCCGATGAAGCAACCATTCGCCGCGCTAAGCTACGTGCCAAAAAAGGCCTGCTCATGGGGCGCACGGGCGTACGCAACTACCTTATTATCGACGACTTCCAACACGTGCTACTCTTCGCACCAACGGGCTCTGGTAAGGGTGTGGGCTTCGTGATCCCGAACCTGCTCTTTTGGGAAGAGTCCGTCGTTGTACACGATATTAAAGGTGAGAACTTCGAGCTCACCTCAGGCTATCGTTTCAATAAATTGAAGCAGACGTGTTTCTACTGGAACCCTGCTGACCCTAACGGTATCTCGCACTGCTATAACCCGCTCGACTGGATTTCCGACAAGCCCGGCCAGATGGTCGATGACGTGCAAAAAATCTGTAACCTCGTATTGCCCGAACAGGAATTCTGGCAGAACGAAGCACGTTCGCTCATGATGGGCGTGATTCTCTATCTCTGCGCGGTTCCAGAAAAAGTAACCTCGTTTGGCGAAGTCGTACGCACCATGCGTTCCGATGACGTAGTCTATAACCTCGCCGTGGTGCTCGACACGATCGGTGGTAAAATTCACCCTGTTGCCTACATGAACATCGCCGCCTTCCTACAAAAAGCCGACAAAGAACGTTCCGGCGTGATTTCAACCCTAAACTCAGGTCTTGAACTGTGGGCCAACCCACTGATTGATACCACCACCGCATCGTCGGACTTCGACCTGCAGACCCTGAAAAAGAAAAAGCAAAGCGTCTATGTCGGCGTAACGCCAGACAACTTGCAGCGCTTGGAGCCCCTGCTCAAAGTATTCTACCAGCAAGCCACCGACTTCATGACCCGCAACATGCCAAAGGCCGACGAGCCACACGGCGTCATGTTCATGATGGACGAGTTCCCGTCACTTGGTGAAATGCCACAATTCCAAATTGGTATCGCCTATTTCCGTGGTTACCGTGTGAAGCTCTTCCTCATCGTTCAGGATACGCAGCAGCTCAAGGGTATTTACGAAGAAGCAGGCATGAACAGCTTCCTCTCCAACAGCTATTACCGTGTGACCTTCTCGGCGAACAACATCGAAACCGCCAACATGATTTCACAGCTCGTGGGCAATAAAACGGCGCAGCAATCTTCGCACAACAAACCGCGCTTCATCGATTTCAACCCCGCATCGCGCACCATGCACGTTTCCGAAACGCAGCGCGCGCTTATCTTGCCACAGGAAGTGATTCAGTTGCCGCGCGACGAAGAGATTATCCTCATCGAGTCATTCCCGCCGGTGAAAGCGAAAAAGATTTTCTACTTCAAGGATTCGTTCTTCACCAAGCGCCTTATGCCACCTTGCCCAATACCAACACAAGAACCTTACGACCCACGCAAGAAGAAGAAAGTAGCAGCAGCGCCGCCTCCACCACCGGCTGATAACAAGCCTGCGGGCGCACCACCTGCAGCGCCACCACCTCCACCACCGCCTCCTGCGGCAAGCGGCACTAAACCTTCTGCTTAAGCGATTTTAGATGGCTGGGTTGCCGGCAGTTCTTTACCAATCAAGTAGGTTTCTAATAACCCGCTATTCAGTCTCATCTCGTTCCACGTATCGAGTGTGAAGCTCAGGCGTGCATAGGCGCAGGTTGGGAATTTCAAGGCAAGCCGCTTGATATCTTGCTCATCTTTAGCGTCATCCATCAACCGCACCACCAACTCATGCATGCCGGGATTGTGGCCAATAATCATGATATGCTGCGCCGTATCGTCGGCCTGCTGCACATAAGCGAGCATTTCTCCCGCGCTTGCTAAGTAAAGCTTATCGGCCAGAATCGTGGGGATAATGGCACCAAGTTGGGCCAGTGTTTCTCGCGTACGCGTCGCGCTGGAACACAAGATAAGCTCGGGCAACATGCGATGTTGCGCCAAATACGCGCCTAGGCGCGCCGCGTCCTCTCGCCCACGGGAGGTCAGGGGGCGCTCTGCGTCCGTTGCATAGGCTTCCGCGTCAGCAGCTTTCGCATGGCGAAGTATGGATAAGGTGCGTTTCAGTCTTGCTCTCCTCGCGCGTCAGGCTACATTACACGGGTAACCTTTCAACACAAGCTGCATTGCATCATGGCATCACGCACGCGCAAACGCACTCCTCTCGTTCCCGCCCCGTCGGAGACGTTGATCCGCGCACATTTTACCAAACCAGAACATCGCTTTTTCAATCGCGAAATTTCATGGCTGTCCTTTAATACCCGCGTATTGGAAGAGGCGATGAACCCGCACTTGCCGTTACTGGAGCGGGTCAGGTTCCTCTCTATATCCGCAGCAAACCTTGACGAATTCTACATGGTGCGCGTGGCGGGGTTGAAGGACAATCTAGACCAAGGCATTCATACGCCGTCGCCTGATGGTCTCACCACCAAGCAACAGTTAGACCGCGTCAACGAGGCAGCAGCCGCGCTGATCCACAAGCAACAGCAATGCTGGATTCATCTGCAAAAACTATTAGCGAAGGAACAGATTCGCATCATCACTGCGAAAGACCTCTCACGCAGTGATAAGGTCTGGTTACGCAGTTATTTTGAAAAGAATATTTTCCCTATTCTTACGCCTATCGCGGTGGACCCTGCGCACCCCTTCCCCTTCGTACCTAATCTCGGCATTGTGCAGCTCTACGCGCTACAGCCACCCAAAAAGAAGAGCAAAAAAATGCTCGCAATGGTGCAGTTTCCGCCCACGCAAGGCCGCTTTGTAAAACTGGAAACAGGCAAAGGCACACGCTTCATGCTGCTGGGTGATGTGATCGAGCTTTTCATTGATCTACTCTTCCCAAAATACACGCTGCTGAATGCGGGCGTATTCCGTATCGTGCGCGATAGCGACGTCGAGGTCGAAGAGGAAGCAGAAGACTTAATGCGCTATCTCGACAAAGCCGTCAAACAGCGCCGCTATGGGCGTATTGTGCGCCTCAAAGCCAGTAAGGGCGCAACAGCAGAGCTCATCAAATTCATGTGCGAGCATTTGCCAGCCGAGCGCGAGGATGTCATCGAGATTGAGGGTATGGTTGGGCTAGCACAGGTCAGTGAAATTTATGACACACCGCGTCCCGACCTGAAATTCTCGCCCTTCAAGGTGCGATTCCCCGAGCGCATCAACGACTATGGTGGTGATTGTTTTGCAGCGATTGAGGCGAAAGATATTGTCATCCACCACCCGTATGAATCCTTTGATGTGGTGGTCAAATTCATTGAGCAGGCGGCCGCCGACCCGAACGTTATTTCGATTAAACAGACACTCTACCGCACGAGCGCCGACTCACCGATTGTCAAAGCACTCATTCGTGCGGCTGAATCTGGCAAAACGGTTACTGCCCTAGTGGAACTCAAAGCGCGCTTTGATGAAGAAGCCAATATGCGCTGGGCACGCGACATGGAGCGCGCAGGCGTACAAGTCGTCTTCGGTTTCGTGAATATGAAGACGCACGCCAAAGTATCACTCGTCGTGCGGCGCGTTGGCAAAACCATGAAAACCTACGCGCATTTTGGCACGGGCAACTACCACCCTAATACCGCCAAAGTCTATGCGGATTTATCCTTCTTCACATGTAACCCCGACCTCTGTCAGGACGCTGGGTACGTATTTAATTACGTCACGGGCTATGCCAAACCCCTCACCTTCAAGAAGCTTGGCGTGGCGCCGCTACACATGCGCAATAAGCTCTATAAACTGATTCGCGAAGAAATGGCGCATGCGCGTGCAGGACGCCCTGCCGCTATCTGGGCGAAGATGAACTCGCTCATCGACCCCGAGATGATTGATGCGCTCTATGCTGCATCCCAAGCGGGGGTACAGATTGAACTTGTCGTGCGTGGTATTTGCGGTATCAAGCCAGGCATCAAGGGCTTCTCAGAAAATATTCGGGTGCGCAGCATGGTTGGCAGGTTCTTGGAGCATGGCCGTATGGTGGCATTTGGTGCGGGGCATGGCTTACCATCCCCCAAAGCCAAGCTCTTTATTTCTTCTGCCGACTGGATGACGCGCAATCTCGACCGCCGCATCGAACTGCTGATTCCCATCACCAATACGACCGTACATGCACAAATTCTTGACCAGATTTTCGTCGCCAATTTGAAAGACGAGCGCCAAAGTTGGGTGCTCAGTGCAAATGGCGAGTATCACCGCATCACCAACGACCCCAACGCGTTTGCTGCACATGATTACTTCATGACCAACCCGTCACTTTCAGGGCGTGGTAAAGCACTGCAAAAAATTGGCCAGCCCGAAACACCCATCGCTGCTGCCGCCAAGAAAAAGAAGCGTAATTAGCCATGGTCATTAAATATAACACCGCCACTGCCGATCACCCCAAAGGGTTGATTGGTATTATCGATATTGGCTCCAACTCCGTGCGCATGGTGGTCTATCACGCCCTTAAGCGCGTGCCACTTCCCGTATTTACCGAAAAATATATGTGCGCATTAGGCAAAGGGTTGGCCCGTACTGGGCGGCTTAATCCTGATGGGGTGAAGTCCGCCCGCATCGCAATGGCGCGCTTCATGGCTATGGCAGGAAGGCTTGAGTTAGCCAGTCTTGATATTCTCGCCACCGCCGCCGTACGTGACGCGGAAGACGGTAAAAAATTCGTGGCCGAACTGACCAAAGAATTTGGCATAACCATCAATGTGATTAGCGGCGAACGCGAAGCCGAACTAGCGGCGCAGGGTATTATCGCCTCCGTGCACGAACCGCTTGGCATCTCTGCCGACCTAGGTGGTGGCTCGATGGAGCTAGCCTCTGTCGAACGCCATAAAATTGGCCTAACGACAAGCTGTAGGCTGGGCTCACTTCGTATTCTCGATAGCAGCGAAGGCAAAACTAAAGCGATGGAAGAATTTATTAAGCGTGAGCTTAAAGCGATTCCATGGCTTAAAAACGCACACCCACATTGCCTGTATGCCATTGGCGGCGGCTTCCGTACCATTGCCAAACTCCATATGAAGAAAACGCGCTATCCGCTCGACATTGTGCATGAATACACCATGTCGAAACGCGCCATCTCGCAGTTGCTTGAGAAACTGGTAAGCCTCAATGCTTCGGAAATTGCTGCACTTCCAGGCGTCTCCACCAAGCGCGCACCAACCATGATTCCCACCGCACTGGTGCTGCAACAATTGCTCGATATGACAGGCGCACCAGAAGTGATGTTCTCCGTGAGTGGTATTCGTGAAGGATTTTTCTATGACCTGCTCAATCCCAAACTCCAACAGGAAGACGCGCTCATTGCCTCAGCAATGGATTTAGCCGCATTGATTGGGCGAGGTGGCCGTTATGCGCAAGAGCTTTACGAGTGGACACAACCACTCTTTACCAACGAGCCCATCGGCTGGCGCCGCCTGCGCTTCGCGCTATGCACCCTATCGGAACTCGCTTGGAGCATCGACCCTAATTTCCGCGCCGAATGGGCGTATCACCGCATTATCCAATCCTCACTCAAGGGACTAGACCATAAAGAACGTCTGATGCTCGCATTAGCGCTCTATCACCGCTACCAAACCAAGTGGAAGTCCGAACGGGACGAAATGAAACTGCTCGATGAGCGTGAACGTTTATGGGCGCGCTGTGTGGGCCTGTCAGCAAACCTAGCATTCCAGCTCTCGGCGGGTAAGGCGGGCAATCTGCACCATGCGGATATCCGCTTATCGGATGGACGCATTTATCTATCACTCGACAAAGAGGCTAACCCTCTGCGCACCGAAACCGTTGAAAAGAGACTCGACGGATTGGGTGAAGCATTCAAGGCTTTCTCCAACTTTGTCATATAGCGCCTACGCGATACTTCCTCGACACCGAACTGCTTGAGATGCTCATTCACATACTGTGTATCAAGCAACATATAGTGCGCCTCACGCAACACCTCAACAAGCGTCACCAGCGCAATTTTGCTCGCCTCACTCACGCGCGAGAACATGCTTTCACCAAAGAATGCACCACCCAATGAAACCCCGTATAGCCCGCCAACCAGTTGTTTCCCGTCCCACACTTCCACGCTATGCGCATGGCCTAACGCATGTAGATCACAATAGGCTTCGATGATGGTCTGGCTAATCCACGTTTCTTTGCGATCAGGGCGCTGTTCGGCGCAAGCCTTCATGACTGCACGAAAAGCACGATCAACCGTCACGGTGAAATGGTGCGACTTCATCACCCGCTTCAGTCCACGCGGAACATTAAAATCATCAAGCGGCAGTACACCACGTGCACTGGGGTGGAACCATTCAATCTCTTCTGCGTCTTGCGATGGCGCCATGGGAAAGTACCCATTGGCATAAGCTAGCAGCAAAGTTTCAGCGTTAAGCGCCTGCACTACTTCACCAGCTTGGCGAGTGTATCGATAGCCAAGGCATAGCCTTGCGCACCTTTGCCGCAAATCGTCTCCCTCGCCACCGACTCGATATAGGAATGATGACGAAACGGCTCGCGGGTTTTGGGGTCACTAATATGCACCTCGATAATCGGCAGATTAACAGCCTTTAGCGCATCATGTAGTGCAACTGATGTGTGCGTATAACCGCCCGCATTAATGATGATACCAGCATGGTTGGTCCGCGCTTCCTGCACCCAATCAATTAGCTCGCCTTCATGATTACTCTGGCGAAAATCAACCGTCAGGCCGTGTTTTTGTGCCGTGTTCACGCATAACGTCTCAATATCGGCAAGCGTGGTGGTGCCATAAATTTCTGGCTCACGCACACCTAATAGGTTGAGATTGGGACCATTTAAGACTAAGAGTTTTGCAGTCATGATAAAGGCTTAGCAAACTTATGGGAACGCAGCAACTCAGCATCACACTCAATGGCGAGCCACGCGCCATCACCGCTTCCACTGTGGCCGATTTGGTGCAGGAATTGGGCGTGGATATCCGCCAAATTGCTGTTGAACATAACCGCACGATTCTTGCGCGCCCCAATTACGTCAACACCGCGATCCAGCATGGAGACACCATCGAGATCGTCAGCTTCATTGGCGGTGGTTAATGCTACCAAGCGATCCGCTTATTATTGCAGGCCGCACCTATTCTTCGCGCTTACTCGTGGGCACGGGCAAATATAAAACCATGCACGAAACCAAAGCAGCGATTGAAGCATCGGGCGCACAAATCGTAACGGCTGCGTTACGCCGCGTCGATTTAAGTTCCGTTAAAGACGAAAAGCTGCACGACGCGATTGATCCGCAAAAATATACGTATCTGCCCAATACCGCAGGCTGCTACACTGCCGAAGAAGCACTGCGCACCCTAAGACTCGCCCGCGAACTGGGTGGGTGGACACTGGTCAAACTCGAAGTGATTGGCGATAAGCAGAGCCTGCTCCCGAACATGGAGGAAACGCTCAAAGCCGCACCGCTTTTGGTAAAAGACGGGTTCGACGTGATGGTCTATACGCTAGATGACCCTGCGCTATGCAAAGAACTGGAAGCGCGCGGCTGCTGCGCTATCATGCCACTTGCTGCACCCATTGGTTCTGGCCTTGGCATCACCAACCCTTCCAATATTCGCCGCATTGTCGAACAATCAGACGTTCCAGTATTCGTTGATGCTGGCATTGGTTGCCCGAGCGACGCTGTTCAAGCCATGGAATTAGGTTGCGACGGTGTGCTGATGAACACTGCCATCGCCGAAGCAAAAGACCCCGTATTAATGGCCCGCGCGATGCGGCAGGCAGTAGAAGCAGGAAGATTAGGATATTTAGCAGGGCGAATGCAAACGCGAGCACATGCCAGCCCTTCTTCACCAATAGACGGAATAATCTAGAGAACGCCCAGCTCTTTAAGCTGCTTTTCAACTGAATCGAGCGTGAGTGGTTTGGCAAGAAACCCATTCGCGCCCGCTTCCAACACTGTTGCTAGATTCGCATCACGTTCCTTAGCGGAACAGATAATCACTTTAAGATCCTGCAAACGCTCGTCCTGCCGCAGTCGTGTTAGATAATCAACGCCATCCATTTGTGGCATCATCCAATCCAGTAACACTACGTCAAACTGTTCGACCAGCAACATCGCTGCTGCTTCATCAGCAGCGCTGACTTCTTCTGCAACGAACCCTAAATCTTCCATGATAAACCGCGCCACCATGCGGTTATTGACGTTATCATCTACCACTAAACATTTTTTCATAACTAACCCATTTTGCGTATTAATTGATGCAAGGAACGTACGAGCTCTTCAGCAATCTCACGACCCGTTTCCTTAATCTTTTGATTAAAGATAACCGCAATAGCATCAATATGCTTACGCACCACCATCATACCGCTTTCATCAACAACAGGATGCTGCGTCAGGTAGTCGACAAGCATCTTGCCAACTTCGCTACCCAAATCATAGCCGAAGGTGCCCGCCTGTGTTTTAATGGCATAGGCAGCCGTTAATAGTAAGTGATGTGCCGTTGGGTCCGTTGGGCGTTTTTTAAGCTCGCCATAAGCTTCTTCCAGCTTAGCAATATCGTCGCGCACCCACTCAACAAACTCATTAGCCGCTTCCTGAATAGCTTCTTGGCCTTCAGCAATCACCCGATCATTGAGAATATCTTGCGCAGTAACATCCGCACCAACATGCTGCTTCATTTCGACATTAGGCGGCAAGAACGCTACCAGACCCAGCAAATCACTACCACTATCCATGACCATGTCGGGCAACTCTTTGCCGGCAGAAAGCCGCTCTCTCACTAGTGAACGTCGTTCACGACCACCAGGTGGTGTTGGCCTTTTGCGTCTGCGACATGGGCCCGCATAAATCGGTGCATCGACAAAGATACGCGGATAATCAATCACCTTAATAATGCGATCAGACAGCGTCTTGGCATTAAACGGTTTCACCAAAAATTCGGTAATCCCAGAATCACGCGCCAACTGCACATCGTCTTTTTCTGCCTTACCCGTAAGCATGATGATCGGAATGTCGCGACGCATACGCTTGGCGCGTTTCGCACGGCGAATAGCGCGCACCATATCTATTCCATCTACAGGGCTCATGTTCCATTCGGTAATGAGCAACTCAAAACTGCGCTCATCAAGCGCATCAATTGCTTTAGCACCACTATCAACCATCTCAACTTTACGAAAACCAAAGTTGAACAACACGCGGCGCACTAAATCCGCTACGCGCAAATCACGATCGGCAACCAGCACGCGGATATTCGCAAAGCGAATCCGCATGTCTTCTTGGCTTAAATGGATATTCGTTGTCTTAGACCGCATGGGAAACCCACTCACGCGCTAAGGGCAGCGTAATGGCACGCCCTGATTCCAGTGCCTTACTATCAAGCCACGCGGCCGCATGATGCGCCGATGCATAGGAACGTTCCATGCGCGCCACGATATAGGTAATCACTTCTGGTGCAACTCGAATTTGTCTATCCGCAAAATGCTTACTTAATAATGCACCTAGCAGTGACTCGTTGGGCGCAGTTAGCTCAAGCGCCACCATCGCGCTTAGCCGCGAATGCAAGTCTGGCAAGCGCACTTTTAGCCGTGCGGGAGCCTCAGGCATGGTCACGAGCAGTGCGTGGTTTTGTGCACGGCAATGATTGATGAGCTGCGCTAATGCCGCCTCATCATTCCAGCCATCTACCACCAATAAGGGTGCACGCGCCGCAAGGGTTGCTGCGTCCACAGTTCCTAATTCTTGCGTTACGTAAAAGCCGCCATGCTTCTGCACCATACGCTGCGCAAGATGGGTTTTGCCAGACGCAGGTGGCCCATAAAGCGCCATCACTGGCTCTGGCCAATTCGGAAATTGGTCAAGCACCTCTACCGCATGACGATTAGCATCACCTACAATATAATCCTCGGCTGCATAGCTTACTGCACCAGTAAACGGCATGACTAATTGTGAAACAGGTGTCGTCATACAGTCGTATAGAACGGGCATTCTAAATAGCGGCCAACGGCAAAACGCACCAATACACCAATAACGGCCGTAATGGGCACCGCGAGCAATACGCCTGCAAAACCAAGCAGCACCGCACCCGCCAACATACCAAACACCATCCATAACGGATGCAAGCCAACGCGATCACCAATCACTTTTGGTGTCAGGATTTGTGACTCCAAAATCTGCCCGACCATGTAAATACCAATGACCGACAGCGTCTGCCACTCAAGACCGAAATGCATATAGGAAATGCCTACCGCCAATACCGTGCTCACCAACGTCCCCACATACGGAATGATAATGAATAAGCCTGCAATCAGCGCCAAAATAAGCGAGAACGGAATGCCGATAATGCTAAGCGTCAGCGCATAGTAAATGGTTAGCATCACCATTACCAATACCTGCCCACGCAGATAGCCCGACAAGGTGCTGTCGATCAGCACAACTTGCTCACGAATCGTTGCAGCATGTGCACGCGGTAATAGACGATCGATACTTGCCACCATCTTGTCCCAATCGCGCAGCAAATAAAAACATACAATCGGTGTAATCAGCAACATGGAGGCCAGATTTAGAGCCGCCGCACTCGACACCATCACGCTTTTAAGCACGTCCGTTGCTGCTGCCAGCGTTTGTTGCGCAAGCTCGGAGGACTGAATATCACCCTTCTGCCCCAACAACTCAAGAATAGGCGCGCCATGATGCTTCATGGCCAGTTGCGCTTCGCGCAGCAAATCAGGAATGGAGGTGAGCACGCCCGCCAACTGATGGTACAGCAACGGCCCCAGCCACATGATAATCGATGCCAGCGCCACAAAGAACGTAACCGTAACCGTTGCCGTCGCACAGATACGTGAGAATTTTGCACGCTCCAGCCTATCGACCAACGGGTCAAACAAATAGGCCACCATCATGCCCACGACGAAAGGCAGTAAAATTGGTCTGATGGATTGTAGAAAAACAATGAACAGAGCAATAACCGTTGCCCAGAAAATCAGTGTAATTAAGCGCGAACGCCCTGTCGTTGAAATGCTCATAGTTGCCTCAATGAAATCGTCCAGCCTTCGGCGTTAGGGCGCACGAAAATCGCCGATTTCTCTAAGTGTTTTCGCAATCTTCTCTCGTTACCGTCATAATACAGCCTGCCATCCACATGCTGCAAAGTAACTGATGGTACCTCGAGCTGAATGAAGCCAGGGTAGCTGCGCAGCGCCGCCTGCATATCACCATATTCTTTCATGGTGATAAAGCTGAACGTAACGGGCAACTGCGCCGCCTGCTCCATCATTTTGCGCTCTTCAATCGAGATAGAGGCAGCAAGGTCTGTCGCAATTTGTGCAATCGTATTGACTGCATCTTGCACACGGCTTGACTCTTCTTGCTCTTTATCCTTGGGCGTCAAACTAACGCGTTCTAATTTCACACCGCGATCGGTCAAGCGTCTGAGTAGAATATCCGTAGGGTCAGTCGTTCCCTTTAATCCCGTTCTAACAACCGCAATCATTACCTCATTAGCACCATAGCGCTCAAACAAGCTTTTCATTTCATCATACTCAATGGTCAGGATGTTATTATAATCCACGACGCGCAAATCCTCAGGGTCGCCCACTGGAATAATCACGGAGCCCTTACCCATTTTAAGGCTTTGTGATTTGAGGGTTTCCGTAAGCGGATTACGTTTTTCCCACAACAAAGGGCGCTCGCCGTCCATATAGACACCCAGCACCATCACGCCGCGTCGACGAAATTGTGGTTCTGGATTTTCCTCGGGCAGACCCAGCACCTTGCGCAACGGCGTATCAACGATACTGACCTTGATTTCAGCATACGTGACATCGTCCTTACGTTGGGTTCGCACCACCGTATATCCACGAATCATCTCTTTGATTTCAGCTTCTGAAAGCTTGGTAAGCTGGGCCTCAACTTGCTGCGCCCCCAGCTTGCGCGCCAACATATAAAGCGCACGCTTCTTGGCATAATCAACGGCCTTGGCCTCGGCCCCACTTCTGAGCGAATCAATCCCCACACCAATGACCCGAATCTCATGCAAAGCGGCGTGGGCGGGCATCGCCGCCGCACAAACAAGCATCATCATTGCGCAAGCTCGTTGCAAAAAGCCTACGAATGGGTTAGTTCTGCGCGAAGTTTTTATAATCATTGCCTAAAGGTTAGCCCAAGTGAACGCATCCCGCAATCAGCGATATAAAGAAGCCGGTGTCGATATTGACGCAGGTAATGCCCTCGTCGAGCGCATTAAACCTATGGCAAAAGCCACAAAACGCCCTGGTGTGCTGGGCGGTTTGGGCGGCTTTGGCGCATTATTTGACCTGAAAGGCGCGGGCTTTAAAGACCCCCTTTTGGTTTCCACGACCGACGGGGTAGGCACTAAATTGAAGCTCGCACAGGAAATGAACCTGCATAGCACCATCGGTATGGATCTGGTGGCCATGTGCGTGAACGACCTGATTGTTCAGGGTGCAACACCGCTTTTCTTCCTCGATTATTTTGCAACAGGCGCGCTCGATGTGGATGCAGCAAGTGATGTGATTTCTGGCATCGCCGAAGGCTGTGCATTAGCAGGCTGCGCGTTGGTAGGCGGCGAAACCGCCGAAATGCCCGGTATGTATGCCAAAGGTGACTATGACTTGGCGGGCTTTGCCGTAGGCGCTGTGGAGCGCGACATGTTGCTGCCTCGCAATGACATTCAAGACGGTGATGTGCTGATCGGCATCGCATCATCTGGCGTGCATTCCAATGGCTACTCACTCGTGCGCAAAATCGTCAAAGACTCCAAAGTCGCCATGACCGACGACGCACCATTCGAGACCGAACATCGCTCGCTTGGCGGCGCACTGCTTGAGCCAACACGCATCTATGTGAAATCATTGTTGCCCCTTCTTGCTGCGCAAAAAGTGAAAGCCATGGCGCATATCACAGGCGGTGGGTTGAGCGAAAACCTCCCACGTGTATTGCCAGAAAATCTCGCCGCACATATCGACCTTGAGCGTTGGGATATGCCATCTGTATTCAAATGGCTCATGGCGGCTGGAGATGTCGACGCGTCCGAAATGTTGCGAACCTTCAATTGCGGTATCGGCATGATTTTGGTCGTCGCTAAGGACGATGCGGCGCATGTCCTGAGCGCACTAGAAAGCACGGGAGAACTGGCCGGCGAAATCGGTAGCCTGATGAAACAGACGGGCGAGCGTGTAACCTATTCGGGTAATCTATGCGACTAAAAGTCGCGGTGCTGATTTCTGGTAATGGCAGCAATCTGCAAGCCTTGATGGACGCGACAAAACCTCCCAATTACCCCGCAGAAATTGTTCTGGTGCTTTCGAATAAAGCGGATGCTTATGGTCTAGAACGCGCAAAAAAAGCCGGCGTCCCTACTGTTGTCATCTCACACAAAGATTTTCCCGACCGCGAAACGTTTGATCGTACGATGGATGCTGAACTCAGAAAGCATGGTGTAGAGTTTTTATGCCTCGCGGGTTTTATGCGCATTCTCTCGCCATGGTTCACGCGTGAATGGGCTGGCAAAGCCATCAACATCCACCCATCACTTTTACCCGCCTATAAAGGCACCGACACGCATAAGCGGGTATTAGAAGCGCGTGAACAAAAACACGGCTGCACCGTGCATTGGGTTACAGAAGAGCTCGATAGCGGCGCGATTATCGCACAATCCGCATTATACGTGATGCCGAACGATACGGCGGAAACACTGCAACAGCGCGTCCATGCGCTAGAACACGCGCTTTATCCCGAAGCATTGAAGAAAGTAGTAAAAAGGAACCCTGCGTAGCGCCGAAGTGGCGCGAGCCGCTTGCGGCGGGGGTAAGCGAAGCGAAGGGGGCAAAGAGCCCCCTTCATATTATTACCCAACAATCTCTTCTGGTTTGAAGAAGAAGTTGATTTCGGTCTTGGCGTTTTCCAACGAATCCGAACCATGCACCGAGTTGCGCTCGATCGACTCAGCGAACATTTTGCGCACGGTACCTTCTGCTGCGTTTGCAGGGTTGGTTGCGCCCATCACGTCACGGTGATGTGCCACGGCATTCTCGCCCTCAAGCACCTGAACCACAACTGGTGCGGTGATCATGTAGTCTACCAGCTCACCATAGAATGGGCGCTCTTTGTGAACGATGTAGAATTGCTCGGCCTGAGCGCGGCTGAGGTGAATACGTTTTTGCGCCACAATGCGCAGACCCGACTTCTCGAATACAGCGTTGATAGCGCCCGTAAGGTTGCGCTCGGTCGCGTCAGGTTTCAAAATCGAGAGTGTGCGTTCTTTAGCCATTTTATTACTCCTGCAGGCGTTAAATTTGGCGCTTCGTTAGAGCATAGTTTATTGGATTGCAAGGTTTTTATAGGGTTGCAAGGCTGAAAAGGATTGGATAGGTTGCCCAGCAATCAAGAATAATAAAACACGTCAACTACCGGCAAGCCCAATGAAACACGTTTTGGCCAGCATTCTGGCGCTTTTAGCGCTAACTGCGTGCGATACCACCGCATCGCTGAAGGATTTGCGCAATGTCGCGCCCAATAAGGACGTGTATTACGCCACGCTTGCCACCCACTATCAGGATTACGCCGAGGCTGAGCTGAAGGTCTATGACTGGTGGTCATCTAAATATTTCGCAGATAAGGGCCTTCTTGCCGCCTACGGCAAAGATGTAAAGCCAGAAAATCCCGATTATTGGGATATCGATGAAGGGCAATTGCGCACACTCCGCGCCGCACGCGAAGTGCTCATGGCCTCGCTGACCGAGGATATGAAACGCCAAAAACCCCGTGAAGCTGCCAACGCGGTAGCGCTCTATGATTGCTGGGTTGAAAACCAAGAAGAAGGTTGGGAAACAGAGGCAATTGAAACCTGCCGCGATGGCTTCTATGAAGCGCTCGGCAAGCTCGAAATCACGCCCGACGGCAAAGTGTCTGATGCTAAAGATCCCGCGCCTGTGCCTGTTGAAACCACCTCGTCGATCCTCTATTTCCCTTTCGATGATGACCGCCTAACCGATCTCGCTTATGAGGCGTTGAACGAACTGATCGACTATGTAAAATCAAGCGGCGATGCGAAGGTCGTACTCAATGGCCACGCGGATCGTTCCGGTAGTGATACATATAATTTCACACTCTCTGAACGCCGTTCACGCTTCGTACTCGACCAGTTACTTGCAGCAGGTATCGATCCAGGGCGCATCAGCTATTTTGCGTTTGGCGAAACCGACCCACAAGTACCTACCGAAGATGGTGTGAAAGAACCCGCCAACCGCCGCGTAGAGATCTTTATCGAATGAGCTTGGAGATTATCCAGTCGCATCTGCTCGTCGTGGTGATTGGATACCTCATCAGCCTCTGTTTCGGCTCAAGTTTGCGCCATTCTATTGGCCTGCCGCTACGTCGCTTCGTCCATAGTCGCATTCGCACGCTTGGTGAACGCCTCAATAAACGCAGCATTGCCACCCGCGTCTGGCGCGGCCTTATTTTACTCGTGCTACTCATGGTTCCATGCCTCGCATTAGATTGGTTTTTGGGAAGCGCTGGCTTGTTTGCAGGCATTATCATTGCGCTTAGCGCAGACCTCCAACCAAGTTTGTGGCATGGCTGGGTAGCTGTAAGCGCAGGCAAAGTGCGTGATGAAAGACGTCTCGCCAGCGCCACTTCGGCACTAGCACTTGAACCACAAAGCGCACCTGACCATCACGGCACATTACGCCTTATCATACTCGGTCTGATTCACCATTTCACGATTGTGCTCGTGGGCGGCGCCTTCTGGTTTGCGTTGTTGGGTCTTAAAGGCATGCTGTGCTACTACATGCTAGCCGTTGCCTCACATTACTTTCGTGATAGCGAACAAGATTGGAAAGCGTTCGGCTGGGCAGCAGGTCGTTGCTTTACCTTGGTCGACGCCGTGCCATCGTTACTGAGTATCGCGTTACTCTTTCTTGCCAGTATATTTGTTCCTAAAGCCAAACCCTTTGCAGCGCTATCTGCCTATGCGCGCGCCACGGATGAACACCATGCCTATGCTGTTGCCGCAGCGTTGAAAATTGGCCTTGGCGGGCCGCGTGTGGTGAATGGAAAAATCCATCAAACGCCATGGATTGGTGATGGGACTGCACGGCTAGAGGCCACTGATCTCGCACGCTTCATGACACTTTTTACCATCGCCCTCTTCGAATTCGCAGTATTATTGTTATTTATCATAAACTTATAACGAACTCCGAGTAATGCAAAAATTGCATGGCTTAGCGCCTTGCGCTATGCTTCTGTCACACAATCTTCATAAGTCTCAAGGTGTTTTGAACCGTCCGCTACGTTAGAATGAAAAGCGTAGGAAAAGGATGTTGGATGCAAGAAAACGCACCTACAGTAAATGAGACTACCGCGCCGCAATCGCCGCCACCTCCGGCGGGTTTGCCTCCTTACGCACGTCCAACTTCGGGCATGAACCCGATGCACTCCAAGACAGAGTCTACACTCGCACCCACGTCAGAATTTACGCGCTTGCTACTACTCGCGCTTGTTAGTCGTTACGTATTCCGTGGTGCGCTAGGCTTAGCATTCGCCAAGAAAGTGGATGCTGCAACCACCGCAGGCAAAGGAATCGGTGGATGGATTGAGAAGGCGCGCGTAAGTATTCTAAACACCGCAGGTTTTGGCGGACGCTTCATTCAGCGAAAATTATTTCCCAAAGTACCGCTCGATGAACTAGAGGCCGCAACCTACACAGGCGCGCTTGGTCTGGGCAGTGGTGCCCTCACATTGCAATACAGCCAAATGGTGCGCAACGACATCATGAATATGTTCAGTGAGTCGGTAGGATATGAATTTGGTAAAAGCCCAGACACAGTAACATTCCAAGACATTGAGCGCAGTCAAAACATGATCGTCAAAGCGACCGTGAAAAACTACCGCGACAAAATGTCCGAGCGCTTATTGGTGGATGGATTGTTTGTAGGCGCTATCCCGTTCCGCAATGGCCATCTAGCCGATTTGCTGTTGGGTGTGAAAGGTGCGCAGGCACTTAGCGAAACATGGAAGCGTAAGTCGACGATGTTTGAAGACTTAGTGACCTTCGTGAATAACAAAATTAATCCGCGCAATGGCCTTGGCCAGCCAGTTACCGTCGGCGAGATTTTCGATCTCTATCAACATTATAATGAGCAGTTTAACCCGCAGCGCATGTTCTCGAACGTGGTTGAGCGCGGCACAGGCGAAGGCGCCGTATGGGCAGATAGTCAGGTAATTTTCAAACGCGTCGCTGAGCTAATGAACCTCACCTATGCATATAAACACGAGAACCTTCTCGATGCACAAGGACAAGTAATTCCTCAGGCGAATTTCCCGTTACCTAAATTCGTTTACATGCTCGGTCACGACTTGATCGATACGCGCAATCCAAAAACGACATTGGCCTATATTGAGGTCGCTAACCGTTATGGCATGGAAGCAGTAAAGGACATGCAAACAGAGTTGGCGAAAGGCACGACTCTTGAATCGCTACTCGAACGCTATCCTGTTGTAGAAAAAAATATTGTGGCCGCTACACAAGCGCCTGTCAGCGAATCACCCAATAGCATCACGAAGGGCAACCACCCAGATCAGGCGCTCGACACGCCACGCTCAACGATCAGCACGCACGAGCTTCGTAATGCTGAAGTGATCGCGCCAGAAGCCGCGCACATCGCTACTCTGTAATCCGCAAATTACTAACCGTTGTCAGAATGGAATTGAAGGTTGTTGATAATGTTGCAGCATCTGGCGCAATAAAGAAATACTGCCCTTCATTCGTACCAGGCGCACCCGTCGCACAACTGCTCATCAAACTGCGCACACCCGCATTAGCCGCAACCGTACTTCCAAAAGCGATGGTGAATACAACAATACCTTGTGCTTTGAAATCTGCACAATTTTGCAGCGTTTGATTATCGGAAGATACGGTATTATTGACGCCGTCCGTCAGCCACACCACCGTGCGCACTACGTCATTTCGCATGGACTGTACGAATCCAGCACGGCTAGCCGCATACCCGAACGCCGTTCCACTGTTTGTGCCGCCTACAGCACGCATGGCGTTAATTTCAGAGGTAACAGTGCCGCGATTCTCCGTAAGTGGTAGCGTGTCAGCACCAGCACCTGGAGGCACGCCTGCATCATATGGCACTAGGGCGATGCGGTTGGCAGTATTGCCATCAGGCAATAAATTGGTCGCAATGTTTAACGCCGAGTTACGCAGTGCGGCGATACGCGTTTGTCCACCGCCCGCATCGGCTAATCCCATGGATCCAGAATTATCCAGGATCATGATAAGATCATAGCTATTACCTGTGGTGGTCGAGCTGCTGGCAATGCGCGTCCGGCCCGTACTCACAACCGTATTAATACCCAAAAGACTCACAAACCGCGTAGGGACATCTGCCGTTGCCGTCACTAAAATATCACCGTTCGATATGGAGACAGCAGGGTTGGGCCGCGCAATACCCATATATCCATTAGGGAAATTCAGTGCAAAATAACGCCGTCCTGCTGCTTCTTTTTCTGCCTGCGTTGCGTCGCTCGGCATCGTTGCTGCAGCAATCGCCCCTGCATCAGAAGCTTGTTGCAATTTTGAACGCACTAACTGTTGACGCCCCAAATCGATCGCTGCACCTGATACGGCCGTGAGCGTTAAAATCATCAATCCCGCGATGATCAGAACACTACCGTCATTAGACCCAATAAATTGCTTCAAGAAACGTTTCATAATCCTCATGGGCATACTGGTGAAGTCGTACAAATAAGGGCGCCAATGAACGTCCAGCTTCCGTTATTACAACGGTACAAGCCACATCCATCTGGCCCTGAATTCCAACCGCGTGTCGTGCCGCCACTTGGCACACATTCACATGGCATGGCACCCGCCAAACTTCCAATACCACATGAGCCTGGGGGGCAAATATCGCCAGGACCGCCACCGCTACTGCTGCTTGAACTACCACCCGGTGCCGACGCACAATCCGCGCAGCCAAACGAAGGTGGCAAGCAATTCAGTGTGCCATTACGCGGGTGTAAAAAGACACGTCGCACCTGCACGGCAGGCTGAATTGCAAAGTCAAAAATACCGTCCAGCACATCTGATAAAAATGGCTCGTAGGAATAGAACACTTCCGCAACAATCATGTTCTCTTCATTCATCATCGTCACCAGTTCCGATGAAATCGCCGCAGGAAATGTCGCGCTGCTATTTTGCACGCTTGCATTAATTGCGGCAGGCGTAAGACCGTTCACGATGGAAGTAGTCTCGCCATTCGAGAGTGTGCCGCCACCAGCAAATTGCCACAAAATACGGTTGTTCACACCACAACGTTGAAGGGAGGTTACAATCACCGACTGCCGCGCAGGATTATCAAACGGTCGCAGCAAACTGTCATAGGTGGTAAGCGTTGCGTTAAGCGTTGCCTCGCTCAGTGCGCCCGCGCCATCGGGCGGTGATTGCGCTACCGAGTCGGCAATTGCGTAGCCCGCTTTATCAATTTTCTGGGTGATCAGCACATAGCGTGTAAGCTCCGTACCGCCTAGCACCAGCAACAAAATCAGCGGCAATACAAAAACGAACTCTATGAGCGCAACGCCTTGTTGATGACAACAGAATCTACGAAACAGTGCGCGCATCAGAATGGCTCGTTCTTTACAATCGTATTAGCGGTAATCAGGAATACGCCATTATTACCAAAAAAGCGACTCATCAATGGAAGTTGCACGCGCCATGGGTAGAGCACACGCACCTCAACCACATCCCCAGCATTGCCTAAGCTAACCGAGGCGTCGGCACCTTGATAGCCAGGAATATCATTCGTTTCTTCATAAATGAGGGGCGGTTCACACGGGCCACCTAAACGCGGCGGGTCGTCCATACAAATGTCGGGCGATGCCGTGGTACCACCACTCACCACCGTTGAAGCCGAGATTTGCAACTGGCTAGAATTAATAAGCCCCCTAAGTTTCTGCCGAAGATGCGTGCGCACATATTCCACACGATCACCCCCAGGCGCTGCTTTCCCGAGGCTTGCCTCACGCGCCGTTGCAGCAACGGCGCTTTCAATCGCAACTTGGTGAAAGCCTATCAGGCCAAATTCGATAATTGCCATCAGCAATAAGAAGAAGACGGGCGCAACGAGTGCAAACTCAACGATGGTGGCCCCAGCATTATCTAAGCGTCGTAGCTTCATGGCAGGTACTATAGCAGAAATTAGCATAAAATGCGCGGATTTTCTCCTCATAGGCCAAACTGTCTCGGGCGCGGCACGTTGGCATCTCGGTTCACGTAAACATGCATCAAAAGGCCGCAAGCCGCTAAGGTACTGATGAGAAACGAGCCCCCATAAGAAAGGAACGGCAATGGTACCCCTACCACGGGAATCATGCCCATGACCATCGCCATATTAATGAAGATATGCACGAACAGCATTGCCCCCACCCCAGCCGCAACCAATCGACCAAACGCATGACGACAATTGCGCATCAAGAGCAGTGCAAACGCCAAAAGCACTGCATAAAGACCCAGCAGTACAAAGGAGCCGAAAAAGCCAAATTCCTCGGCCAACATCGTGAAAATAAAGTCGGTCTGCTTTTCAGGTAAAAAGTCTAATTGACCCTGCGAACCATTCAACAAACCTTTACCAATAAACCCGCCCGAACCAATCGCAATCTTGGATTGGATAATGTTATAGCCCGCACCAAGAGGGTCGCTCGCTGGGTCAAGAAACGTCATCACGCGGCGCTTCTGGTAATCGTGCAATAAGCTGTAGGCAACAGGCAGTGCGGCAGCGGCGGCGACAATGACACTGGCAAAATAATACCAACGAATCCCCGCCATAAAACAGACTGAGAACGCAATAAACGCCACGATGGTTGCCGTACCTAAGTTAGGCTGTTTCAAGATTAACGCCACGGGCATGAGCACCAAGAAAGCAGGCAGCAACAATACTAATATATGCCGCGTGCCCTCCAACGTCGCGCCATGGAAATAGCGCGCCAAGGCCAGAATCACCCCAAGCTTCATCAACTCCGAAGGCTGCAAATTAAACACGCCAAGGCTCACCCAGCGCTGTGCGCCCATACCGATAAATCCCATAGCCTCTACGATAACCAGCAATGCCAGACACCCAGCATAGGTGAGGTACGAAAGCTGCAACAAGCGCTGCGTTGGCATCACCACCAATGCAGCAAACACGCCAAATCCGATGACCATGCGTATCGCTTGCGGCACAGCGAACACACGCCATGCACCACCTGCTGCCGAATATTGCATGATCAAACCGATGGCACATAGAACGCATATGACGAGCATAATCGGCGCGTGAACATCACGCAGCCTGCGCCCCATTTTACGCCACTGATGCGCCGAGATCACGTGAACAACTCCATCGTTTTTTGCATGACATCTTTAGCAACAGGCGCTGCCGCCGACGCACCACCGCCACCATGCTCAATCAGCACGGCACAACAATATTGCGGATCATGCGTAGGGCCGTAGCCAACGAATAATCCGTGATGGCGATATTTCCATGGGAGTGTATTTTGATTAAGGCCACGAATCGTAATGCGCCGCACTTGCGACGTTCCCGTTTTACCACCGAAGCGGTAAGCTTCTTCGCGAATACCGCTCGCATAGGCAGTGCCGGTTGGTGCGTTAGTCACCATATCCATACCTTCTTGGGCGAGCTTCAGGAACGCTTCATCAATATCGATAAATCCGTCTTCGCGTATCGCTACTTCTTCCGTCAGTCGCGGCAAGATTTTCTTACCGCCATTCACCATGCGTGCAATCATCACCGCTAACTGCAACGGCGTTGTCAGCACGTCACCCTGACCGATCGATGTATTGATGGTCTCACCAGGATTCCACACGCCTCGACCAATGCGCGCTTTCCATTCAGGGGTTGGGATAATACCGCCCTTTTCGCTCATCAAACCAAGTTCTGTTGATTCACCCAATCCCAAATCATTCGCCATTTTAGCGATTCCCTCAATCCCCGCTTGGCGACCAACCGTGTAAAAATACGTATCGCATGATTGTGCAATCGCGCTCTTATAATCCATGGTTCCGTGGCCCTCAGGCTTCCAACAATTGAAGCGGTGATTACCCAAGAAGAAATGGCCAGGACAATGTACGGTCGTACGCGGATTGATTTTACCTTCACGCAGCGCCGCAAGCCCCACCAGCATTTTAAAGGTTGAGCCAGGAGGATATTGCCCCGTAATCGCTTTGTTCATGAGTGGAATTTTTTCATTCGCATTCAGCGCTTTCCAGTAGCCTTCTTTAATGCCTTTGCTGAACTCATTTGGGTCAAATGCCGGCATGGAAACCAGCGCCAGAATATCGCCCGTATGCACATGCATGACCACCACCGCACCCGCCTGATCACCCAAACGCTGCACAATAAATTCCTGCAATCGGCTGTCCACCGTCAGCTTCAACGCGCCGCCTGCAATCGGCTCTTCTTTTTTAAGTTCACGAATCGGCTGGCCAAGGGCATTCACCTCAATATGGCGCGTTCCCGCCGTACCGCGCAGGCGCTCTTCGAACAAATACTCAATACCGTTTTTGCCGATTTTCATATCAGGCAAACGCAGCAACGGATGGTCGCGATTATCGCGCTCCGACACCTTGCCAACATAGCCCAATAAATGCGCGGCGTGATCCGCAAATGGGTAATTGCGCCACTGGCCTTCTTCAATCGCAACGCCTGGAAGCTCGGGCAAATGAAACTCTATTTTTGCCATATTCTCCCACGATAATTGCTCAGCCAGCAAGAGTGGTCCCGCCGGTCTTCGTGGTGGAATCTGATCCAGTACGCGCTTCGTTTGCGCCGCGTCCCATGCGAGCAACTCTGCCAAACGAACGATGGTTTTGCGCGCCTGTTTGGGCTGATCACGGTCAATATACAGACGATAGCTAATATCATTACCCGCCATCATCACGCCCATGCGGTCGGTAATCACACCGCGCGGTGGAATAATAAGTTGAACCTTAATGCGGTTACCTTCTGCTTCGGTTTTTAACTCATCACCCTTAACGAATTGCAGATAATAGAGCCGCGATAAGAGCGCAGCACCTGCTGCAGCTTGAATACCGCCAAATACGACGGTGCGACGATTGAGCATCTGAAGCTGATTGAGCGAACGTGCCATGCGTAGTGTCTAGCACTATCGTAGCGGCGGAAGCAACCTGAGGATAGGAATCAATAACAGGTGGATAAGGGGGTAGAATAGAATCGTCCAAAACAATTCGCTAAGCGCTGGAACAATTGGCAGCCACGCGCGCATCACCCACGACATGAGTAGCCACAAGGCGGTCATGTAGATTGCACTGAGCATCGCAATCTGCACCCATAGCAGTCGGAAATTTTGCAGATTCAATTGACGTGCATAGCGTGTAATGGCTGCACAAAACACCATCAACAAGAATGCTTGAGTACCAAGCGCCGTGCCTGTGACTGTGTCTTGCGCCAAGCCTAAAATAAAAACAAACCACAACGGCCAGACACGCGGATAATGCATGACCCAAAAACAGCATAGCAGCAACCCCATATGGGGGAACAAATCATAGCCTTTAATGAGTGAAGGCAACGCGCCAAAGAGCACCATCACTACGCCGACAACGGCAGGCAGCATGTGCATACATTGATCTGAAAAGGAACGCGACCTAATCACCATACTAGTGTGAACGGTGCTGGACGATGCGCACAAATTCTGCGCGATCTACAGGGCGCATTGGCTTCACCATCACGGTACGATCTTGAATGCTAAACACTGTCCCCACCATGATGTTGGCAGGCATTAACCCGCCCTCTTCTGTGGTCAAGACCACATCACCCACCTGTGTTTTGGATTGCGGCGACACGAATGCCAAGCGCAACAATTCACCGCTCGTCCCAACAATAATGGCACGCTCACGGCTGGTTGCCGTCACCACAGGAATCCGCGACGACGCATCATTGATGAGCAGCACACGCGACGTATGATCGTCCGAGTCCATCACGCGCCCGATAAGGCCATGCGAATCGATCACGGCTTGGTAAGGTTTGAGACCATCCGACTTACCCGCATTAATCAACACCTGCTGTGCAAATGCACCGCCAATATGGCCCGTAATTTTCGCACTCACATACGTAGCACGCTCAACGGGCTGGTATTGCATCATTTGGCGCAGTGCCTCGTTCTCTGCCTTGAGCGACATCGCAACCGACTGCCAATGACGCAGCGTATCATTTTCGGCTTTCAGTAATTGATTCGTGTGGTGGGCGTTCCACACGCCACTCATATTCGCAAGCAGGCTATGCCACGCTTCAATCGGCTTCGCCATCACCTCAAATACGGGCGCCATTTGCCCTAGCACCGCAATCCGTGCCTGCGCTAGCGAAGTATGTTGAGAGCGCGAAAGAGCGACAAATGTCAGCGCGGTAATGAACAAGACAATCACCAGCCCCCGCGACACCAGCAAGCCAGTGGAGGACGTTGTGCGAATGGATGTCTCGCGCCAGCGCGTCATGCATGTCTCTCTAAGATAAGGAGCTTGGGTTTACTATGCGCCTAGTCACCGCCTGATGACAAGCAAAAATCGCTAAGACCTGTTGATTAGGCGCGATATTTCACTGGGTGCATCAAATTCATCGCCGTTAAAATCAATGAACATCTGCGTTTGTGCAGTGAAATCTACATCTGGATATTCTTTTTCAATCTGCGGCAACAGCGCGCGGATGCTACCCAAAAACATCGGGTTACTAGCTACGACGTCACGCATCACTTCAATGTGCATCTCAACATTGTAGCTTGCGGTCCCACGACCTGCGGGCTGCTTAGGTACAATGCCCTTCACGCCTGCATTCACCACCATGTAATCTTGGGTCAGCGCAGGACGTGTATTACCTGGCACTTTGCCAGCCACACGTTGTGCTAACTCGCGATATACATACGCATCGACCATACGCTTATCGTTGGCGTTTAGTAAATCATATGCCGTGAGTGGCGATGGAGTGTTTGATTGCATGAACCGAACTCTACACTGCAAGCGTTAAGAAAAGGTAAAAACCACGCAGTTCACATTATTTATTACACCTATAGCTGCTGTGCTTACATAATCACTTGGTAAGCCTGAGCCGCTCATGGTAGAATCCCTCCACGTTTAAAACCCTCCTCAGAGGAATTTGGATGCGCTCCTATCGTTACGCGTTTTCGCTGGTCGAACTATCAATTGTACTCGCCATTTTAGGCGTAATGACAGCAGGTGGATTAAGCATCGGCACCACCGTGGTCGAACAGCAAGCAAATGTCGCGAGCAATACGCAGCTTGATAGCATCAACCAAGCGCTGCAGGATTATTTCAAGACCCAACGCCGCCTACCCTGCCCCGCAAACCGCACACTGGCACTGGGTGCTGCGGGTTTTGGTAATGAAGCGGGCGTGTGTAATGCTGGCGCAGCGTTAGCGGGTACCGTTTCAATCGGTGGGGTGCGTATTGGAGCATTACCCGTGCGCGCACTCGGATTGCGCGACCGCTCCATCGCGGATGAATTTGGCAATCGCTATATCTATGCTGTCACTGAACGCCACACCAACGACGTTGACTTCGTTAGCACAGCACCCGTCTATCAAGGCATGATTACCTTGCTGGATGGTGGCGGCAATACTATCGCGGCTGGTGGCACGAATTCTGGCGTGAGCTACGTTATTGTATCGACAGGTAGTGATGGTAAAGGCGGGCTACGTTACCAAACGGCTGGCGCTCCCGTTGCCTGCGGCGCGAGCACCAATCTGGACGTTCAAAACTGTAATGACGACGCCACCTTCCGCGACGCGCGGTTTAACAATGGCTCTGTTGCTGCCAGCTTCTTTGACGACTTTGTGCGCTGGATGCCTAAATTCCGCCTAAGCGCCGTAAGCACAGGCAGCAGCACCAACCTCTGGTCAAACGTGGGCGACAACATTCACAGCGTTGGTAATGACGGCAGCACCACAACAGGCAATGTGGGAATTGGTACGACAACACCAACGAGCGGTCGCCTACACGTAGTAGGCTCGGGTGGGGGCGCAAGTTCTGCAGCGTTCCAGACAACTGGTGCTTCTATCAATTTCGTATCGTTCTTGAGTGCACAAGGCGGCGGCAATTATGGCACCTCCCTACAGTTTACCGATACCGGAGTAAACAACGCAACCATTAGCTCCATTGCGGATTCCCAGCTCGAATTCTCGACTGCGGGTGCTCCACGCATGCGCATCACAGCTAACGGCAACGTCGGCATCGGGACAACAACACCAGGCACAGCACGTTTGAAAGTGGAGGGCGCTGTTGCATCCCCAAGCTACTTATCAGAGTATTCTAATACAGGAACTGGGCGCGGCATATATGTATCAAGCCAAGATTTTCCAATCATTGGCAAAAGCACCTCAAATGCTTCTGGAAACTGGGCAGTACGCGGAGAATCTCAAGATGGATTGCATTACGGCGGCCTTGGCGTTGCTAATGCCTATGGTGCATATGGCGTTACTTACCGACCAGGTGGATATATAGGCGTGTATGGCATTGCCGATACGGTCGCTACGGGAGGTTATGGTGTGTATGGGTGGGGTAATGCCAACAACTCCTATGGTGTGAGGGGCCATGTGCCTGCAGCCGTTACTGGTGCACTTGCAATGCTCGCTACCGCAGATGGTTCCAATAACGCATTCCTCGCGCAGCAAGCCGGCTCACAGCGTTACTGCTATATCGGCACTGCAAGTTACGCCCTGCAATGCGGCACGGCCGATACAAACTTTCAGGGCAAAGTGGGTATATTATCAGGCGTGAATGCTGCTTACGGCCTTACGGTTGGGGCTGATGTTCTGGCATCTGGCTTCTTCTCGCCTTCCGACGCACGCTTGAAAGCCGACATTCATCCAGCCTTCGCGGAAAATGCTTTAGAGGTGTTGCAGAAAATTCACGCGGTGCATTTCACGTGGAAAAAAGACGGCAGCAAAGATATTGGCGTGATTGCGCAAGACGTCGAGAAAGTCATGCCTGAAGCGGTGAATGGTAAAGGCGACCAAATCAAACAGGTTGCCTATGATAAGCTCATTCTACCCGTTATCGAGGCAGTAAAGCAGCTCTATACCAAATTCCTAGCGCTGGTGGATCAGGTCAGGAAATTAGAGACACGTATCGATACATTAGAGAAAGAGAATCAGCAGCTTAAACAGCGCTTAGAGCGATTGGAAAAGCGTGTTGGGGCCTAAGAGCAATAACCCTTTTCGCTGCTAGGTTATCGCGGTGCAATAGGGAGCGTGCTTGCGAAGTGTTAATAATTAAGATAAGATAGACGTTAATAATAATGAATTTATAGGGGTGGCTAGATTATGGTGTCATATTGTTCGCGTTACATGGTTGCGTGTTTATTCTCATTAGCACTGCTCGTTTTCACACCACTCTCTAGCGCTCAAGCACAGGTTAATGCCTGTACGTACATTGCACCTAATACCACCCAGACCATCACGGCTCATGGTGTGAGTAAAGTAATCACCAATTACAGCACCACCGAAAGACTATGCGTACCAACGGGTAATGCATCGCAGTGGAGCAGCTTCACAGGAATGACTGCCAATGCGAAAATTGGTATCTCGAACGTTCCAGTGGTTAATGGTTTGTGTAGCGGTGTCCCAGGCGCCTGTAGCACAGGTACGGTCAGTGGTGATAACGGCTTAACGGCGTGCGGTACAACCCGCACATGGACCTGTAACGGTTCTGGTGGCGGTACGAACGCGAACTGTTCCTCAGCGAATTCTGGGTGTCCCGTCAATGGCGGATGGACCGCATGGAGCGCATGTTCTGTAAGCTGCGGTGGCGGCACACAGACACGCACCTGTACCAACCCCGCACCTGCCAATGGTGGTGCGGCATGCGTTGGTTCAACGTCACAAGCATGTAATACGACTGGCTGCCCTGTTAATGGTGGCTGGAGTGCATGGAGCGCATGTTCTGTAAGCTGCGGTGGTGGCACACAGACACGCGCATGTAACAATCCGACACCTGCCAATGGTGGTGCAGCATGCGTCGGTTCAACGTCACAAGCATGTAATACGCATGCATGTGCAGTCAACGGTGTATGTGGCGGCGGTGCGAACACATGTTCTGCAGGTAGCCCATCTGGCTATAATGCTGGCTCATGTGGCGGCAGCCAAACCTGGACCTGTAATGGTTCTGGCGGTGGCAGCAACGCAAACTGCTCGATTGCTAACGGTGCATGCGCACCAAGCGATCCATGCGCTGACGCAGGATTTGGTTCAAGCTGTCTGATTACTGATGAATCAAGCTGTATTGGTACACCTACAGGTACTGGCTATTGCTGCGCGGCATGTGGCGGCGGCGGCGGTGGCGGCGGTGGCGGTGGCTGCTTCGTTACGGGCACCAAAATCAAAATGTCCGATGGTAGCTATAAAGCCATCGAGCAGATTGAAGTGGGTGACTTAGTACAAGGTCAGACGCTGGAGAACATGATTCTGGCAGTAGACATCTACGAGACAGATGAGCCTACCTACAGCATCAATGGCGGCCGCCATTTCATTACTGGCGAACACCCAGTAATGACGACAAATGGCTGGGCGGCAATTGACCCAGAACTAACCCGCCTTGAGTATAGCCACACGAAGGATGAGCGCATCCATCGTGACTTGGGTAACCTCAAAGTCCTAAGCGTAGGTGATGTGATGCTCACGGAAGGTGGCAAGAAAGTGGTTATCCACTCAATTGACACTAAAGAAAACTCAGGTCATGAGCAGAAACTCTATAATCTGCGCATGAATGGTGATCACACCTATTACGCGGATGGAGTGCTCGTGCACAACTTGGGTGGTGAAGACATGAATAAGTTCTAACCTAGGTCTTCTAAATAAATAACCCGCGTGTGAGCAATCAGGCGCGGGTTTTTATTTGCCTAACGCGCAGGCAGAAATCAGATGGGTTGGGGTATAGAAACTAGTCTTGCTTGAACAGCACGTGCTTCAAGGTCTCGGGGTGCTCCAGCACACGGCCCGTACCAATCGCCACACAGGAAAGTGCATCCTCCGCCACGAATACAGGCAATCCCGTAGCCTGCGACAATGCCAGATCGAGATGCTTGAGCAGCGAACCACCACCCGACATGACAATGCCTTTATCGACAATATCGCTCGAAAGCTCTGGGGGCGTGGATTCAAGGGCGACCTTCACCGCCTCAATAATCTGATTCACGGGGTCAGCAAGCGCTTCAGCAATTTGTGCTTCGCTAAGCAATAATTCCTTCGGCACGCCATTCATCAAATCGCGGCCTTTAATTTCAACGAGCCTGCCCTGCCCATCCGCAGGTGCCAGTGCTGCGCCAATTTCTTTTTTAATGCGCTCTGCGGTTGCTTCACCGATGAGTAAGTTATGGTAACGGCGAATATAGTTGATGATAGCTTCATCCATCTTATCGCCACCCACACGCGCACTACGCGCATAGACAATCCCCGCCAGCGACAATACGGCGACTTCCGTCGTACCGCCGCCAATATCGACGATCATCGAACCCGTTGGCTCCGTCACGGGAAGACCCGCACCAACAGCCGCCGCCATTGGCTCTTCAATCAAGTACACATCGCGAGCACCTGCATTTTCTGCCGACTGTTGAATTGCGCGGCGCTCGACTGGCGTTGAACCAGCAGGCACGCAAATAATAATGAGCGGGCCCGTGAAGGAGCGGCGATTATGCACGCGCTGAATGAAGTACTTAATCATCTCTTCCGCCGCGCGGAAATCTGCAATCACGCCATCTTTGAGTGGGCGAATCGCTTCGATTTTTTCAGGCGTTCTGCCCAACATCAACTTTGCTTCATTACCGAATGCATAGGGCACCATCATGCCGCGTTCTTGGCGCAGCGCCACTACCGAAGGTTCATTCAGCACCACACCGCGACCCTTCACATACACAAGGGTGTTGGCGGTGCCGAGGTCAATCGCCATATCTTCTGAAACAAGGCCCAATAATCTTCCGAATCCGAACATGGAGTCTCCACATCATTTAGAACATGTATGGCTTGCCACGTTGTCGCACTTATCGCAATGAAAATGCTTAAGCGGCTGTGGACGGCGCATCCTCATGCGTGTCTTTGAAATGGATGCGGCGGGTAAATCCATCCAACTTGTTGAGTGCGGAAATGTAAGCTTTCGCTGAGGCCACCAGCGTATCCACGTCCGCGCCATGACCATTGACGAGATGGTCAGCACGCTCCAAACGCACGGTGACTTCCGCTTGCGCGTCCGTACCGCCTGTCACTGCATGCACTTGGTACAGCTTGAGCACCACGTCCGAATAATCAACGACCAACGATTTAATCGCGTTAAAGATTGCATCCACTGGTCCGTTACCTTCTTTTTTCGCGGTACGCGTCTTGCCATCGATGCGCAGGGCAAGTCGTGCCATTTGCGGGCCATCGCTGCCGCATTCCACGCTCAATTTCTCAAATACGAAGCGCGCATCATCGACCCCGCGCCCAACCAGCGCCATGATGTCTTCGTCGTAAATTTCCTTCTTCTTATCGGCGAGGGTTTTGAAGCGCACAAAGGCATCTTCCAACGCGTTATCCCCAAGCGAAAGCCCTAATTCTACTAGTTTATCTTTAAACGCCGCTCGGCCAGAATGTTTCCCCATCACGAGGTTCGATTTCGCCAATCCGACCGACTCAGGTGTCATGATTTCATAGGTGTCGCGGTTCTTCAGCATGCCGTCTTGGTGAATGCCCGACTCATGCGCAAAGGCATTCGCGCCCACAATTGCCTTATTCACCTGCACGCTTTGACCCGTTACTTGCGTCACCAAGCGCGATGCGCGCATGATATGCTCGCTTTTGACGGCGCATTCTACGTTATAGTGCGCCTTATGCACTTTCAGCGCCATCACCACTTCCTCAAGTGACGTGTTACCTGCGCGCTCACCAATCCCGTTGATCGTACACTCAATCTGGCGCGCACCAGCTTTCACCGCAGCCAGTGAATTTGCCGTTGCTAAGCCTAGGTCGTTTTGACCATGGAATGAGAAAATCGCCTTGTCAGCATTGGGCACTTTGCCCATCACGTGCGTGAACATCTTGGCAATACTCTCAGGCGTGCCATAGCCAACCGTATCGGGCAGGTTAATCGTCGTCGCACCCGCAGCAATCGCCACTTCCACCGCGCGGCAGAGATAATCGAGCTCGGTGCGCGTCGCATCCATCGCGCTCCACTCCACATTGTCGGTAAAGGTGCGCGCAAGTTTTACGGCGTCGCGAATTACTTCCAGCGCCTGGTCTTGCGAAATCTTGAATTGGTGTGTGAGGTGAATCTCCGACGTCGACATAAACGTATGGATACGCCCACGTTTCGCAGGCTTAATTGCTTCGGCTGCACGGCGAATATCCGCCTCCTTCGCACGCGCCAGCGAACACACCACTGCATTTTGTGTCACTTCCGCAATCGCCTTGACTGCTTCAAAGTCCCCGTCCGAGGCCATGGCGAAGCCCGCCTCAATCACATCGATGCCCATATTATCGAGCACTTCCGCGACGAGGAGTTTCTCCTCACGCGTCATGGACATGCCGGGCGATTGCTCGCCGTCACGCAAGGTGGTGTCGAAAATGATAATACGGTTGCTAGACATCATAACCTCTCTTCACGCGCGGAAGATAGGTCACCTATACCGCGCGGGTGTTTATATTACGCAGCGTCAACGAGCTTGTTTTTCGCAATCCATGGCATCATAGCACGAAGCTTCTGACCCACTTGCTCGATTGGGTGTTTCGCGGACTCTTCGCGATACTTCTCGAGCTTGTGTGCACCTTGCGTTGCACGGTCAGCAATGAACTCACGCGCGAATTTACCCGACTGGATATCCTCGAGCACGCGCTTCATTTCCTTTTTCGTCTCCGCGGTAATGATGCGCGGACCCGTTACATAGTCACCATATTCGGCAGTGTTGGAAATCGAGTAGCGCATATTCGCCATGCCGCCTTCATAGAGAAGGTCAACGATGAGCTTGGTTTCGTGCAAGCACTCGAAATATGCCATTTCTGGCGGATAGCCCGCTTCAACCAGCGTTTCAAAACCAGCGTTGATAAGGTGTGTGATACCACCGCAAAGTACCGCTTGCTCGCCGAACAAATCGGTTTCGCATTCGTCTTTGAAGTTGGTTTCGATGATACCTGAACGGCCACCACCCACGCCCGAAGCGTAGGAAAGTGCCAGTTTCAGCGCATTGCCCGAAGCGTCTTGCGCAACGGCAACAAGGCATGGCACGCCGCCGCCTTTGAGATATTCACCACGCACCGTATGTCCTGGGCCTTTTGGTGCCACCATAAACACATCCATGTCCGCGCGCGCTTTGATGAAACCAAAGTGATAATTGAAACCATGCGCGAATGCGAGCGCAGCGCCTTGTTTGATATTCGCCTCTAAACCTGCGTAAATATCGGCCTGAAATTCATCTGGCGCGAGAATCATCACCACGTCAGCATCTTTCACCGCTTCCGCAGCTTCTGCTACTTTGAAGCCAGCCGCTTTTGCTTTCGCAGCCGTTGCCGAAGTTGAACGCAGACCAATGGTAATATCTTTTGCGCCCGAATCCTTCAGGTTCAACGCATGTGCGTGACCTTGGCTACCATAGCCGATGATGGCAATTTTCTTGCCCTTGATGAGTGATTGGTCGCAATCTTTATCGTAGTAAACCTTCATGACGTTCTCCTTGGGGTACGGACGAGCGTTTTAACCTGATTGTTAAGAAATAAAAGCGCTAAATACCCTTTTTACCGCGCGCGACGGAAGCCACACCCGTGCGGCAGACTTCTTCCAGCCCAAGGGGCCTCATTAAGTCTATGAAAGTATTCACTTTTTCGGTAGTGCCCGTAATTTCAAAAATGAAGCTATCAATCGTGGTATCGACCGGCTTGGCGCGGAAAATATCGGCAATGCGCAATGCTTCGACGCGATCATCATTCTTACCCACGACTTTTACCAGCGCCAATTCACGCTCCACGAACGGCGATTCCACCGTCAAATCATGCACCTTATGTACAGGCACCATGCGCTCCAAAAGCGCGATGATGTGCTTGATTTTGCGCATGCTGCCGCGAGTCACCACCGTAATGCGCGACAAATGTTTCTTCGTATCAACCTCTGCCACGGTGAGGGATTCGATGTTGTAACCACGGCTAGAGAAAAGCCCCACCACGCGGTTCAACACGCCGAATTCGTTATCCACCAACACCGCCAAAATATGGCGCTCTTCTTGAACAACCTCATCGGGAATATCATAAACGATATCGAGTAATTCTTGGGTCATAACTTACACCAAATTCTTGTTGAGTTCGCGTTTGCTTTCTTCGGGGCCCAACACTAACTCGTGATGCGCAGCACCTGCAGGAATCATTGGGTAGACATTTTCATTCTGGTCAACCCAGACATCGGCCAGTACGGGGCCTTTATGGTCGATCATTTCTTTGATGGTCTCATCCAGCTTCGCGGGGTCTTTGACGCGAATCCCCTTCATGCCGAAGGCTTCAGCAAGTGCTACGAAATCAGGTAGCGAATCCATGTACGATTCGGAATAACGGCTGGAATAGAACATCTCCTGCCACTGGCGCACCATGCCCATATATTGGTTATTCAAAATGAAGATTTTCACTGGCAAGCGGTACTGCACTGCCGTGCTCATCTCCTGAATATTCATCATGAACGACGCCTCGCCCGTCACGCATACAACGGGCTTATTCGGGTGCGCGATCTGCACACCTATCGCGGCGGGGAAACCATAACCCATCGTGCCTAAGCCGCCCGAGGTCATCCAACGATTCGGCTTATCGTAGAGGATGTGCTGCGCCGCCCACATTTGGTGCTGGCCAACATCGGTTGTGATGTAGAAATCTTTTTTCTCGAGCGCCGCATTGAGGCGACGCAATGCGTGCTGCGGCTTAATGATGCGCTTGTCTTGGTGATAGCCGAACGAATTCTTGCCGCGCCAACCATCAATCTGCTTCCACCACTTTGCGAGCGCTTCTTTATTCGCAGTGACTTTCTTCTTCTTCCACAGCGCGATCATCATCTCGAGTGTTTCGCCAGCGTCCCCCGTAATCGGCAAATCCACATGCACGATTTTATTGATGCTCGATGCATCCACGTCCACGTGAATTTTTTTCGAGCCTTGCGAGAACGCATCGAGACGGCCTGTTACACGGTCATCGAATCGCGCACCGATATTGATCATCACGTCGCACTCGCTCATACACATGTTCGCTTCGAGCGATCCGTGCATACCCGGCATGCCTAAAAACTGCGCGTCGGTGCCTGCAAAAGCGCCCAAGCCCATCAGAGTCGTCGTCACGGGGAAACCCGTCATATGCGCAAGCTTGGTGAGTGCATCGCACGCATCCATACCCGAGTTCACCACGCCACCGCCGACATAAAATAGCGGGCGCTTCGCTTTGCCCATCAACTCCACCGCACGCTCGACCATTTTCGCATCTGGCTTCTTCACGACCACGGCCGTCATTTTACGAATCGGCACATCCTTGCCGCGATAGCGACCCACGGCATTCAAAATATCCTTTGGGATATCGACAAGCACAGGGCCAGGGCGACCCGTGCGCGCCACATAAAACGCCTCATGCATAATACGGTCGAGGTCGTTCACATCTTTCACGAGATAGTTATGCTTCGTGCAGCTACGCGTAATCCCCGTCACATCCGCTTCTTGGAATGCATCCGTTCCGATCACATGCGTGGGCACCTGCCCTGTCACACAGACCAGCGGAATCGAATCCATCAACGCATCCGTCAGAGCTGTCACCGTATTGGTCGCGCCAGGGCCCGACGTCACCATCAACACGCCAACCCTACCGGTCGAACGCGCGTAACCTTCCGCTGCGTGACCCGCACCTTGTTCGTGGCGCACCAGAATATGGCGCAGCTTGTTTTGCTTAAAGAGCGCGTCATAAATCGGCAGCACCGCGCCACCTGGATAGCCAAATACCACCTCGGTGCCGTTATCGAGCATCGATTGGATTACTATTTCGGCACCAGTTAATTCGCGTGGCTCGGCCATAATCGCTCCTGTGGATAAAGAGGCAGGAACCTAGCCTTTTCAAAGGATTGCGTCAATGTGCTTTGTGAAAAATAATAGCGTTTAGATAGTTGGGCCCATACAGCCTAACGCTGGGCGATCTCTGACCCTGTTTCCATAACCTGCAATTTACTTTGAAGCTGGCGCTTGGCGGCCAGAAGATCGTGCACATTTGTCGCGGCATCAATATGGTTGAGGAAAATAGGCGTGAGCGTATCAACCACCCTATTTTGAATACGTTGGTTATTATAGATCTCTACTCCTTCACCCACACTATTATCGTTAGCGATATCCGTTGGAGATTCGATTCTTTTTGGGAACATCCGCAACCTTTGCAGCTTCAGGCCTGGCAACCTTTCACCTCCGTCATTAGCGGGTGTGATGGCGGGCATTTGTCGGGTGAATCCATAACTTCTTTGTCCTGCTGCTGCTAATCGCTGTACTGGCGTACGCGAATGCGATTCGTGCAAATCCGTTGCACGCCCAATGAACCATGCAATAGACATTGGCGAGTGCTCAGGCAGGCACGCCTCAAACGGGGTGAGCGCATCCTCAACTAAATCTTGCGCAGCTTCACTGACTTGATCAAACTGCTCGGACGTAAATTCATCAGAATCAAATTCGGGGTGCTTTTCGGAATAAGCTTTGCAGGCCAACCTATAGGGAGATTCACTATATACTTTCGCGCTATCTTCACCTTTAGCAATGCGTCGCGCTGCCACTAAATCGCAAACATCATAGTAAGCGTCGTGCTGGAAATCGCCGTACTCTATCATATCTTCTAGAAAATCGGTCCATGGATTTTCTTCAGGATCATAATGCTGGCCAATTTCTTCCTTGAAAAGACTGATAAATTCTACAAATGCCTCATAGCCTAATATGGGTTGGCCAGCAATAACGGTTGAATTAAACCCATTCTCAAGCGCGATACGTATTAGGTTTTCTTGCTGCTCTCGCGTCTTGGCCTCCGCTAATCCTTGCTTCAAATGATCAAGGAGCGTTTCCGTATAATTCCATCCTTCATTTAATTCGGCATCTGTTAAGTAATCTGGGTCTTTAGTTTTGCCAGCGCGCGCCATTTCTTTCATTTCAAGCTTCATAGCCTTATGCTCTTCGAGCAAAAGGCTTCGGGCCTCTTCAAATGCCTGAAACAACATCTCGTCGTCGTGGTGATTGGCGATTTCTAACATAGGAGCCAATGTACCATCCCGCATTGCAAAATAGTGTGAAGATTACGTGAAAATACGACCAAACTGCTCATATTTATCAATGGCTTGAGCGCTTGGGAATTGGTTGCGTAGCCACGTTATTTGCCGTTTTGCATAATTACGTGTGTTTTGCTGCCCTTTTGCAACCGCCTCCTCTTGCGTCATGGTGCCTTGTAGATAGCGTATCAATTCGGGTACGCCATGTGCACGCATCAAGGGCTGTGATTCTGGCAATCGCATTTCCATCAATGCGCGTACTTCTTCGAGCGCACCCTGCTCCATCATCTGTAAAAAGCGCGCATCGATACGCGCATAAATTTCCGCGCGCGGCTTATCGACAAAACACACATGAAAGCGTGCATCGGGTAGCGGCGGCGTTGTCGGCTTTTCTTGGAAGCTGGCAAGGCTCTCACCCGTTGCCTCCATCACCTCTAGTGCACGCAGAATGCGCTGTGTGTCACCTGGCTTCAAGCGTGCCGCCATTACAGGATCTTTCGCTTGCAATGCATCATAGATATTCTCGGTGCTGCGCACGGCAGCGCGCACATCATCAGGGATAGGCGGGATATCATTGATGCCTTCCATCAGCGCTTTAAGATACATGCCCGTTCCACCGACCAGCACAGGAAGTCTGCTTTCTGCGCGGGCATGGGCAATGACGGGCAGGACCATCTCAAGCCATAGCTTCACCGAACCATTCGTGGTTGCATCCAAAACGCCGTAGAGCGCATGCTCGGTCTGCGCTTCTTCTTCCGCCGTCGGCCGCGCGGTAATAATGCGCAATTCGCGATACATCTGCATGGCATCTGCATTGATGATGACAGCAGGGCGCGTTGCTGCTAGCTCCAATGCAAGGGCGGATTTTCCGCTGCACGTCGTACCCGTTAAAATGAGAATGTCCGATGTCATATGTGATGACACTCATAGCCCCAGAAGGCACCAAACTCAACCCACCTAGCGGTGGGAGGCAGATTGTTTGGCTAGAGGAAGGGCGTGCGTGCGATATCTTTTTTGACTCCGTGCCAGAGATGCCTGCAATAGATGGTGTAGACATCGTGATCCAGCCCACGGCTGGCCGCGAGAAGAAGCTCCTCATCAGCGATATGGACTCAACGATGATATCGCAAGAATGCATCGACGAGCTGGCCGATGTCGTAGGACTGAAAGCCCATGTCGCCGCGATTACCGAGCGCGCCATGAATGGCGAGCTGGATTTCAAAGCCGCCCTGCGTGAACGCGTCGCACTGCTTAAAGGCCTCAAGTCCGCAGACTTGGAACGCGTCATGCGCGAACGCATAACGCTCATGGCTGGCGCACAAACGTTGGTGCGCACGATGAAAGCGCGTGGCGCTTACACCGTACTCGTCTCGGGCGGGTTCACGTTTTTCACATCACGCGTCGCTGCGCAGATTGGCTTTGATGTCGATGTCGCCAATATTTTGGAAATGGAAAATGGTGCGCTCACCGGTACGGTAGCGGAACCGATTTTGGACAAAGATACTAAACGCGAAATGCTGCAGCATTATTGCGCAGCAAAAGGCTGCGCCTTAGGCGATGCATTAGCAGTAGGAGACGGTGCAAACGACCTGCCTATGTTGCTTGCAGCAGGCACAGGTATTGCTTACCACGCCAAACCAACCGTGCAGGCGCAAGCGAAAGCGCGCATCAATTACAATGATTTGTCGGCACTGCTGTTTGTGCAGGGCATTCCGCGTGACGCATGGGTAGAATAAGCGGCGCATAAACGCCCACTTAAAAACCGCCGCCGCGACGGCCGTTGAGGCCGAAAGCCCTAGCGGCGCTTGGGCAAAATATTATTTCACAGGCAAGGTCACAAATCGCGTTTCGCCACGTCGTGCCACCAAGAGCAATACATAGTCACGCCCTGCGCGTTTAGCACGCTCAATGACGGATTGGAAAGTTGCGACGCTATCTAATGCATCCTGATTCGCCTCGACGATCACGTCTCCTGGACGCAAGCCGCGCTGCGCGGCAAGACTACTCGCCTTAATATCCAGCAGGAACAGACCGCTCACTTGTGATGGAATACGATAGGTCTGACGCAATTCACGATTCAACGGCGCAAGCGCCATACCCACGACATCACTCTCGCGTGTTTGCGGTTTGTTCTGTTGTTGTTTGATGGATCTCGGTGTTGCCGAATCGTCTGGCAACTGGCCGAGCTTCACTGTGTAGTGCTGCTCATGACCCTTACGCCATACCGTCACTTCCGAACGGCTGCCAATCTCGGTCTCTGCCACCATGCGTGGTAACGAGCGCATCGCATTGATTTCGTTGCCGTTGAATTTCACGATCACATCGCCCGCTTGAATGCCCGAGTCTTTGGCAGGACCATCGGGGCTAACCTCGAGCACCAATGCACCATGCGGTTTGCTTAGGCCAATCGAGTTGGCAATTTCTTCAGTGACTTCCTGAATCTTCACACCCAACCAACCACGGCTGATTTTACCGCTATTGCGCAACTGTTCGATAATCGGCTGCGCCATCGATGACGGTACGGCAAAGCCGATACCAACACTTCCGCCCGTGGGCGAAAAAATCGCTGAATTTATACCCACCACTTTACCTGCCACATCAAAAAGTGGGCCACCAGAGTTACCACGATTAATCGCCGCATCGGTTTGGATAAAGTCATCAAAAGGTCCCGCATTGATGTTGCGGCCACGCGCCGAAACAATACCCGCCGAGACCGAACCACCAAGGCCAAATGGGTTGCCCACGGCAATCACCCAGTCACCCACTTTCAGTGCGTCTGAGTCACCGAAGCTAACATAGGTAAGCGGCTTTTTACTCTCGACCTTCAGCAAGGCCAGATCTGTTTTAGCATCCGTACCGATAATCTTCGCACTAAGCTTAGTATCATCAGGGAAGGTAACGCTTATCTCATCCGCCTGCGCAACAACGTGGTTGTTGGTGACGATATAACCCTTAGGGTCAATCACAAATCCTGAACCCAATGACGTCACATCCTGCTCGCGCGGTGCGCCCATTTGGTTTTGGAACTGCTCCATAAATTCTTTGAACGGCGCAAACTGTGGGTCATTCGGTAATGCATCAAAATTGAAAGGTACCCCCGCAGAGGCCTGTTTGATTTTCTGGGTCGTTGAAATATTGACCACTGCCGCCATGCGCGGCTCAACAATCGGCGCAAAAGATTCAGGCGCGGCCGCATAAGCAACGGATGAAAACCCAATGACCAGCGAAGCGATAAGGTAACGCATAGGTACTCCGAATAACTATTGATTTAATTGCTTCAGGAAACCTTTATCGGGCGACATCACCACGGTTGTATCCTCCTTAGCAAGCGTATTGCGATACGCCTGCATGGAGCGATAAAAGTCATAGAATGACGGGTCACGACCAAATGCCGAAGCTGTAATGCCTGCTGCTTCCCCGTCGCCTTCACCGCGAATGGTTTCTGATTCTTTCTGTGCTTTGGCGAGAATCTCTACTTTCTCGCGATCCGCTTTCGAGCGAATCTCAAGCGCACGCTCTTCGCCTTCGGCGCGGAATTTCTGCGCCTCTTTGGTGAAGTTTTTACGCATGCGCTCATAGGTTGCTTGCGAAATGTCGGCGGGCAAATCAGCGCGCACAATGCGCAGATCGAGAATCTCGATACCAAATCCTTGACCGCGACGCTGTGTCGTTTCAACGCCCACAGAACCTTCTGCACGATCTTCCATATCACCGCGCGTTGCTTGGCGGTTCACCTGTAAACGAATCTGCTCCATGATCGCGGCGCGATCCTTCGAAAGCAAATCACTGAGTGAGTGATTCGCCAAGGTTTTACGCATGTTCGACACCACAATGCTGTTCAGGCGACTGGCCAGATTGGCCTCGGTACGCACCGCTTGGTAGAACAACACTGGGTCGGTAATGCGATAGCGCACAAACGCATCAATCACTACGCGCTCTTCAACATCTGTCTCACGATTTTTAGAAATAAATTCTGCAGGCTGCGCACGAAAATCGAGCAAGCGATTATCAAAGAAGATCACATTCTGCACAAAAGGAAGCTTGAACTTGAGGCCAGGCTCTTTGATTTCACGCACGATTTCACCAAACTGCAATACCAGCGCCTGTTGTGTCTGCACCACGATAAACACGCTGCTATAAAGCAGCACGCCCATCACTGCCAAAGCTGCGCCAATTTTTATGAGTATTTTTTCCATGGGTTACTCGCTCGCTTTCGGTTGGCTGACAGCAGGTAACGGCAATACAGGCACCACGCCCGTTCCCTTGGCCGACTCGTCGATAATCACTTTAGGCATGCCCTTCATGACAGCTTCCATCGTCTCCAGATACATACGCTTGCGCGTTACATCCTTGGCATTCACGTATTGCTCATAAATCTTATTGAAGCGTGCGACATCACCTTGTGCTTCTGCAACTACGCGATTTTTATACGCTTCCGCCGCCTGCACCATTTGCACGGCTTCCCCTTTCGCACGCGGGATAATGTCATTGCGGTAACCTTCGGCAACGCTCTCGGCAGTCTCTTTATCCTGCTCGGCGCGCTTCACGTCTTGGAATTCACCAAGCACAGGGTCTGGCACATCGGGCTTGCTTAAGTTCACGGCAATCACCTCAATACCTGCTTTATACTGGTCAAAAATACGCTGCATAATTGCTTTGGTGTCCTCAGCAATCTGCGACTGCGCAGTGGTCAACACGTCTTCCAATTTATTGCGGCCAATCACTTCTCGCATCGCACTTTCTGCAACTGCTTTCACGCTGCCTGCAGGGTCACGCACATTGAACAAAAAGTCTTGGGGGTTCGTGCCATCAATTTTCCACTGCACCTCAAACCCGATATCAACGATATTACGGTCAGAGGTTAGCATGAGGCTTTCATGATTTTGCGGCAAATACGACATTTCCGCCGACGCGCGACGAATGGTCGGATTCTCAACCGCGCCGCCGCCGCCAATCTCCACCTTATTGACCGTCGTCACCGAAGGAATCATCACCGACTCAACGGGATAGGGAAAATGATAATTAAGGCCAGGGCCTTCCGTGCGCTGATATTCACCAAAGCGCAACACCACGCCCAGCTCGTCTGGATTCACGCGATATACACCCGAGATAAGCCATAAAACAGCAAGCGCCGCGAGAATCATTCCCGCAATGCGCTTTTCGCTCGCCCCGCCATCGGGCCCCATAGCGCCACGCATGCGCTCATGCGCTTTACGCAGCAATGCGTCCAGATCCATTTGCGGTTGGCCACCACCGCCCCCTGAAGGAGGCCGCATACCACCACCATTACCACTTGGTCGTTTACCCCATGGACTTTGCGCCATGTCATCTCCTCTTGTGCGAGTGCGATGACAGATATAGACACAGTTTACCATGAGTTCAAGTAAACCCATTCCACCTTCGATAAATCACTCGCCGCTTGCCCATGTGGGGCGCATCGTCGCGATCGCTTCGGGCAAGGGCGGCGTTGGTAAATCAACGACTACAGTCAATCTTGCCCACGCATTAACGCACGCGGGAAATCGTGTCGGAATTTTGGATGCAGATATTTATGGGCCCAGCATTCCGCGTATGTTGCAGCTTGATACGAATCTGCGCCCTGAAATGGTCGATGGGCAAATGATTCCTCCCATTTCCTACGGTATTCGCGCCATGTCGATTGGGCTGGTGATGGGCGAGCAAGCCGCTATTTTGCGCGCACCGATGATCACGAAAGCACTCGTGCAGATGTTACGCCTGACACGTTGGGGAACGGCAGAAGAACCGCTTGATTACTTACTGATCGATATGCCGCCTGGAACAGGTGATATTAATTTAAGTTTGGCACAAAACGTGAAGTTGGATGGCGCGATGATTGTTACGACCCCACAGGAAGTTTCGGTGATGGATGCGCGCAAGGCACTGCATGCTATGCGCAAACTGGGCGTTGCAATTCTGGGCGTGATTGAGAATATGAGTTATTTCACTGACCCTGCGGGCACACGTCACGCGCTTTTTGGTACGGGTGGCGGCAAAAAACTCGCCTCTGAAGAAGGAGTGAATTTCTTGGGCGAAATCGCCGTAGACACCGCCCTCGGCATCGCGGCGGATACAGGCGCAATACCCGAGAAACAGGCGCTTTTACCGTATATTTCCATCGCTAATCTATTGAAACACTGAAATTTCAATAGGTTATTGCCAGCCACATTAAGCGTTTCTTAGTGTTTTTGCCCTATCCTAATAAGGAAGAAGAATAGGGCAGTCGAATGGGCAGGCCATTAACCGCTGAAGAGTTCATAGAATTACAGGCCTACATGCATTTGTGGGACCCCAACCTTCGTGTTGGTTTCGCCGATCGCGCGCAGTTAGAAGTGGCTTTTGGAAGCTGGACATCACACAACGTTTCGCATTTGGCGCTGTCTCCGCAATTGCTGGAGCCGCCGCTAACTTCTACACATCTAGATACAGTGCGCACGCTTTTCCACCAAAGTACGCGTTGGATACACAGTAGACGCGGCGAATATGAATTGACTGATTATGCGCCTCGTCGTGCATTTGAAGAGTTACGAGAAATCATCGGCCCCCGTATACTTGATGGCAATGGTATTCAAGAACCCTTCACACCAGCCGAGATTATAGAATTGGAGACCGAGGCATTGGTAATTGCCCGTAGTATGGGTCTAAGAGATTTCAGAATTCGCGGTGAGGGAGTTCCACCATTCCCAGCAAACGTACTTGCGCTTTTAGAACATGAATCTATCAGAGCTCGACTAGTGACAACCGAGCTTGCTAGTGATGTTAATATTGATCGTGCGTCTGCACGACTCATCGCCCATTACGTACAGAATCAAGAAGCATTCTATGATGTTATGGGCACTACACGTGAATCTGGAATGAATCCACAGCAGCGAGTATTGCTGGAGTGGTCAATCAACAGACTTGGTACACGTTATAACGTGACATTAGGGAATGAAGCGCCTCTCGTCACCCAAGTAGACGGGGTATTTCATGAATATCCAGTTTCTGATTTAAGCATTCGTGATGCTTATATCGCAGAGCGCTATATGGAAATGTCGCGTCCTGAGCGCCGAGAAGAGTCGCTAAGAATCCAGGGCACACGTAACGATTATCGTTCCATGAACATCGTCGAACGTCTTGAAGCAGCATATAGCGAGGAGCAAGATGTGCTCTTCGGCTCGATCAACGCACTCTTCGACAACAATGCAACACGCGCGTTGTTAGGCCAACACGGTGCAGGGCTTTACCTGTTCCAGGTTCCTATCGCATCAGGGCAAGAATATCGTATCTCTTCGGGGTATGGTCATCGCGACAGAGAAGCTACAAACATCGGCGGCGCTACGAGTTCGTTGCATCGGGCGCTGGACTTCGCGGGTATGGGTGAACCGCTTCAATTGCGGCCGATGCGTGAAGGCTATCTGCGCAGCATCGTATTTGACCCTTATTTTGGTTTGAGCGTAATCATGGCACATACGAATCGGCAAGGCCATCTGGTATTCAGCAGCGGCTATGGCCACTTAGGCGCTGTTGATTCGAACATCCTGCGCGATCTAGATTACGTTGCGGGAGATTTTCCCTTCCGTGATAACGAGGCTTTTTTCAGACGGCATCCAGAACTACGGACCGTAGCCGACCCCACCTCAGGGGACCCAAGACGCCGCCGTCCTCTCATGCTTTCAGATTTCTCCAATCCTGAAGTCGTCAATCAATTCAACGCAGCAATTCAGCACGACCGAGAGCGCGGTTACACGAATGGTCTAATGTTGTTTGGTGCAGGCGATGTGCCGCCTAGTATTTATCTCGAGCGAGACCGTCTTATAGGTGTCGAAGGCGCGACAGGATCGGTCACTGGTCCACATCTTCACGCGCTTCTGATGCGCGAACGGGGCGAAATAGTAGGCCTTGATACTGAAGCACTACGCAGGGGTCGCCTGCTTTATAACCAAGACAGTGTCGTCAATCCGTTCTTTGATTTCAATCCATCAGAAGTGAGTGACGGGCGCGCGCCCGAACATGGTCTGGGCGCAGAGAACACTGCAACGGCAATCGGACCCAGACGTTCATAAAATCTACAGCTACGCCCTCTTTGCGCCCATCGCGAGGCGGTCCATCCATGCCAGTAGGACGCCCGATAACACAAACACCACGTGAATAATCACCATCCACTGAATTTCACGGTCGGAGTATTTCTCGATATCCATGAAAATCTTGAGTAGGTGAATTCCTGAAATTGCGACAATAGATGCCACGAGTTTTAATTTCAGCGTCGTGAAATCGACCTTGCCGAACCACTCAGGCATATCTTCATGATCCCTCATGTCCATTTTCGACACGAAATTCTCATAGCCCGAAAACATCACAATCATCAGTAAGTTACCAGCAAGCGTCAGGTCGATGAGCGAGAGAATGCCCAAAATAACATCCGCTTGGTCAAGCTTGGGTGCGCGCTCAATCATGTGCCACAACTCGCCTGCAAAGGTAAAAATCAGCACACCGAGTGCCGCGATAAGCCCCACATACATAGGTGCCATTAGCCAACGGCTAGCGAATAAACCACGTTCAAGAATTCTTTCCATGATTGTCTCCTATTCTATGGGTACACTGCGTAGCGCCGTAGCTGCGCGAGCCGCTTGCGGCGGGGGTCGCAGGGGGTAAGACCCCCTCTATCCCAAAACCTTCTGTAATTCTTCCCATTCGCGCTTGGTGAGGCCACTGGTTTCTTGCGTAACTTTCTCACCCGCAATCATACGCTTCACCACACCCAGACCCGTGCGCGACAGGCTTGCAGAATGCAAACGATATTCCTCAAACGCCTCATGTGCGAAAGGCACCCAGCGCTTCATCACATCGACCATCACGTCTGCATAGGCACGAATTTCATATTGTGCATGAGAGTCTGCACGTAGGCGCAGAAAGTGCATCAAATTATGTAAATCAATTTTCCAATACCACTGCGTGTAGTAATTGAGCGTTAGATTCATCCGCGCCAATTCGCGCGCCAAACCCGACTTCTCCATGTTGATGACATTGCCCTGCGCGTCACAATTCATCATCTCTTCGTAATGATCGTAGACCTGCAATGCATCCTGACGAAGCAGCTCAAGCACACGCTTCGCTTCTTCTGGGCTTAAATTGTCATCAGAGCGGCCTTGGTTATTGCTCTTTGATTGCGGCGCGAGGTCTTCAATACGCGGAATGTAGAATTCCTTATCCATAATCGAATAACGTGCTGAGTATTCATTCACATTCGCCGTACGGTGACGAATCCATTGGCGCGCAATAAAAATCGGCAACTTGATGTGGAATTTGATTTCGCACATCTCAAACGGTGTCGAATGCCAATGGCGCATCAGGTAGTTGATGAGCCCTTTATCCTGATTCACTTGCTTGGTGCCCTTGCCGTACGAAACGCGCGCGGCTTGCACGATGGCCGAATCATCGCCCATATAATCGACGACGCGCACAAAGCCGTGATCGAGCACTTTGAGGGGTTCGTATAAAATCTCCTCCAGCGCGGGAACGGTGGCGCGCTTGGTGGAAAATGTTTCAAACTCGGATTGAGGGTCGGCTAGCTTGGTCATAGCGGTCATGGTCTTGCTCGTTGTTTTTGTGTTGGCAATGAACATAAACGAGCAGCACCACGCCGCAAGCGCGAAATCAACTTATCCACGGGTGGATTTAGATACTAGGCACCAACACGGGCAAAGGCATCGCCGCCCGCACCTATGCCTAACGGGCCATCCGCATTTGCCACGTCTGCCACCTGATAGGTACCAATCGTAGTGGTATCGCAACGGCCAAAGCTCAATGATGCTGCAAGGCGCGAACATTCTGCGCGTGCAGCCTCGATTGAAGCCAGCGACGCTTGTTCTAGACCTGCTGGCATCGCGCCCAATGCGCCCTCCGTCGTAGCGACTTGGGTTGGTTCTTCTGAACGATCCCCGCCGCCCGTTACAAGGTTCACTGCCCCGTTATAAATACCGCCTACGAATTCAGCACCTGCTGTCAGCGAAGGCTTCATGAGCATATCATCAATCGCTTCTTGAGAGAATCCACACTCTCGCAAGCGCGCTTGCACCAGTCGGTAACTACCTTCTGAACCAGCAGTCGTACAAGCACCCGCTACAATACCTGCCAGTGGTGCAGCATTCACGCCCTCGTCAGCAACTACTCCAGCGTTGTGTGAATTAATCGCGATTTGGTCTTCAGGGCTGAGAGCGCCCATATCAACCAGTCTTTGAATGATCTCGACATTTCTAGCAGCCGTAGCGCCAGCAATACAAGCACCACCAACACCTACAAAGAACAGAGCATCACCTACGTAAGGAACACGGTTAATCCAACCACATAAATGGCCCAAGCCCCCTACCACTTTATCAACCCCACCCCAAACGCTGCGCGTCTCACGAATGGCGTGTAACGCCTCTTCAGCCGCCGCTACGGCAGTGGTTGCATCTTTTGCGTCTGCATTAGTTCCATGCGCAGTGCCGCCTTCAATGGCACGTGTACCATTTGCTTCGGCACGCGTACCATTTGCCTCAGCGTTCTGTGCACGAGCGTTATTGAGATCATGACGTGCCGCACGACGACTGCTACGCGCTTCTAGTGCGGCCGCTTTCTCTGGGTTAGCAGCTCTGATGCGCTCAAACTCTGCATCAGGAATAGCGCTCGCTACTGCGTTTGGTAGACGCTGAATATCTTCCAGGCGCATATTAAAGAAGAAGTCTGGATTTCTAGCGAGCAACGCATCAACAATGGGTTGTGCATTGCGACGCATATCCTCGTATGGTCCGCCCGCGAAACCCGCATCAAATCGTCTGTCGAGCGGATCCGTAGATGGCTGAATAGCATCAATAAATGCCAAGCGTTCTGCTCTGAAAACATCAGCAACCTGACCGCTATCAAGGCCATTAATCAGCTTAACAATATCTTCAGAGCTGCGGCCACGCAGAATATCATTATTGATAGTTGCGCGGATTGCATCGGGATTATTTCTTGCAATCTCAATAAGCGTTATTACAGGCAAGCGCGACTTGACTGCATGAATCTGTTCTGCACTTGCTGCTGTCCACGCATCGGTAGGGATCGTCTGCAACGCATCCGTGGTCATATTAGCCAGTGTCGCGGTTGGTATATCGCGCACATGTGCATCCGTAAAACCACTCGCAGCTTGTGGCGAGATATCTGGCGCCATATCAGAATCAATGATGCGCACTAAATCTGGATTACCTGCCACCGTTGCACGATCTAGGCCAGCAACTGTCTGTCGCGCAAGAACTGGGTCAGTGCTCGCGATGCGATTAGCAGTAACATCCACAGCCAAGCGTTGAGTTTCACCATTAATAGCGCTCACTTTTCTCGCAACATCTGCATCAAGCGCAGGGTAAACACCGCGCGCGTCGACAACAGCAAGGCGCGCCGATTCTACGTGCAGATTTCTTACTTGTAGGTCTGCTGCACGTTGCAGATCAATCGCCTGATCCAATCTTACGCGGGCAGTTTCGGCTTGAATCTCCGCAGCTCTCAAACGATCAACTGCGTCGCTTCTCAGTCTTGCATCACTAGGTGTCTGAGCCGATAGGCGCTGTGCCTGTTCAGCAGCAAGGCGCGCAGCGTTTGCTCTTTCAGCAGACGAACGTGCTTCTTGAACCGCATTGAGTGCGCTTTGTTGCGCCGTCAACGCCCGATTAATCTCGGCAGAAAGTGCCCCCGCTTGTGCGTTGCCCTGTAATGCCGTGAGTCTGTTAATCACAGTGGTTGAGCGGCCTGCTTGAGCAGTCAGGCGCGTGTTCAATGCGCTAGCCAGATCATCCGCATTGGCAGCGAATTGCAGGTTCTGACGCACACCACGACGTACAGGCACGCCATCAGCAATTAACTCGAGACGACCATTAATCTCAGCGTAACTCATGTCAACTCTGCGACGATGTGGGTGTCTTTGCAGTTCCACATCTTGACGGGAGCCAAGACGCGCAAGCGCATCTGAGAGTTTTTTCTCGTTACCAACCAATTTTGTGCCCACCGTAGTCGGTCCGCGTCCAAGCACTACGCTTGCTCTTGATTTTGCGGTGTCGATGAGTTTTGCCTCTTCTCCACCGCGCAATCTGGTAGCATTAGCAATGCGCTTTTCTTGGTGCGCAATCACGCGTTCCTGATAGGCACGACCACCACGGCTAGTAACATTGCCGTTATCGAGTTTTGCTTGCGCCGCATCACGCAAATGCGTGGCGCGGTCGATACGTGCATCATACATAGCGACCTTGGCGTATGCACGGCGCACTTTGTTATTAAATTGTGGCGAAGCGCTACCACGACCTTCCGCATAGCCACGATTAAAGCTCGCGCTCATATGCGCTAAGATTCTGCCACTAAATGGGTTGATGGCTTGTGCCGCAGACTTAATGGGCAGGCCAATCAAGCGACCCAAACGACCATGCAAGTCCATCTTGTAACTTAAGTAACCAGCACCCAGAATCATTGCGGTTGCAACACCCTGTCTCTCAATCGTGGCGTTCTCTTCATCGCCCGTCCACGAGAAGTTACCTTCGCGATCTTTGAAAGCGCCAGGCACCAAATTCATCCATTGATTACCGATACGACCGCCCATATCTGAAGCGCCAGGAGCTGGTGCGTAATCAAATGAGTTGTTATTGTTACCAACGAGTTGATAATTGCCGTCCATATCACGGAACACACCGCCATTCGCAATCAAGTTGGTCAGATTTTCATCTACACCCGCAGCTCTTACGATGGCTGCAGCATCACGACGATCATTCTGGGAAATTTCATCTTCCAAAATTGCTCTGAAATCACGACCGCGATTGCGTGCAATATTTGCATCAGACTCACGTTGTCCTTCAGCGAATTTCTCCATCGCCGTCTCCCAGAGACGACCAAAGTCAAAATTGCCGCTCATGACGCCATCAACAATCGACTTTACTGCCGCACCAACGCCCGCGAAGAAGCTCGCCACAGGCGCAACAAACGGTATGTTTGCAACAACCCAGCTCCAACCAGCAGAAAGGGACTCGCCCATATAGCTCCAAACCAACGAGCGTTCGTTATTAAATGGGCTATCAATCAGTGGCATCGTCGCGCGATTTTCACCTTCAGCATCTGCCATCATTGCCGCCGTATAGATCGTCGCAATGCGGCGCGCACGTTCTTCACGTGCAGCGCCACTCATCGTCGCGCGACCACCAGCACCCCAAAGCTCGCCAGCAGTTGTAGAGAGCGCATTCCACGCATCAACCGGGGTATTGACAATATCCAAAGCCGTACCAAAAGCAGTGCCTGCTGCAGCCCAGCCGTTGAAGCCTTGTTGGCCTTGCTGATTGGATGGTTGCTGAGATGCAATAACATTACCCGCCGCACCCGCAACCGCCGAGGTTACGTTGGCTAGCAATTGTTGCATCGGCGCGTTCATAGCCTCTGAACCACCATTGATAGCGCTGACTAGCGCACCGAATGATAGATTGTTAGGGTTCTCAACTGCGATGTGCGTATCGTAATTCAGCACGAGGTTATAGATGGCCGCATAACGCGCACCATAGGTGGGGTCGTTCTCCATAACACCGCTCAGCGTTGTAAGCTGTGCTGGCGTCATGCTTCTAAGATTATAGTTCGCGCCGCGAATAGTAATTTCAGTACTAGCCGTCGCAGTATCTTGCGCTTCGCCTTCCGAACCTTCCTGCGTTTCCGCATTAGCACCCTCTGGCGCTGGTGCTGCGCTTGAGGCGCCACCATTGTTCGATCCGCTATTCGCTGCTGCATCTGCAGCCAAGCGTTGGCGTTCGCGTTCTTGTTCTTCTTCGGTTCGTTCGGTCATAAATAGACTCCCTTACACTCTTGAAGATACCCTAGTTTGATGACGGTTTGATGACGGTTTGGCAGAAAATTGCCAAAAAATGACCCCTCCCAAAGGCGCACATTTCCTAGATTTAGGGGGTCTAGAGCCCTTAGATTCTGGACTTTTGGGGGAATTACACTTATATTAACCCTGTTCCGCAAGGGACTATGGCGATAAACGCCGTACAGAATAGACGGATTGGACCCGGGGGCAGTACCCGGCATCTCCACAAAGTCGCTGTAAAGCGGCGTTTTTGAGGGGATGAAGTAGCATCGACAACCGTAATAAAAGTTCGGTTTTTGCCAGGAGTGACGCTCCTTAATCAGTCATTTTTTAAGTGCAAACGATAACTTTGCGCTCGTTGCAGCTAACGACAACAACGTCGTAGCGGCTCGTCTCGCTGCTTAGTGTAGCCTGACAAGTCCTAGCTTGTAAACGCGGCTCGGGGGAGGGCCGGGCAACAGAACCTCCCCCACTGAATCCCTCTGCTTTGACTTATAGCAATAAACAGGCTAGAGTGCCCGACATGACAAAAGACACGATAGATTACCCAAGCATGATCGACAACGCGATGCGCGACGTCGTCCGCCAATCACTCGTCCATATCGAGCGTTACGGCTTGCCTGGTGACCATCATTTCTTCATCTCGTTCCAAACCAATTTCCCTGGCGTAAGCATTTCGCCGCAGCTTAAGTCGCGCTACCCTGAGGAAATCACCATCGTGGTGCAACACCAGTTCTGGGACCTGCATATCCAACCTGATCATTTCTCGATCATGCTGAGCTTTAACAATATTCCAGAAAAACTCGTTGTACCGTTTGATGCCTTGACGGCATTTGCCGATCCATCCATCAAATTTGGCCTGCAATTCCATGGCAAAAAAGCGACCAGCTCGTCATCGGACGAAAAAGTGGCATGCCCTGCAACAGGTCGTACGGGTCCTGAAAAACCTCCCGTCGCTTCGTTTGAAGAAGAAGCCTCGCGTGAAGATGCAAAGCCTGCGAACGACGAGAAAGTCGTCAGCATGGAAGCGTTCCGCAAGCGGTAGCGTGCCGCTACGGGCATATATTTTATGAATGCTCTCTCCCCCTTCACCACCCTGCTTTCCCTTGCGAAGAAAGCCGCCCAAAAAGGCGAAGTACCCATTGCCGCAGCGATTGTCGACAACGCAGGTAACCTCATTTCCATGGCACATAACAGGGTCGAGAAGCGCAAAGATGCAACTCAACATGCCGAACTCATTGCCATACGCCTCGCCTGCAAAGCGCGCGGCGAGAAATATCTGGAAGATTGCGACCTATACGTAACCTTAGAACCCTGCGCCATGTGCGCCCAAGCGATTTCATTAGCCAAAATCCGCCGCGTCTATTTCGGCGCCTATGACGCGAAAGGCGGCGGTGTCGAGCACGGCGCACGTGTTTTCTCTCACCCACAATGCCACCACGCACCCGAAGTCATCGGCGGCGTCATGGAAAATGAATGTGGGCAGTTGCTTAGCGATTTTTTTGCCGCTAAACGTAACCAATCTTAAATCACAACAAGGTCATATGAGCGCAGCAGCGCGAATCAGCCTTGAGCACGCTTCATGGCGAGGTCAGCAGACCGAGCCGGAAGCATTCAAGAGGAGCATCTATGTCGGTTCAATACACCTTCGTCATGAAAGGTCTTTCCAAAACCTACCCGGGCGGCAAGACCGTCCTCAAGGATATTTGGCTCAGCTTCTTCCCCGGCGCGAAGATCGGTATCGTGGGTCATAACGGCGCGGGTAAATCGACCCTGCTTAAAATTATGGCGGGGCTGGATAAGGAATTTAACGGCGAAGCATGGGCGGCGGACGGTATCAAGGTCGGTTTCTTGCCACAAGAACCCAAGCTCGATGAAACGAAAACCGCGTTCGAAAACGTGCTGGAAGCACTGAAAGACAAAAAGAAAATCCTCGATGATTTTAACGCGATTTCCGAGAAACTAGGCGAAGTGACCGACAATGACGAGATGATGCAACTCATCGAAGACCAAGGAAAATTGCAGGAAATCATCGACGCACAAAATATCTGGGAGCTTGACCGTGAAATCGAAGTGGCGATGGAAGCACTGCGCTGCCCCCCAGGTGATGCAGATGTAACGAAACTCTCGGGCGGTGAAAAGCGCCGCGTGGCACTCGCCAAATTACTTTTGGAAAAGCCAGACATGCTGCTGCTCGACGAACCGACCAACCACTTGGACGCAGAGTCGGTCGCATGGCTCGAGCATTATTTGAAAAACTACCCCGGCAACGTGGTGATGGTCACGCACGATCGTTACTTCCTCGACAACGTCACGAGCTGGACGCTCGAACTGGATCGCGGCCAAGGCAAACCGTTCGAGGGCAATTACTCAAGCTGGCTGGAGCAAAAAGCCAAGCAGTTGAAGCAGGAAGAGAACGAAGAATCCGCACGCGCCAAAGCAATGGCCGACGAGTTAGAGTGGGTGCGATCATCGCCCAAGGCACGCCAAGCCAAGTCCAAAGCGCGCCTTAAGGCGTACGAAGAAATGCTCTCGCAACAGCAGGAAAAACGCACGGCAACTGCACAAATTATCATCCCCGCAGGCCCACGACTTGGTAACGTGGTGATTGAAGCAGAAGGCCTCAATAAGGGCTTTGGTGAAAGACTTTTGATCGAGAACCTCTCTTTCCGCCTGCCACCTAACGGCATTGTCGGCATCATTGGTCCCAACGGTGCGGGTAAGACCACCTTGTTCCGTATGATTACGGGCGGCGAAAAAGCAGATGGCGGTAGCTTCAAAGTCGGCGATACGGTGAAGCTCGGTTATGTGGACCAGTCGCGCGATGCGCTGAACGACAAGAAAACCGTGTGGGAAGAAATCTCCGACGGCAACGAAGATATTGAGCTGGGCAAAATTAAAATGAAGTCGCGCGCCTACTGCTCGGCGTTCAACTTCAAAGGCCCCGACCAACAGCGCCCCGTAGGTCAGTTATCGGGGGGTGAGCGTAACCGTGTGCACCTCGCAAAAATGCTCAAGTCTGGCGCGAACGTATTATTGCTCGACGAACCCACCAACGATTTAGATGTAGAGACATTACGTGCGCTTGAAGAGGCATTGCTCGAGTTCGCGGGCTGTGCGGTGGTCATCTCCCACGATCGCTGGTTCCTTGACCGTGTGGCCACCCATATTCTGGCGTTTGAGGGGAATTCGCACGTGGAGTGGTTTGAGGGTAACTACGCAGACTACGAGGCAGACCGTAAGAAGCGCTTAGGTACAGATAACCTCATCCCAACACGGATTAAATATAAGCCATTCCACGTATAGGGATTATTTCGCCGCTAGGACTTTTTTGTTGAGCGCGGAAATCAAGTAATCGATCCCCTTGCTATTCACCACCGAGTTAAACTCGGAACGCTGAACGTTGAGCAGGCTAACGCCCTCCACAACAATATCCGTCACCTTAAAGCTCGTCTTCTCGTCACGCAGGCGATAATCAACAAAGACGCTTGGCTTGCCTGGATCAACAATTTCCATCGTCACTACAACGCTGCCGTCCGTTTCTTGCTTAGCATTACCAAGCTTGTAAGACTGACCCGAGTATTTAGCGATGCGGCCAACATAGCCCTTCATCAAGAATGGCTCATACGCCTTAAGATACGCTTGTTGTTGCACGGGCGTTGCCACATTCCAATGTCTTCCCAACACGAAACGGCCGATGAACGGAATATCAACGATTGTTTTGAAAAGCGTTTCTAACTTTGCTTGCTTGACTGGCTGAGCATCCGTGGTTTTCACAATCGCCAATGCTTGCGAAGCAATCTTATCGACATAGGTTTTTGCAGCTACCGCGTCACCTGCTTGTGCTGCCTGCGCACTAAGCGCAAGCGCCAACACTGCACCCAAAAGCCTACGCATTAGAACTGGCCTTTATCCGAGTAGTCGTAGCTATTCTTGATTTCCGCATCGCGTTGCTGCGTGTAAATGCTACGCAGCGAAACGTATGGATCAAGCGAGCTCTCATAGATATCGTCAATTGGATCAAGTAAACGCTCGCGCTTCTCGATGCCTTTTGCCGAAGCATAGAAGAACGCGTCGGTGTTATCTTCAAGCGTGTAGCGGAATGGATCCGTGAACCAATCAACCACTAAACCAACCACGTCACGACCATTGCTTGGGCCTAAGATTGGTAAGACAACGTATGGGCCTGAACCAGCGCCCCATGCGCCAAGTGTTTGACCGAAATCTTCCGAACGGTAGTTAAGACCTGCAGTTGCAGCAACGTCAAACATACCACCGATACCAACGGTGCTGTTGAGCATAAAGCGCCAGAAAGCGATGAATGAACGATCTACATCACCCTGCAGCAACGCGTTAGCAACCGTAATAGGCTCGCCAAGGTTCTGCGCAACACCGCTCACGCGGTCACGAATATAAGGGGTGGTCACGAAGCGATAGCCATGAGCCACAGGCTTCAGGACAATATTGTCCACGACTTCGTTAAATTGGAACACGCCGCGATTGAGCGACTCCATTGGATCTTCTTCGTTGTGGGTTGCACAACCCGTGAGCGCTAAGCCCATCATTACTGCCGTCACAATACCATACACGCGCATACAAACGTCCTTATTGTTTTTCGTGTTGTTTTTCTTGTGCCGCGCAGATAGTGGTTTTCTGTCTGCCCGACAAGGTGAATCTAAGGACTGAATATGAAGAAATCCTTAGCGCCAAGCCGGTCAGTGAGTGACTTCACGCATAATTTCATAATATTACACATATAAAACAATAGATTAGAATATTTTTACCAAGCGGCCTGCAACGAGGGTTTTACGGATACATGTTGCAAGTTTGCCACAGGAGGCGAGATGGACACACAATCCGACCTGATATTGAGTCTGCGCGAGCTCTACACAAAGTCAGCACCAAGTGTTTCATTCGAATTTTTTCCGCCCAAATCGACGGATGCAGAGGCAAAATTATGGGAAGTGATCCGCACGCTTGAACCTCTTTCGCCGCGCTTTGTTTCCGTGACCTATGGTGCAGGTGGCACCACGCGCGAACGCACGCATGCCACAGTGAAGCGTATTAAAAATGAGACAGGCCTGCAGCCTGCAGCCCACCTTACCTGTGTGGGCGCAAGCCGCGACGAAATTAAAGAAATTGCCAAGAGCTATTGGGACGCTGGCGTACGCCATATCGTCGCGCTACGCGGTGATGCGCCTGCTGGTCAATCCTACACACCACACCCACAAGGTTACGCCTATGCCGATACGCTGGTGAAGGGATTACTTGAGATCGGTGATTTCGAAATTTCTGTTGCAGCTTACCCTGAGACACATCCCGAAGCGCGCTCGACACAAGCCGACATGGAACACCTTCAACGTAAAATCGACGCAGGCGCTACGCGCGCCATCACACAGTTTTTCTTTGATGCGGACGTCTATTTGCGCTTTGTTGAACGTACACAAAAAGCGGGTATCACCGCAGAAATCGTGCCTGGCATTTTGCCAGTTACAAATTTTGCGCAGCTCACGAAATTTGCCAGCATGTGCGGCGCAAGTGTGCCCGATTGGTTAGGCAAATTATTCGACGGCTTGGATGAAAAACCCGAACAACGTAATTTGATTGCTGCGATGATTGCAGCCGAACAATGTCGTATGTTGATGCTGGCGGGCGTAAAACATTTTCACTTCTACACATTGAACCGCGCTGAACTGACCAACGCCATTTGCCACATCTTAGGTGTCAGAGGCTAATCCGCCTTCACGACCTTGACCACCACGCGGCGATTCAGTTCTTGGTTCGCAGGCAGAGGCGCGCCCGTCTGGTCTTGGTTTGGAGCCTTGGGCTGTGTATCGCCAAACCCCATCACCTTCATGCGATCCGCAGGCAAACCACGTGCAATCAAGAACCGCACCGTGTTTGCTGCACGCGCCGCCGAAAGTTCCCAGTTACTCGGAAACTGCTCTGTGTCAATCGGCGAATTATCCGTGTGTCCCTCAACCGCAATCATGAGTGCATCCGCCGCCATTAACTTCTTAAGCGTTGGCACTATTGCATCCAGCATCGGAACTGCGGCAGGTAAAAATTTTGCCGAGCCCGGCTGGAAGAATGAAGAGGAGGAAAGCTCGATATCAATTTCGCCTTCCTTCATGCTAACCACCATGTACTGATCATAGCCACTTGCCCCAAGCGAAAGCTCCAGCTCCTTGGTAAGCTCTTGATAGGGGTCTTCGTGGGCGAGTTGCTCGCTGATAAAGCCGCGATCTTTAAGTGCGCTGGAAATACGTCCCAACTCTTTTGGGTCAAGTGTTGCTAGTGAAAATAGCAGCACAAAAAATGCAAAGAGCAAGGTCACTATGTCGGCGTAGGTTACTAACCAGTCATCACCGTCTGGCTCGGGAAGTTTGGGTGCTTTAACGCTGTCGCTCATGCAGATTTCGGCGCCGCGCCGCGCATTTGTTTATCGATATTGAAATGAATCGCTGGGTCAAGATAGCTGTTCAGACGATCCTGCATATAACGCGGCGAACGCTTGTCCGCGAGCAACACCAGTCCTTCCACCATCATCAAATTGCGGAAACGCTCGGACTCTTCTTTTTGCAGCAATTTATTGGCCGCAGGCAAAAACACCATGCGGGCGAAGAACACACCATAAAGTGTGGTGATAAGCGCCAACGCCATGCCTTGTCCCACCACTGCGGCCAGTGAATCAATCCCCGCGCCCATGCTTTCCAAGATAGCGATCAACCCTACGAGTGTCCCAATCATACCAAAAGCTGGCGCGTTCGACGCCATGCCTTTGAGAATTTGTACAGGAATCGTTTTACGTTCAAACTCTGCTTCTACTGCTGTCAGCATCATTTTGTGCAAATCCGCAGGCGGGTGATTAGTAATCACCAGCTCCATGCAATATTTGATGAGTGGGTCGTTCGCATTCAAGCCTTTGATTTCATTCTCAAGTGCGGGCAAGCCCTTTTGCTGCACGAGATAGCTCCACTTAATGAGGCGCATGATTTCGGAGTTAAGGCCCTCACGCGTGGATTTAGGTTTATGGAACATCCACCAAATAGCTTTAAAAGCCGTGCCAACATAATTGCTTTGATAGCCCATATAGGCAGCAGCAATTGAACCGCCAATCACCATCAACACGCTGGCACCGTCAAAATAAATCAACGGATTACTGGTCGAAATAAAAATCGCCAGAAGGGTGAGTCCTAATCCAAAAATAACGCCAAGTAAGGAAGCTGGTGACATATGTCCAAGACCATTGTGCGAGGATGAATTGCCAGCTACTATGCGGTATAAATTCGGAAAGTACAACTGTGATGCGCACATCATCCCCTGTCATCGGCTTCACCCTCGATTACGAAGAAAGTGGCGGCTACTCAAAGTATCCGTGGTATGCAATCCGCGATAATTACTGCGCTGCCGTTGCAAAATTTGGCGCAACCCCCATCGCATTGCCGCACGAAGTAGCACAAGTGCCACAGTATCTGGAACTGCTCGACGGCTTGATCATCACAGGTGGGAACTTTGACGTACCGCCCGAAATGTATGGTGACACTTCCACACACGAAAAGGTCACGCTCAAGCGTCGCCGCACGGAATTTGAGTGGGCCATTACCAAGGGCGCGCTTGAACGCAAGATGCCTATTTTTGGTATTTGCGGCGGCGAACAACTACTCAACGTCATTTTAGGCGGCACACTTATTCAGCATATTCCTGACAGCATTGAAAACGCCTTGCCACACGAGCAACCTAACCCGCGTCATGAAGTTGGGCATGAGGTGCGTATCGAGGACGATACACTGCTTAAGAACATCATTGGCACTTCTACCATCGCAGTGAACTCGGCGCATCATCAGGCCGTAGCGAAAGTGGCGGCCAATGCTCTCGTCAATTCCTATGCACCCGACGGAGTGATTGAAGGCCTAGAACTACCAACGCACCTTCACCCCTTCTGTCTTGGCGTACAGTGGCACCCCGAATTTCTGATTACCGATGCGGACGCAAAACTCTTCGCTGCATTCGTAACAGCCGCACGTAATTATCATGGCTGAGGGTGAACGTATCGCGAAACGCATTGCTGCTGCGGGCATCTGCTCGCGCCGCGATGCCGAGCGACTGATTCAGGACGGGCGCGTCAGCATGAATGGTAAAGTGATTCACTCGCCCGCGCTCAACGTCACCGCAAAGGACATTATCAAAGTGGATGGCGAAGCCATCAAAAGCAAAACTGCCGATACACCCAAACTCTACGTGCTGCACAAACCTGCGGGCTACTTAACCACCTCGCGTGACCCTGAAGGGCGTCCCACGGTGTTTGATTTATTGCCCAGCAATTTGCCGCGCCTAGTGACGGTAGGTCGTCTCGACTACGACTCGGAGGGGCTGTTGCTGCTGACCACAAGCGGTGCTTTGGCACGCGCCATGGAGCTACCTAAAAACAAGTTACCACGCACCTACCGCGTGCGCGTGCATGGTGAACCATCCAAAGATAAGATCGACAAAGTGCGTCGTGGCGTCACCGTCGATGGTGTGCAATATCGCGGCATCGAAGTGAAGGTCGAGCGCCAGCAATCGAGTGGGCGAAATTTCTGGTTGAATGTGACACTCAAGGAAGGCAAGAATCGTGAGATTCGCCGTATCTTTGAACATATCGGCTCACCCGTTTCACGACTGATTCGTATCAGCTATGCGGGCATCGAGCTGAGTGATTTGAAAAAGGGCGAAGTGGCGCAAATCGCACCACATGTCGTCGAGACGCTTTGTAAGAAATTGGAGGTGAAGTAATGCGGGTGATTACTGGAAAATATAAAGGCCGCAAACTCACACCACCTGCTGATACGTCTATCCGCCCCACCTCCGAGCGCACGCGCGAATCTCTTTTTAACTTACTCATGCACGGCCAGTTTGGTGGTGCCAATATTATTCACCAACGCGTTGCTGATATTTGCTGCGGCACGGGCGCACTTGGGATTGAGGCACTCTCGCGTGGCGCAACACACTGCGTATTTGTTGATCAGGCCAAAGCGGGACTGGAGCTTGCCAAAAAGAATGTCGAGCATATAGGCGCCACGGCGGACGCTAGTTTCATTCTCTCTGACGCGAATCATTTACCCAAAGCCACCGAGCCTTGCGCGCTGGTGATGATCGATCCGCCTTATGACATCAACATCATTCCGCGTGTGGCTGGGTCACTCATCGAACAGGGCTGGGTAAAAACAGGCAGCATCCTCGTAACCGAAGTGCGCTTCACTACCGACATGCCCGAACTGCCGGGCTTCTCATTGTTGCTAGACCGTCAGTACGGCAAAGCGAAGGTACTTATATGGGAATGCATTTAACCAATAACCGACGCATCGACGGTCGTTGAGGCCGAAAGCCCCAGCGGCGCTAGAGCGAACCTAAAGCTAAAACCCCTTACCTTGCCCCTTACCCGCACTCTGCATCGCGTTTTGCAGGAATTTTCCAGCAAGGTTTAGCCCTGCCCCTGCGAGTTTTTTCACGATATCTTTAGCATCTTCATAGACTGCCAATTGCCCTGTCACATAACTCGTATGGGCTTGATCGATACGTTTTTGATCGTCTTTTAGGCCCTTCTCGACTTGGCCAAGCATGTGCAGTGCCTCGTGCTTCTCGCGCGCATTGAGCTTTTTCGTAGCCAGCAGCGCCTGAATACGCTCACGCAAATCGTCCATCTCCACGTGATTCATTTCTGCTTGCGCGGTCGCAACATCCATCTGCCCGTTAGAAAGCTGTTCCAGAATATGCTCGACCAACCCAATATCGGCCAATTGTTGTTCGCCCTCTTCCTGACGAGACTTAAAATTACGGTCCGCCACTTCTGCAAACAAGGCTGCAAAAAATACCGTGTAATCGCGATAATGCTGCGCGAGTTCGGTACGCGTTCCTTGCGGTGGCAATTTGCTGGCAGGTGCGCCGCCAGTATATTTCATGAGCGCTTGACTCGTTGACTTATCCGTCGCGCGGTTGATATTGCCCACGGGGCGCTCTTGGATTTGTCGCAAAATCGCCAAGTCATAGGCAAGATGCTCAACCGACAAACGTGAATGTTTCGCATAGATATCAACGCCCGACGTATAGGCACGCACCGCGTCATGGAAATGCTCGATGCGCGGGCGCATATCGCCCTCGGCGTAGCGAATACCCCATTCTGCCTCAATGACCAGAATGCGCTCATACTTACCATGCATGAGGTTCAGGATTGCTTCTTGTTCTTTCGAGCCGATTGTCATAGCAAGCATTATGCACAGGAAACCGCCGCTCGCAATCTATGTTCACTGGCCTTTTTGCAAAAAGAAGTGCCCGTACTGCGATTTCAACTCCCATGTCCGTGAGCAAGTTGACCATGTAGCGTGGCAAACCGCATTGCTCAAAGAACTGGCGTATTGGCGCGCCCAAACCACAGGCCATCGCGTTGTCAGTATCTTCTTCGGCGGCGGCACGCCGTCGCTGATGGAGCCCTCGACGATTGAAGCCATCATCCGCAGCGTACGTGACGGTTGGGAATGTTGCGAGGACATCGAGATCACCATGGAAGCCAACCCCACTTCCGTAGAGGCCGCCAAGTTTCGTGATGTGGCCAGCGCAGGAGTAAATCGCCTATCGCTTGGCGTGCAGTCACTTAAGCAGGAATCGCTCTCGTTTCTGGGGCGTGAACACTCTGCGAGTGAGGCGCTATATGCATTGGAGTTGGCAGCAAAACATTTCCCGCGCTATTCGTTCGATCTGATTTATGCATTACCGCACCAAACCCTTGCAGCATGGGAAAGCGAATTGCGTGACGCACTGAAATACGTGCGCGGGCATCTTTCGCTCTATCAATTGACCATTGAAGAGAATACGGCATTTCACCATGCCTATCACGTCAAGAAAGAATTCGCGCTGCCCCCTGAACCGCTTGCAGCAAGCATGTATGAGACAACACAAACCATCATGAATGAGGCAGGTTTGCCTGCCTATGAAGTCTCGAATCATGCAGCAGCAGGCCAAGCCTCACGACATAATCTCGCTTATTGGCGAGCGGAGGCGTATCTCGGCATTGGGCCAGGCGCACATGGGCGCGTCGATATCGCAGACAATCGCATCGCCACGCGCAATCTCAAGTCACCAGAACGCTGGCTTGAGGTCACTACAAACAATGGCAATGGTATCGAAGAAGCATTGACGCTTACCGCGCAAGAACGCACCGAGGAACAGGTGCTCATGGGCTTACGTTTAATGGAAGAAGGCATCGACGCGTCACTGGTTTCTACTGCAAAAGTAGCCCCACTTATTGCGCAGCAATTGCTGCAGCAAAATGGTGATAACATAAGAGTAACAGCGAAGGGTGCATTACTATTGAATGCTATTATCGCAAGCCTGCTAACGTAATAACTACTTACCTAAAGCTTGCGGGCGAAGGCGAGATCACTTCAAACGAACCACCACGCACTTGCAACACCGCTAATCCGCGCTCAGACGTGCCGTCCTTGCGGAAACGGAAAATCCCGTTGGCGGGACCATGAAATCCACTACGACCCGTTAACACAGGCGGGGTAAACGAACGACCCGAAGTTACAATCGTAATAGCTAAAGCAACAGCGTCATAGGAAAGGCTCGCCACACGTGGCGCCTGGTATTTATAAGTGCTCTGGAAGCGTGTTTCGAACGCATGGGTAAATTGTGGTGGCGATGTCGCAAACCACGCACCTTCGAGATTCACACGACTTAGCAACGTTGGGTCATCCCAAAGACCAGTGCCTAATAATTTTACACTCTCACCTTGCACGCCGCGATTGCGCAAGCCACGCAGAATCGTTGCAAGTGGCGTACCACCTTCAGGCAAAAGCATGCTATCAAATGCAGCAGGCTTACCTTGTGGCAATATGCTGGCTAATGATGCCTCTACACCAACGCCTTGGGGTGAATAGAGCGCCTCCGCGACAACACCACCTCCATTCTTGGTAATCGTGCTTCGTGCGGTTGCCAGCACGGCTTGACCATAAGCTGAATTTGGCACCAGCGCCGCGAGTTGGTTGCGCCCTTGCGTGGTAGCAAAATCAACCACACGCTTGGTTTGTTGCTCTGGCGAGAACCCGAACAGATAAATGTTGGGGCGCGCAACGGTAAGGTTATTGGAAAAGCTAATCACGCTCAAACCCGCCGCTTCCGCAACTGGAGCGACGGCCTGTGTTGCGTCTGCAAATACGGGGCCGATGATCAGTACCACACCATCGTCAACGGCTTCATTGGCGGCATCGCGTGCCTGCTCTGGCGTATCGCCCGTATCATACGTCACAAGCTCTACACGACGTTTGTTGGCTTCGGGCGAGAGTGTCGCGTATTTATCAAATTGCGATAGGACGGCTGCATCCTGCATCGCACGGCCCAGATCTGCGTGACGACCCGTGATGGGCAATAATAGCGCTACCTTTACCGAGGCTCCCGAGAGGGTTTGCTGAACAGGAGCAGCACTTGGTCTTGCACCAATCGTCTGCGCAACGGGAGGGCGCAAATTAGCCGTATTAATCGTGCCAGCAGGCACGGCCTGATGCGTCATTTGATCCGCAGGTTGGCAGGCGCTAAGCAACACCAACGTCAGTACACTAACAACAATTGAGCGAATCATAGGATGCGAGCCTTGGTTTAATATGCTAAAGAAGTGCCATGACTAGCAAATCCCCAGCAAAAAGCAATGTGCCAAGCGCTTTATATGTCGTTGCCACGCCGATTGGCAACCTCAAGGACATGACCTATCGCGCCGTGGAAACCCTCAAAAGCGTTGCTGTTGTTGCATGCGAAGATACCCGCACCAGCCATGTATTATTGCAACATTATGGGATCGAGACACCTACCCTTTCCTTCCATGAACATAACAGCGCCTCCATGCAGGATACGTTGATTACAAGGCTCGCCGCAGGCGAGTCGATTGCCCTATTGTCAGACGCGGGCACACCGCTTGTCTCTGACCCCGGCGAGAGCCTCGTCAAGGCCGTATGGGAGACGGGCCATCGGGTGATTCCTATCCCTGGCGCCAGCGCAACGATGACCGCGCTCAGCGCCGCAGGCGTTGCCACAGACGGGTTCTATTTCGCAGGCTTCTTGCCTACCAAAGCCAGCGAACGCGAAGCGCGTCTAGCATTCCTACGCGCCCTACCTGTGACCATCATCATGTTTGAAGCACCGCACCGTATTCTCGAAACGTTGGAGCATCTTCTAGCATCGCTCGGTAATCGTACAGCGGTGATTGCGCGGGAACTCACCAAAACCTACGAAACATTTCATCGCGGCACGCTAGCTTCCTTGGCAGAAACCATGAAGGAGAAAACGCCCAAAGGGGAAATGGTCTTATTGGTAGAGCCCGCAGTGAGTGAAGGCGCATTGCAAGATAGCGCAATGATAGACACGCTACTCAAAGACGCACTCACACGTCTGCCCAAAAGCGCTGCCGCCGCCGAAGTCGCTAAAGCCACGGGACTGACAAGGCAGGAAATATATGCCCGCGCCATCGCGCTCAGCACGCAATAAACGTTACCGCAAAGGCATTCGCGCCGAATGGGTCGCCGCACAACATTTACGTCTGCGCGGGTGGCGCATTATTGGCACGCGCTTCAAAACTCCACTGGGCGAAATCGACCTGATCGCCAAACGCGGCCGCACCATTGCATTTATCGAGGTCAAAGCACGTGCCTCACACCAAAAAGCGGCAGAAGCAATTCACCACGAGAATCAGCAACGTGTGGTGCGCGCAGCACAATGGTTCCTAAGCGCACACCCAAACTACGCCGATTATCATCTACGATTCGACGCATGTTTAGTACCGTGGTACTACTGGCCAACCTTTATTCCCCATGCGTTTGGAGCCTAAAATGTACCGTATTCTCCTATTAGCAGCGTTATTGCCCGCACTAACTGCCTGCTTCACCGTCGTCAGCACCGCCGTTACGGAAACGGGCATCACCATAGCGGAGGATCGCTCCTTTGGCTCGCGCGTCGACGACAATGTTATCTACGCCGAAATCAACCAGATGTTTTTGGAAAAAGACGTGAATGATTTGTTGGTGAATGTGACCATCAACGTACGCCATAAGCGCGTCATGTTAACGGGTAACGCAAAAACCGAGGAAACCGCGCAAGAAGCGGTAAGACTTGCTTGGCAAGCGAAGGGAGTTCAAGAAGTTATCAATGAGGTCGAGATCAACCCTAATAGCAGCCTATGGGACAGCGCCAATGATTCGCTCATTAAAAAGAATCTCGAAGCGCGCTACCTGATCACGAAAGGCGTGTGGGTCATCAATTACTCCATCGATGTGGTGAATGGCACAGTCTATCTGCTGGGTATCACTCATAACCGCGAAGAACTGGATAAGGTGCTGGAAGTGGCACGCGCCACCAAGGGCGTGAAGAAAGTGGTGAGCCACTTAAAAGTTGGCACTCAAATGCCAGCCAAGCCTGAATTGCCTGCTTCTAACTACTCAACCAGCACCGTGCCACAAGACGCGCCTATTCAATCGAAGCAAAACTTCTAAAGGTCTTAGATGAAAAAAGTCGCCTTCCAGATGGACCCACCTTCACGGCTAAACGTGAAGACGGATACAACGTTAATGCTTGCCGAAGAAGCACAGAAGCGCGGCTATGATTGTTACTACTACACACCCGATGATTTAAGTTGGCGTGAAGGCGAAGTGCTCGCCACCTTACGACCCATGGACGTAGACACCGAACACCAGCATTTCTGTGAACTGGGCGAAGGATCATTTGAATCCTTGAATGGATTTGATGTCATCTGGATGCGCCAAGACCCTCCCTTCGATTTATCCTATATCAGCGCCACACATATTCTGGAGCATCTGCCCAAGCCTACACGCGTGTTGAATGATCCCAAAGGCGTGCGCGAATCGCCCGAGAAACTCTCGCCGCTTTTTTTCAAGGAGTTCATGCCGCCTACACTCATCAGTCGCGACATCAACGCCATCAGAAGTTTTGCGCAAGATCACAGCATGATTGTTGCAAAACCGCTTTATGGATTTGGTGGCCGTAGTGTATTCAAGCTCTCGGTAGATGATCCTAATATCATCACCCTACTGGAACACTGGACCGAAAGTTCGCGCGAGCCACTCATGTGGCAAGCCTTCCTTCCAGAAGTGAATAAAGAAGATCGACGCATCATTTTGGTGGATGGTGAGATTGCCGCCGTATTTGGTCGCGTACCACACAAGGGCTCGATACGCGCCAATATGCGCGTTGGTGGCGAAGCCGTGGCAGCATCCCTCACGCGACAGCAAGAAAAGATCTGTAATGCAATTCGTCCCTATCTTAAGGAGCACGGCTTATTATTGGTCGGTCTTGATGTGATTGGCGACTATTTAACCGAAATTAATGTCACCTCTCCCACAGGCCTACGGGCGGTTGAAAAGCTCTATGGCGAGAATCTGGCCGCCAAGGTGTGGGACAAGGTGGAGGGCAGTTAGTGCCGCAGCGCAATATGTTTTTTGCTTTCAGTTTTCATCGAAGTTGCTAAGGGAAGCGCATGTCACCAAACTACTCTTCTCGTCATACGCTTTTACTGCAAAAGATTCTTGCAGCATTGCCTAAGAAAACCTCAGGCGCAACGCGCGAATTTGTTGGTCATTTTTATGGCCAGTCTACCGTCGAAGAACTCGAGCAGATTACACCACAGCACGCAGCAAGCATTGCGCTTACTGCCTATGAACACACTGCAAAGCGCAATGGTAAGGGCTGGTCGATTCACATTAGCGGCGTTACGCATAACGACGCAAAGCGCGCTCAGCTTTTCATTCTCAATGACGATATGCCGTTTCTGGTTGATTCGCTGACCAACCTGCTGACACGTCTCGGTCTAAGCATACATCTCATCATCCACCCCGTATTGGCTGCAAAGCGCGACGCAAAGGGTAAGCTGCTCGCCGTAAGTGACGAGAAGCCAGCAGGCTATCATGCTGAGTCATTAATTTATATGGAGCTACCGCCACTCAATGATGCGAAGGCGCTTGAGAAGCACATTGACCGTGTCTTGAAAAAAGTGCGCGCCGCTACCGCCGACTGGAAGGCAATGGATGCCTCCGTCAACGCATTAGCCAAACATTATCAAAGCAAGAAGCGCGGCGAGTCAGAAGAAACCAAACAATTTCTTGGCTGGCTACAAGACAAGAATTTCGTATTCTTAGGAACTGCTGAATACGACAAAACCGCCAAAGGATTGGTATTAAACAAAGCCAGTGCCAAGGGTGTTTATCGCCTCGAGGCAGATCACGAGGACGCCATTGAGCGCGCCCTAACGCCAACCGCCAATAAAGGCTTTAGCATCCAAAAATCTTCGGACGTTTGCGAAATCCACCGCAGCGGCTCGATGGATTATATCGCCATCACTCGCACCGATGCCAAGGGGAACGTCACGGGCGAAGTGCGTATCCTCGGTCTGTTTACATCCGTCGTTTACTACCAAAGCACGGATTTGATTCCATTTATTCGCAACAAAGTGGCACATGTGCTCGAAGAGTCGGGCTTTGACAGGCATGGTCATAGCGGCAAATCGCTGCGCACCATTATTGAATTCTTACCGCGCGATGAATTGTTTCAGATCGACGAAGATGAATTATTCACCATGGCCATGGGCGTGCTTGCACTTGAAATCAAACCGCATGTGCGTCTATTCGCTCGCCGCGACACCTTCGGACGATTCGTAAGCTGCTTGCTATACATTCCGCGTGAACGCTTCTCGACCAGCATTCGTGAACAAGTCGGCAAAATGCTCGCCAAAGCCCTCCACGGCACGATGAGTAATTTCTACACACAAGTGACCGAGTCACCACTGGCGCGTCTGCACATCATCATCGAGACGAAACCAGAACACCAACCAAGCGTTGATCTTGCCTCAATTGAGCGCACGATTGCTGGTCTCGTGAATCTCTGGCAGGAAGCTCTCAGGGACGCACTGGTGACTGAATTCGGCGCAGAGAAAGGCGCAGCGCTCCATCATCGCTATGCCGAAGCATTTGGTGCTGACTATACCAATACGCATACCGCCCAAGCCGCCGCGTTTGACATTCGTCAGGCAGAGTTATGCCTCACACAGGGCGGCCTCGCGCTTGAATTATTCCGTCGTCCGAATGAGGACGCAGACTGGGTACATCTCAAATGCTACACCACGAATGTGGATTCCACCCTGTCGGATATTCTCCCTCTGCTTGATCAAATGGGTTGCACCGTGGTGGATGTAACACCTTACGACGTGACCCCTAAAAATAATCCGCCGCTATTATTGCGTGATTTCATTCTACGCGTTCCACCACTTGCGGGCGTCGATTTGACCCAGCATAAAGCACGCTTAGAATCGGCCATGACATCTGTATGGGCAGGCGTGACCAGCAATGATCCGCTCAACGCATTAGTATTTTATGCGGGCCTCACCATTCGCGACATTGAGATTCTGCAGCTTTATGCGCGCTATCTGAAACAAACAGGCTTCTCCTATAGTCATAGCTTTATTGCGCAAGCTTTGCGCCAGCACCCTGCGCTTACATGCCTGCTGATTGATATTTTCAAAGCGCGATTTGATCCTGCACAAAAAAATCGTGAGGCTCTCACACAGAAACTACGCACGCAATTAGCAAACGGACTAGAGAACGTCACCAACCTCGCTGAAGATACCGTCATTCGCCGTATCGAAGCGCTCATCATGGCATCACTGCGCGTGAATTATTTCCAGCGCGACGCGCAGGGCAATCTCAAGCCTTACATCTCGGTGAAATTCCGCTCGGCCGAAGTCCCCGAATTGCCTCTGCCCGTACCATACGCCGAGATTTTCGTTACCAGCATGCGCGTCGATGGTATTCACCTTCGTGGCGGCCCCGTTGCGCGCGGTGGCTTGCGTTGGTCAGACAGGCCTGAAGATTTCCGCACCGAAGTATTGGGGCTGATTAAAGCACAAATGGTGAAGAACGCGGTGATTGTACCGCAAGGTGCGAAGGGTGGCTTCATCCTGCGCAAACCACCATCAGAGCGTGATGCTTTCATGCAAGAGGGGATTAGCTGCTACAAGGAATTCCTCTGTGGTCTGCTTGATATTACCGATAATATCGTTGGCAATAAGATTGTCCGCCCGCAAGGCGTTGTCTGTCATGACGGCGAGGACCCATACCTCGTTGTCGCCGCCGATAAAGGCACTGCCACCTTCTCTGACATCGCTAATAGCGTTGCTGCAGAATATGGATTCTGGCTGGGTGACGCCTTCGCTTCTGGCGGCTCCGCAGGCTATGACCACAAGGCCATGGGCATTACCGCCGCCGGCGCGTGGGTTTCTGTTGAACGCCATTTCCGCGAGCTTGGCATGAAAACGTCTGAGCCATTTACCGCCATCGGTATCGGCGACATGGCAGGCGATGTGTTTGGTAATGGCCTATTATCTTGCGATAGCTTCAAGCTTATCGCCGCATTTAACCACAAACATATTTTCCTCGATCCTAATCCCGATCCCAAGAAAAGCTTTATCGAGCGCAAACGTCTTTTCGTGACTCCACGCACCCAGTGGTCAGACTATAATCCCAAGCTCATTTCACAAGGCGGCGGAGTTTACGAACGCAGCGCCAAATCCATTACCCTAAGCAAAGAAGCGCGCACGGCTCTTGGTACAGACAAAACCACGCTCTCGCCTGACCAACTGATCCAGTTGATTCTCAAAGCACCCGTTGATCTCTTGTGGAATGGCGGCATTGGCACCTATGTAAAGTCCAGCAACGAAACGCATGAGCAGGTTGGCGATCGTACCAATAACGCCGTGCGCATTAATGGCTCTGAACTGCGCTGCAAAGTAGTTGGCGAGGGCGGCAACCTCGGCTTCACGCAGCGCGGCCGCATCGAATACGCGCGCACAGGTGGCAAAATCAATACCGACGCCATCGATAACTCTGGCGGCGTGGATTGTTCAGACCATGAAGTAAACATCAAGATTGCTCTGGGCGCTGCTGTCGCTAAAAAACGCCTTAACACTACTAAGCGTAACCAACTCCTCAAAACCATGACGGACGAAGTTTCGCGCCTAGTACTCAAGGACAATCAACTGCAGACCCAAGCCATCACGCTGGCTGAGAAACAGGGTCTGGACCTGCTCGAATCGGTAGGTAGTTTCATGACCGAGCTTGAGCGCGAAGGTCTGCTCAATCGCGCTGTTGAATATCTGCCAACCGAAAAGCAACTAGGTGAAATGCGCGCAGCATATCAGGGCTTTACGCGCCCTGAGCTTGCGGTACTTATGGCCTATAGTAAGCTTTCGCTATTTGCTGATTTACAGGAATCCACACTGCTGGATGCTACGTATTTCGAAACGGATCTACTGCGTTATTTCCCTAAAGAAATGCAAAAATCTTACGCCGATGAAATTCGCAATCACCGCTTGCGCCGCGAAATCGTGGCGACGATGATCACCAACAGCATCGTGAATCGTACGGGCATTACCTTCACCTACGAACTCATGCGCGAAACTGGGCTAAGCGCCGCAGATGTTGCGCAAGCCTATGTGATTACGCGCGATGCTTTCAAACTACGTGAGCTGTGGCATAGCATCGAATCGCTCGATGGGGTGATTGATGCAGGCGTTCAGGCCGAGATGTTCAAGGCCGTGAATGGCTTCATTGAACATAGCTGCCGTTGGTTCTTGCGCCACGTTCCACAGCCTATGCGCATTGACACCGTCATGAAGCAGTTCGCCGACGGCATCTCGACATTCATTAAGCATCATGAAGCGATGATGACGAAAACGCTACGCAAGTCCTATGAAATCGCGGTTGATAATCTAACCAACATGGGCATTCCTGCAGCTATTGCCCGCCGTGTCGCATCGCTAGAAATTCTTGCCTCTGCCTGCGATGTGGTTGAAGCATCGAATACAACGAAGCTACCCGTAGAATATGTGGGCCGCGTTTACTTTGAATTGGGCGCTGAACTAAAATTGGGCTGGCTACGCCGCACGGCGCGCTCACTCAAAGTCGATACTCATTGGGAACAATTAGCCGTTACCGCGCTCGTCACAGAACTTTATCAAGCGCAACAGCAACTGACGGTTCGCGTGCTACGTCGCAAAAAAGCAGCGAATGCGCATGCGCTGGTCGTGGGTTGGATGCAAGAGCATGAAAGTTCACTACAGCGCTATTTGAACGCGATGGAAGGCCTCAAGTCGCAACAGCAGGCCGCCAATTACGCGATGCTGATCGTGGCTCTACGTCACGTACAATGGGCGATTAGCCTCTAATGAGCTACTAGTGCTTAAAGTGGCGTGAGCCCGTAAACACCATCGCGATGCCCGCCTCATCTGCTGCCGCAATCACTTCAGCGTCACGCACCGAACCACCCGGCTGAACGACTGCGGCAATGCCTGCTTCTTTCGCAAGCGCCACATTATCTGCAAAGGGAAAGAACGCGTCAGAAGCTAGCAATGCACCCTTCGTGTCATGACCATGGGCCTGCGCCTTCTCAATAGCAATGCGCACCGAATCAACGCGGCTCATTTGCCCTGCGCCAATGCCAATCGTTGCGCCATCTTTAATCAAGACAATCGCGTTAGATTTCACTGCACGTACCACCTCAAAACCAAATAGCGCCGAATCGTGCAATGTGGCGGGCAATGGTGCCTTGGTAACAACTTTCCATGTGGCATCACTAAGTTTCTGCACATCTTTTGTCTGCACTAAATAGCCCCCGCTAATAGGCACAATTTGCCATTGGGAAAGTGGGCTGCGTGACGTTTCGCCCTGCGCAATAAGAACACGTAAATTCTTTTTCGTGGCCAGCTTTTGTTGCGCTTCGGGGGTGATATCAGGCGCCACAATAACTTCTAGAAAGAGGCTGCCAATCGCATCCACCATCGCGGCATCAATCGCCTGATTACATGCTAAAATGCCACCAAACGCACTCACGGGGTCACTTGCCAAGGCCTTGCTAAATGCCTCCGTCACCGTCGCACCCAGCGCCACACCACAGGGGTTCGCATGCTTGATAATCGCTACGGCTGGCTGCTCAAATGAGAGGGCCAATTGCCATGCTGCCTCAGCATCCGCGAGGTTATTATAGCTAAGCTCTTTGCCTTGTAGTTGTCGCGCAAATGCCAAGCCACCATGCCCCTGATTGCGCTGATAAAGAGCCGCCTGCTGGTGTGGATTCTCACCATAACGCAGTACGTTTGCGCGCTTTGCATCAAGCAGATATTCAGGCCAACCACCGCTCATCCATGCACCAATCAAACTATCATATGAGGCAGTGCGGGCAAACGCCTTTGCCGCTAACTGGCGTCGAAACTCCAACGTAGTGCCACTTGATTGAATGGCTTCCAATACAGCCGTATAGTCTACAGGGTCCGTTACCACATTCACAAACGCATGATTCTTTGCTGCCGCACGAATCATCGCAGGGCCGCCTACATCGATTTTCTCTATCAGTTTTTCTGGGTTATCTGTTTCATTGAGCGTTGCCTCAAACGGATACAAATTCACCACCAGCAAATCGATTTCTTCAATCCCATGCTCACGCATAGCTTCCACATGCGCGCTCACATCACGGCGCGCCAGCAAGCCGCCATGCACCATAGGGTGCAATGTTTTAACGCGTCCATCCATCATCTCGGGGAACTTCGTCAATGCGCTGACATCGCGCACTTGGAGTCCCATTTCACGAATTAATTGTGCCGTACCACCCGTGGAAACCAAATCCACTCCTGCAGCAGCAAGTGCGCGTACAAACGGTTCGAGGCCCGTTTTATCGGAAACAGAAATAAGGGCGCGATGAATGGGTCGCTTCATGGTTGATACTCAGGAATAAGCTGTGAAATGGCGGTACGTACGGAGGCTTCGTCACCTGTGCGTGCTGCGTCCGTAAGGCGTTGCAGCGTGCTTAATATAGCGATTCTATCAAGCTCGCGTGCCTTGGCCTGACGAATGGATTGGTGCTTTGTTTCCGTAAGATTCTCAGCGTCGTGGAATAATTCTTCGAATAATTTCTCACCAGGACGCAGACCCGTAAATATAATCTCAATATCTTCGTATGGTTTGAATCCCGCCAAGCGAATCATCTGGCATGCAAGCTCCTCAATGCGAATAGGTGCGCCCATATCCAAAACATAAATTACTGCTTTTTCTTGCGCCTCAGAACCTAATACTGCCGCCTGCAGCACGAGCTGAACTGCCTCGCTAATCGTCATGAAATAGCGTGTCATTTCTTTGTGAGTCACGGTGAGTGGGCCACCCTTAGCAAGCTGCTTTTGGAACAACGGCACGACCGAGCCAGCCGAATTTAACACGTTGCCAAACCGCACCGTAATGAAGCGCGTGCTGCAACCGTCTTGTGCCAATGCTTGGCAATAAATCTCTGCCGCGCGCTTGCTTGCACCCATAATGCTGGTGGGGTTTACAGCTTTATCTGTGGAGATCTGCACCATCGTTGTCACACCATTAGCGATGCAGCAATCCGCAACCTGTTTGCTACCAAGCACGTTGGTCAGCACTGCCTGATCAGGGTTCTCCTCTGAAAGTGGCACGTGCTTAATCGCCGCCGCATGAAAGACGATTTCGGGTTTTACATGCTGCATAATGCGGTGAAGCTGCTCTTTATCACGCACATCACCTAATATTGCGTGACGCGTAAGTGTTGGGTGCGTCTCGGCAAGTTCATGATCAATCTCATAGAGATGAAATTCCGATAACTCATAAAGTGTAATCTGCGCAGGCGCAGAAGCAGCAATTTGGCGTACTAATTCGCTACCAATAGAACCACCTGCTCCCGTCACCAACACACGCTTACCTGCCACCAGTGCACGCATTGCAGGCCTGTCCAGCATTGCTGGTGGGCGGCCCAGAATATCTTCCACCGCCACAGGTTGCGCTTCATAGGCGCGATTACCGTCTTTAAGCTCGGTAAGCCCAGGCAAGCGCGCCAAAGTTACCTGATGTTGCTGCCCTACCTCCAGCAACTGCTCAATTGTCTCACGCGCGGTGCTTGGGTCAGTGAGCAGCATGCGTTGTGGTGCGCGACCCTTACGAACCAGTTTCTTGATGATGTAGCTCGCTTCCGCCACGCTGCCATACACGCGCACATGGTGGATTTCGCGGCCATGTTTGCGGGTTTCATCATCAATCAATCCGACAACACGATAAGGAAAATCGTCATTGCGCTCGGATTCACGAATAAACATTTCCGCCTGTGCAGTTGCCCCAATCAGTAACACAGGTACGCGCGCACGGCCGCGACCCAAAAAGCGCGCCACCAAAGAGCGGTCTGACGCAATCCGCCACAACACACGCAGCCCCATCAGAAACACCATCAGCGTCATCCAATGGATGAACACGACCGAACGTGGCATATAGTCAAGGCGCGTAATCTGGAATGAACCAAGATAGAAAAGCGCCAGCGCAATCGTGCCTGCTTTTGCAAGCGTCATAAGGTCATTGAGTGAGGTATAACGCCACAAACGGCGATAGGTTTTGGACACCAGCATGACCACCATCAGCACCAACGCAAAAGCCAGCGCACCTTGCCACCACAAATCCCGCGCAAACATTTGCTCGGAAAGTCGCAAATACATTGCGACCATGAAACTCAGCGCCGCCATAGCAGAATCATGAAGGATGGCGATCAGATTGAGAGGTTGTTTGAAGAAAGCTTTCATGTGCGGCGTACCAAAGCATAAATCACTACAGGCGACACGCCTAAAATGCCTAACCACCACGCCCCTGCATAGGCGCTATGCGCCGCAAAGAATCCCAAAAGGAATAATAAGACAGCATTACCTGCCCATACATCATGCGCATGATGGGCACGAATGCTAAAGAACGCGCCACCTAATGCACCAATCATGACCAACGAATCCGTGGCGATGGCATGGGGTAGGCCCAACGCCAACGCCCCCACGACAAACAGCGCCAGTGATACGCCATAGGCGGCGAGAACGCCATGGCTTGGTTCACCAAGCGGCACAAGCGACACACCCACCCAAACGAGATAGATGAACATCATCACCGCAAGATTAGGTATAGCCACAGGCAAAGCAAATTGCGGTGCGGGTAGGCCGCTCATAGCTATCACCACCAATAGCGCGCTCATCGTTGCACGCAGGGGAAAGCTGATAGGCACAGCAACATGGCGTGTGCCAGCAAACCATAACAGTAATGCGCAAATCGCCACTGCCGCAGGAATAAGCGCAACCGTTAGGAAAGCAAGCGCGCTAAGGGCAGCATAGCTAAGGATGTTAAAGGCGCGCAATGGCAATCCCAAAAAGGCGGCTAGTCGGTCAGCCGTGCGACTCAACACCCATGTGATGAGACCCGCTGAAAGCGCCAAAATAACTGCATAGACCCAAACCATGACATCCTCTTGGCCGCACTCTACCGCCTGCCGAACAGTTTTTCAATGTCGGCGCGCTTCAGCTCCACATAGGTCGGGCGACCATGGTTACACTGGCCACTATAGGGCGTTGCTTCCATTTGCCTCAGCAGCGCGTTCATTTCAGCAATCGTCAGTGCCCGCCCCGCACGCACGCTGCCATGACAGGCCATAGTGCTCAAGATTTCCTCAAGCCTGTCTTTAAGCGCCAGCCCCGCATCATAGATCGTCACATCATCAGCCAGATCTTGCACCAAGCCCGCAACATTGGTATCGCCAAGCAATGCTGGAATTTCGCGAATGACTAAAGCGCGCTCACCAAAACGCTCCATCACTAGCCCAAGCTGCGCCCACTCTTCGCTGCGACTCATCAGCCTATCAAGCTGCGCTTCACTTAATTCAACCATCTCAGGAATCAACAAGGCCTGCCGCTTTACGCCCTCAGATTGCATGGCAGTTTTGAACTTCTCATACATAAGACGCTCATGCGCCGCATGCTGATCAACCATAATCAGTCCGTCTTTTGTCTGCGCGAGAATATAGGTGTTATGCACCTGCGCAACCGCCGCACCTAGTGGGTAATCACGCACCTCTTCTGGCAAGGACAAAGGTTGGCGCTGTGCCGCCGAAGGCGGTAATTGTTGCGCAGACCACAAGCTTTGCGAGCGTGAATCCTGCAACTGCATGGGTGCAGCATAGGCATATGGCATGGCTTGCGGTACAAAAGACTGCAGCGCTGCATCAGCAACCGTAGTAGCAGCGCGCTGTGAAACGGATTGCAGGGCTGCCTTTAGCGCGCCAAGCAATAATCCCCGCACTAATTGTGCGTCTCTAAATCGCACCTCAGCTTTTGCGGGGTGCACGTTCACATCGACCTGATCGGTCGGCACATCTACAAATAGCACCACCACGGGGTGCCTGTCGCGCGCCAGTAAATCCTGATAGGCAGCACGCACCACACCAAGCAACACACGATCACGCACAGGGCGGCGATTGACAAACAAATACTGCGACATGGAGTTTGAGCGACTATAGGTTGGCAAAGCAGCAAAGCCTGTAACGCGCAGTCCTTCACGTGTGGCATCCACGGGCACGATATTAGCGGCAAGGCCCGTACCGATGATCTTTTCCAAGCGTTGCGGTTGGGCTTGTAGCCAGTCGCTGGTGAGTGCAGCAAAATCACGCAGCGTTTTTCCATCATGCGTCAGACGGAAACGAATATCTGGATGCGCCATCGCGAGACGCTCAATTACATCAATGGCATTGGCAAGCTCGGTGCGCGGCGTTTTAAGAAACTTGAGTCGCGCGGGAATCGCATAAAATAATTCACGCACTTCTATCACGGTGCCTTGCGCAAGCGCGGCAGGCACAAGTGCGCTTACCTCACCGCCATCGACACGAATCTGCCAAGCATCCGCAGCGCCTTTTGCACGCGATGTAAGCGACAAGCGCGCCACCGAACCAATCGAAGGCAGTGCTTCACCGCGAAATCCCATCGTATAGATCGCCATGAGATCGTCATCGAGCAGCTTGCTGGTAGCGTGACGCTCGACCGCCAAAGCAAGTTCGTCTTTGGGAATACCCGCGCCATTATCACGCACACGAACAAGCTGTATACCGCCCGCTTCAAGCGCTACTTCGATATCCGTTGCTCCTGCATCAATAGCGTTCTCGACCAGTTCTTTCACCACCGAGGCAGGGCGCTCAATCACCTCACCCGCCGCAATTTGGTTGATAAGGGTCGTGCTTAATCTACGAATTGCCATAGCCAAGCGCCTTGCGGGTAATACGTTTTCCCTCTTCCACGGCTGGTTGATTGAATGGGTCAATCTCAAGCATGGACGCCGTCAAGATTGTCTCAATCATCCACTGCGCCATCAACTCTGCTAACGACGCAGCAGTTAGCGCCCCACGAAACACACGAATCGGCACACCGTTTTGCTGCAAGGTTGTCACCGTTGCTTCGGCGGTAGCGTGCATAACATCGCCCATACGGTGCGAGCCCAGATATTCCATGCCCGCAACAGGCACAGACGCAAGTGGCGCACCTAAACCCTGCATCTGCGGCAGAATGAGCGTGAAGATTTTATCGCGTGGGCCATCCAGATAGAGTTGTAATTGGCTATGCTGGTCAATCGCACCAATCGCCGTGACTGGCGTAGCACCGCGACCATTTTTACCCAAACTCTCCGCCCATAGTTGCTTGTACCATTGCGTGGTTGGGCGCAATGCATCCGCATAGCCCATCGTAACGTGGATCGGCATATCAGGAATGCTTGCCGCATAAAGCGCCGCCGTTTCCAGATGTGTCTCTTCCCGTTTGCGCCAATGCGCCCACACAGATTCAGCAGCATCTGTAATGGTCTTCACATCCAATCCGGCAAAAACGGCGGGCAATAAACCGACAGCACTGAATACCGAGAACCTGCCGCCTAATTGGCTGGGATGATCAATGGTCATGCACCCTAAATACTCGGCAAACCTGCGCAGTGGACGCGCGCCTGCAGAAGTAAGAACGCACGCATTCTTGCGCAATATAGCTGCTGCGGCTTGTGCTTCATAATGCGCGAGTACCGCAAGCGCCGTAGCGAGCGTTTCCACCGTCTCGCCCGACTTACTGACAAACAGCCACGCAGTGTCTTCCAAACTCAAATGTGATAAAACAAAATCAATCGTCGCGGGATCGCAATTCTCAATAAAATCGACCTGAGATTCGGGCGCTAAGCTACATAAAGCCTGCGCACCAAGACTGGCGCCGCCCGTACCTACCACCATGAGCTTGGTTGCAGATGCACCAAGCTTCTGTGCAGCTTTAGCAATATTCGGATCCGCCACAACTGGGCTAGCAAGAAGCGGTTTAGCGCGCGCTAATATAGCTTCTTTTTGCTGCAGGAATTGCTGCATACGCTGTTGATGCTTGACCGGTAAAGCTGCGGCGAAATGGCGGCGCTCTTCTTGCCACATCATGGCGTTTTTTCTGCCTCTGGTTTGCCGCCCACACTAATAAATAGCAGGCGCGATGGGTCGAGCAATGTTTTAGCGGCGCGATTCATATCGCTGCAGCTTACTGCATCAAAATAATCATTACGCTTAGCGATATAGTCCTCACCCAAATCAAAAATTTGCATGGTGAGTAGCATCGAGGCAATGCTGCGCGTATTATCCATTTGTAATGGGAAGTTACCCTTCACAAATGTCTTGATATCAGAACATTCCTGCGTAGTTACGCCTTTCATATAAAGATCACGAAGCGTCTCTTTGACACGCTCTATCGCCTCATCGCGCTTGATGTTGCGCGTGGAAAGTGCGCCATTCAGCAGCACCGCACCACGATATTCATCAAGCCCAGCAGAGACCGAATAAACAAGACCGTCTTTTTGACGAAGTTCCTGATTCAAGCGTGAAGTCAGATTACCGCCACCACCCACAACTTCCATGAGTAAATAAGCCGCGTAAAATTCTGGGTCACTGCGGCGAATACCTGGCGCGGCAAATAATACGGTTGATTGTGGTACATTCATTCCATCATCAATAAAGGTGCCTTGCGCCTGAACCGAGCTATTAGCAACGCCAACCACACCTGTCTCATTATTTGGTAACGCGCGAATCAATGGCGAAAGCATATCATCAAGCAATGCATCATCCACGTCTCCTGCGGCAGATACGGTAAGATTACCAGAAGTGAGGTATGTATCGATGAATTGGCGCACATCGCTTTCGCTCACGCGAGCTATCCCCTCCGCATCACCAAGCTTTGGGTTGGCATAGGGGTGATTCGCGAATGCTTTTTGTGCGAACATGCGCGCCGCGCGGTACTCGGCACTTTCGCTCGCACGATAAAGGTCGGATTGTTGTGCCGCTTTGATGCGCGCGATATCCGCACCATCCAGGCGCGGCTTGGTCAAAGCAAGCGTGACCAATTTTCCTGCCAATGGCGCATGTTCTTTCAGTGTGTGAATATGCACCAACAACCTATCGGCGCTCACGGTGGTATCAATGCTGATGGCATTTTCTTCAAGCGCTTCTTGGAAAGCTAACGCGTCATACTTCCCTGCACCTTCTAGCAACATGGTCGCAGTGAGCTGCGCCAAACCGAGTGTATCCTGCGGGTCACTTGCATAGCCAGCACCTTCAAACGATAGTACAATGTGCACTACAGGTAATGTGTCATTCGATGCATACCATGCCACCACATCACGATCGAGTGTGGTGGTTTCCACCTCCACCGCTTGTGCAGCAAATGGTGCCAACAAGAACAGTGATGCGATAAGATTACGGAGCATGCGAACCCTCCGTTTGTGTTGGCAATAATACGCCCGTCACTTGACGAGAAGGAACCATCACCGCTTTTGCTGCCTGCATCATTTGCTGTGGCGTTACTGCGTCCAGCGCGTCACCCCAGTGATAAAACACGCGCTCATCTTTCCCCAGAATATAAAGCTGCCCCATCACATGCGCTAATGGCGACAAACCATCTTGTGCATATATTGTTTCCGCTTTTAGAAGCTTCTTAGCTCGGCCAATATCGTTGCTGTCAGGCACCGTGCCAAGTGCCCGCGTCAGCGACTGATCAAGCGCCGACTCTAGCTGCTCAATCGTCACGCCCTGCGCAGGCTCAGCCACAATCGTCACGCTGCTGGGGCCCTCAAACCAATCGCTATAATCCACTGCAACCGAAGTGGCGAGTTTCTGATTACGCACAAGTTCGTTATATAAAACACTTGTCGTGCCGCCGCCCAAATATTGCGCCCATACATGTAGTGGCATCGCGTCTTTAGATTCGGCAAAGTTAATGGTTGGCGCTACATAAGAACGCACCAACTGCGATTGCTCGACACGCGCGTCGCGCAAAATCACCCGTCGCTCGGAACGGCTAGGCAACACCTCACTAGGCCACTGGCGCTTGGGCTGTATGCCCGCCCGTAATGGTCCATAATGCTGCTGCGCCAATTTGCGCACTTCCGCCACTTCTACATCCCCCGCCACTACCAACACCATATTGCTTGGTCGATAATGTCTTGCCATGAATTCGCGCGCATCTTTTACCGTGAAGCGCTCAATATCCTCTGGCCAGCCAATCATCGGTTGGCGATACGGGTGATTTAGCAACTGCACCGCATCCATCTCTTCAGCTAGCAGTGCAGTCAATCGATTATCGACGCGCCATTTACGCTCTTCTTGGATCACTGGAATTTCACGTGCTGCACGCGCTGTATCAAGCGTTAGATGTTCGAGTCTATCCGCCTCCATTGCCATTACTTGCGGCAAATGTTCTTTGGCAATCGTCACAAAATAGGTGGTGTAGTCACGCGTGGTGTACGCATTATGTTCGCCACCAAAGCGGGCGATGGTTCGATCATATTCGCCCTCGGGAAAATTCTTGGTACCCGTGAACATCAAATGCTCAAGGTAATGCGCAAGGCCAGTTTTGCCATACGGATCATCTGCCGCACCAACCCGTACAAAAAGCGCATGCTCAACAGCAGGAATACGATCATTCGGCATGACCACAACGCGCAAACCATTACGCAGCGTAAAGCTCTCTACAGGCACCGCCTGTTTGATATCATACGCGTCCGCGCGCGGCGCTGCGGTATAAAAATATACAGCCGCCACCGCTCCAAGCAACACGATGACGAGGGGTATGAAAAATTTCTTCAACATTAGAAAATCTTATCGATGACGGAGCGACTTTCGTCAGCTTCTGGCACCTTGCCTTTATTAATCGGCTTACCTTTTTCTTTATTTTTGCGAATGCGCTTTGCTTCTTTCTTCGCATCGACAATGGGCTCTTCGCCTTCGCCTTTAGTAAGCTTATCGAGTAGCGACTTTTCGTTCGACGTATCTTTGGGGGCGGTTATATCAGCGCCAAGCTTTTGACGAATTTCTGGATCCGCATTCTCAGCACCAAGCTTACCTAGGAAGCTTGATTCAGCAGACGTCTTTGCATCACTTGAGATAACGGGATCCAGTGCCGTCTCAACGCTCTTTGGCGCGGGCTCCATCGTTTCAACGGTTGCTTGAGTTGTACCATCATCTTTCAAAATCAGCTTCTTCGCCTGATTCTCGGTGGATTCTGCGGCGCGTATCTCGCCTGGACGCGGCGGCTTGAGGTCAAAATCAGGCGGCACCGAAAGTGGCGGGCGCGACACCACCACAAACTCATCCGGCGCTTCGCGAGTAAGTCCCACCGCCTCGCGAACTTCATTGCCTTCGCAAGCCGTGAGCAACAGCGCTGTTATGATAAGAGGGGTCAGGTGGATACGCATGGAGCGAGCATAGCGAGAATCGCGGCGATTTCAAGCCGCGTGACGGTTAAAAAACAGGCTGTGGAACAATAAGATAGCAACCCCGATACAAATCGCCGCATCCGCGATATTAAAGGCAGGCCAGCCCAAATCACCGATATGAAAATAGAAAAAGTCTGCCACCGCCCCAAATCGAAGTCGGTCCACCACATTTCCCAAGGCCCCGCCAATAACGAGACTATAGCCAATCCACTCCGCAGGGCGCTTCGAATGCAGGCACAAACGCGCCAATACGGCAGAGATGATTAGCGCCACAGCAATCAAGAAGTATGGCACATAGGTTTCAGGGGCAGACAACATTCCAAAGCTGATACCGTGATTCCACACCATCACCAATTTAAACCATGAGGTGATGATAATCGCAGGGCGCGCATCTACATTTACCCACTCAAGCATGGCAAATTTTACGAATTGGTCCGCCAGCACAATAAGCGCAATCACGATAAGCATTGTACGAAGGGCTGGGTTACGATTCATGCTGTTACCCTAATAGCTTGCGGGCAAGGTTGCAATCACTTGCCATTTGTTCGACCAATTCCTGCTCGCTGCTAAAATGCTCTTCTCCACGCAAACGCTGCACACATTCAACCTGTAGCATCTGCCCATAAAGGTCTGCATTCACATCAAACAAATGCACTTCCAGTAACGGGCTAGCGCTGCGATACATCGGGCGTATGCCGAGATTTGCCACACCATCACCCTTATTGGTGCGTACAGCATATATACCAAATTTAGGCAAAAGCAGCTCAGGCGAGAAATGCAGATTCGCCGTTGGATAGCCCAATAATCGGCCTCGCTTATCGCCATGTTGCACACGCCCAGAAAGCAGATAAGGCCGCCCCAATAAACAAGCGGCTTTCTGCATATCACTATCTTCCAGCGCTTCACGAATCGCCGTAGAGGAACAAACACTATGCCCAACCTTTACGGGCGCAATTTGCGCGTGGGTAGCACTATACGATGTCAATAAACGCGTCAGCAACGCGGCATTACCCGTGCGCGCTTTGCCAAACGCAAAATTCGTACCCGTCACCACATGGCGCGCTGCAAGCTTTTGGTGCAGTATCTGATGCACAAATGCTTCTGCATGAAGCCCCGAAAGTGCTGCATTAAACCGTGCCAGAAACACCTGCTTCACACCTGCATCGCGCAGCAGGCGCAATTTCTCGCCAAGCGTCTGTAAGCGAAAGGCCTGCTTTGCTTTGCTAAAATAGCGCCGAGGGTGTGGCTCGAAGGTGAGAACGCTCGGCTCAAGTCCGCGTAATTTCGCCTCAATCAACATGGCATCGATCACCGCTTGGTGGCCAAGATGCAGCCCGTCAAAATTACCGATAGCCACAGCGCTCGCCACAGGGCTTTGGTAATTATCATCGACAGAAAGACGAATCAGGCGCATTCGGTTGCTTCACTTTATTAGCGGTGCTACGGAAGGTGCTATATAAGGCATGTTATGTCATTAGTAAAATCCAGTGCAACGATAGGTTTCTTTACCCTGCTCTCCCGCATAACGGGTTTCGTACGCGACGTTATCATGGCCAATCTTATCGGCGCGAGCTGGCTATCAGACGCATTCTTTGTTGCGTTCAAGCTTCCGAATTTCTTTCGCAGGCTCTTTGCCGAAGGCGCATTTAACGTTGCCTTTATTCCTTCTTTTGCCTCCATTCTAACGAGCGAGGGGCGCAATGAGGCAATGAAGTTCGCCTCCGAGGTGCTGAGTATTTTGTTGATGGCGCTGCTGTTACTCAATGCCGTCTTCATCATTTTCATGCCGTGGATCACTCCCCTTTTTGCACCAGGCTTCACAGACACGCCTGAGAAATTCAATCTCACGGTTACGCTCTCGCAAATCACATTTCCCTATATTTTGTTTATTTCTCTCGTTTCACTACTTGGCGGTGTGTTGAATAGCTTCAATAAATTTGCGGCACCTGCGGCAAACCCCATCTTGCTCAATCTCTGCATGATTGCGGGGATGCTTTTCCTAACACATTATACCGAAACACCCGCCCATGCGCTGGCCATATCGGTGTTTGTTGCGGGTATTGTTCAGCTTGGTTGGCTAATTGCGATTTGCCGCAATCACGCCATGCTGCCTTCGTTGCTTGTACCGCGCATCACGCCCAAAGTGAAAACCATGCTGCTACTCATGGCGCCTGCCGCGCTGGGTTCTGGGGTACAGCAGCTCAATTTGCTGATTGATGTGATCATCGCCTCGCACATTCCCGACGCGGTGTCATACCTCTATTATGCCGACCGCATCACCGAGCTTCCGATTGGTATGATAGGCGTAGCCATAGGCACAGCCATGCTACCAATGATGAGTAAGCAAATCCGTGAAGGCAACAAATCTGCTGCACAAAACAGCATGAATCGTGGCATTGAATTGGTCATGTTATTCGGCTTTCCAGCAACGGCAGCTTTATTGGCACTTGCTGAGCCAATCATCCGCGTACTCTACTTCCATGGCGCCTTTAACGCGCAGGACTTAGTGGCAACCTACATGGCGCTCATGGCATTCACCGTTGGCCTTCCCGCCTTCTTGTTGGTCAAAGTATTTGCGCCTGGGTTTTTTGCCAATCACGACACAAAGACACCTTTCAAAATCGCCGTGCTGTGCGTGGTGATTAATTTAATCCTGAATCTCACGCTGAGCATCTGGTTGGCGCATGTTGGTATGGCACTCGCCACCTCGATTGCGGGGTGGGTGAATGCTGGATTGATGGGCTACATCCTGCATAAACGCGGTATTTTCGTGCCTGATTTGACGCTCAAAAAGCGTCTGATTCGCATGGCTGTTTCCGCTAAAATCATGGTGCTGGCCGTCATCATATGCAATAGCCTTCTCGCCGCATTTTATCATGAGGGAATTGTCATACGCACCGCAACACTTGGCGTAGTGGTAACCTTGGGCATGGTGCTGTATGTGTTCACTGCATGGTACGCAAATGCGCTCGACAAAGAGCAAATCGGTCGTCTGTTCCGTCGCAACAAGTCCTAGATATACAGTAGCGCTAGAATCACGCTTCCTAGTGCTATGCGGTAATATGCAAAAGGCGCAAACCCGTGTTTGCTGATGAACCCAAGCGCCCAACGCACCACAAAAAGCGCTGCAAAAAAGGCGGCAAGAAATCCTGTGGCGATCATTTCCATGTCACTTGCACTAAGCGCAGCTTTGGTTTTGTAGAGTTGGAAACTTGCTGCACCAAGCATAGTCGGGATGGCTAAAAAGAAAGAGAATTCTGCCGCCGCTCTGCGCTCCATACCAATGAAGCGCGCGCCCATAATCGTCGCTCCCGAGCGTGAAACACCAGGTATCATGGCGAGACACTGAACGAAGCCAATCATCAGCGCCACGCGCCAACCCATTGACTCCGTATCATGAATGGTTGGCAGTGGGCGCAAGCGCTCAATCAACAGAATAATGACACCGCCCGAAATCAGCGCAAGCGCCACCACAGTGGGGTTAAAGAGCGTCGCCATAATCAGGTCGCGCGCCAAAATCCCGATGACTACCGCAGGGAAAAAAGCCAAGGCAATATTGCGAATAAACCGCCATGCGGCTGCGTCACCCATCAGCGCATCACGCAGCACTTGCCATAGTTTGACAAAATACAGCACACAAATAGCAAGAATCGCCCCGAACTGAATGACCACCTCAAATACACGGTCAGGCGGCACAGAAAGCGCCAGCATATCGACAGCAAGAATGAGGTGACCCGTGGAAGAAATGGGTAAAAACTCGGTGAGTCCTTCCAGAATGCCAAGAAAAAAAGCGTGGGCGAGCTGCATAGTTTTATTACCCCGTTATATGAGGCCAGTAGGCCGAGCTGGAAGCAATCAAAGACTAGTGTACGTCTTTCCAGATGCGCTTCTTCGCCACGTAGAAGAAACCTGTCATAATAGTGAGGAAGAGTATGACACGAATGCCCATACGCTTACGGCTTTCCATCTCAGGCTCCGATGCCCATTGTAGGAAATTCACTACGTCATGCGCCATCTGGTCAACGGTTGCTTGCGTACCGTCCTGATAGGTCACCGCATCGTCCTTGAGTGGCGCAGTCATCGCAATTTGTCCGCCCGCAAAATAAGGGTTGTAATGCAGACCCTCACCAACCTGAACATCCGCAGGCGCATCTTTGTAGCCCGTCAGCAATGAATAGACATAATTAGCACCATCATGGCGTGCTTTGATAATCAAACTCAAATCAAGCGGGTAAGCACCATTTTGTGCAGCGCGCGCCGCCTTTTCGTTAGGATATGGTGAAGGGAATTTGTCGGAAGCGCGTGCGGGGCGCTCGAACATTTCACCATCATCATTTGGACCATCCGTGACGGTATATTCTGCCGCCATCGTTTTTACTTCAGCTTCAGAAAAGCCCACATCGGTCAGTGTGCGGAATGCAACGCGTTTAATACCATGGCATGCAGAACATACTTCGCGATAAACCTGTAATCCGCGTTGAATGGATAGTTTATCTGGTTTACCGAAAACACCATCAAACGCCCAATTTTGTTGGCGTGGATGTTTAGCATCACCCGCAGCGAAGCTCGCCACTGGCACCAAAAGAGCAAACACCAAAAGAGCAGAGATCTTACGCATTAGTGGCTCCCTTTGATAACAGATGCGCTGATAGATTCAGGCAGCTTGCGTGGCTTCTCATATTTGCCGAGTAATGGCAGAATCACCAAGAAATAGCCGAAGTAATAGGCCGTACCAATCAGCGAGAAGATCACATAAATCCCCTCTGCTGGTTTTGAGCCCAGCCAGCCCAGCATCAATGCGTTGACGACAAACAGCCAGAAGAACCATTTGAAGACGGGACGATAATTACCCGAACGCACTTTGGATGTATCAAGCCATGGCAAGAAGAACAGCACGATCAACGCACCAAACATGGCGCATACACCGGCGAGTTTCGCTTCAATCACAAAACCGATAAGGCCAAGCAGCAGCAAGAATGCGCCTGCGCCACCCACAATCAATAAGCGCTGAACACGACCAACTGGTTCATTACCGCACACGCATTTTATGGTGAGGGTTGCACCAATCGCTTTGCCGATATTGCTAACGTTACATTCGCCACGCTTCCACGTCCCGTATTTGAGGAATCCAGCATAAGCCAACACAGGCAGACTTAACGCCCAGAAAGGAATGTCGAACACGAAGGCGCGCAAAATCGCGTAGAACGGTAGGAAGTACCACTCAGGAACAATGTGCGCTGGGGTAACAAGCGGGTTAGCAGGAATATAGTTATCTGCATGACCCAGATAATTCGGCGCGAAGAAAATGAACGCCGCATACACAATGAAGAACACACCAAAGCCGAAGAAGTCTTTCACCGTGTAGTAAGGATGGAACGGAATTTTATCCTGCGGGCCTTTAGCATCGATACCCGTTGGGTTGTTCGAGCCATGCGCGTGTAATGCGATGATGTGCAGAATCACTACGCCAACGATCAAGAATGGCAGCAAGAAGTGCAGCGCGAAGAAGCGATTCAGCGTCGGATGATCAACCGAGAAACCGCCCCACAGCCATGTAACAATTGGGTCGCCCACGATTGGGAAGGCTGAGAACAAATTGGTGATTACAGTTGCGCCCCAGAAGCTCATTTGCCCCCATGGAAGCACATAACCCATGAATGCGGTTGCCATCATGAGAATGAGGATGACGATACCAAGCCACCACAACACTTCGCGTGGTGCTTTGTATGAACCGTAGTAAAGCCCACGGAAAATGTGAACAAACACGACGGTAAAGAACATCGATGCGCCAACCGCGTGCATGTAACGCATCAGCCAGCCATAATTCACATCACGCATGATGTGCTCGACCGAATCAAAAGCACCCGCCGCCGAGGGATTGTAATGCATGGTAAGCAATAAACCCGTGAGGATCTGCGTCACAAGGCAAATGCCCGCGATGGAACCAAAGTTCCACCAATAGTTCAGGTTTTTAGGCGCAGGATAATCCACTAACGTATGCTGCAATGTCGAGAAAATCGGCAGGCGATAATCCAGCCAGCCCATCACGCCAGGTTTTTGTTCTTTTGGTGCATTAGCCATAACTACTCCTTATCCGATGAGGATGTTCGTATCGGACGTGAATTCATACGTGGGAACTAGCAGATTCTTCGGTGCTGGGCCTTTGCGAATACGACCCGATGTATCATAGTGCGAACCATGGCATGGGCAGAACCAGCCTTTATATTCACCCGCCATATTCCCAAGCGGTACGCAGCCTAAATGGGTACAGACACCGACCATCACCAGCCACTTTTCTTTGCCTTCTTTCACACGTGCAGCGTCTGGCTCTGGATCGCGCAATTCACTGAGCGGCACAGACTTGGCTTCCTCGATATCCGCCGCCGTGCGGTGACGAATAAATACAGGCTTACCGCGCCACATCACCTTGATTTCCTGACCTTCTGCAATCGCCGAAATATCCACTTCAGTTGATGCCAATGCCAATACATCCGCCGAAGGATTCAAGCTGTCAATAAATGGCCATGCAACGGCGGCAGCACCCAGTGCGCCCATTGCTTGCGATGCCAGGATGATAAAATCGCGACGGTCGCCGTCTTTTACGGAATGATCTGTGCCCATAATTTGCCTCGTTGCGCGGATGCGCGTGGGATTGTTCTTACTGGCGGTGGTAGTAAATGGGCGCGACCCTGTCAAGCTAAGCGGTGGTCCGATATGCTGATAATCGGATAACCGCTAATCCTGATGCAATTTTACTATTCCGTAAGTGGCGATATCTGATAATCCAATGCGCATGATTAATCTCGTTCTTTACCAGCCCGACATCCCGCAGAACCTAGGCGCGATGCTACGATTATCCGCCTGTATGGGTGCAACTATCCATGTGGTAGAGCCATGCGGTTTCCCGCTCAACGATCAAAAATTGAAGCGCGCGGGGATGGATTACATCGCGCAGGCATCGCTCATCAAGCACGCCGACTGGGACGCGTTTTTAACCTACCGCACGAAGCACACTGGGCGCATGTTCCTGCTCGAAACTGATGGCACAATCTCCTACACCGACATTGCCTATCACCCCAGTGATTATGTCGTCTTAGGGCGTGAATCGGCAGGCACACCACGCGCACTGTACGAGTTAATGGAACAGGTCATTGTAATTCCAATGCGCGAGGGAGTACGTTCACTCAACGTAGCCATGTCAGCAGGGATGGTGGTTGGTGAAGCCTCTAGACAATTAGGTTGGGCATTTTGACCTATATCAATACACGTAGCGATCGGCGCTTTATCCTTGCCGCCATATGAAGGAGGGCTTATGCCAACGACAGCACAACGCATAGAACGTGAAATGACACTGACTGAAAAAAAATCGCTCTCTGAGAATTGGTTCCGCAGCCTGCGTGATACTATCTGCGCGCACTTCGAAGCCATAGAAGACACATTGCAAAGCGAAGCACCTGCTGGGCGTTTTAACCGCACTCCATGGCAACGCGCTGAAGGTGGTGGTGGCGAAATTTCATTAATGAAGGGCCGCGTTTTTGAAAAAGTGGGCGTGAACATCTCGACCGTTACGGGCGAGTTTTCCGAGGCCTTTCGCAAAGAAATCCCTGGAGCCGCCGAAGACCCGCGTTTTTGGGCGTCAGGCATTTCGCTCGTTGCGCATCAATGCTCGCCGCTCGTACCTGCGGCGCATTTCAATACGCGCATGATTGTGGTGGGTGATGGTGCGCGTATTTGGTTTGGTGGTGGTGGCGACTTGAACCCCATGTACCCCGACGCAAAAGATACGCAGGACTTCCACAAAGCATTCCAGACGGTCTGCGACCCAGTCGATGCCGCCTTTTACCCTGCCTTCAAAGCGTGGTGCGATGAATACTTCTTCATCCCCCATCGTAACGAGGCGCGTGGCGAGGGTGGAATCTTCTATGATTATTTGGGACTCAATCACCTCGGCACACAGGGGGGCATGATTGCGCCTGGCCAATTCGGTAAGGGAGGATTGGGCAAAGAGCGCACCGCCATAGGTATGGAAGTGGCAAGCAACGCTAATCTTGATTGGAATCAATGCTTTAACTTCACTCAAGCCGTCGCCGAAGCATTCGCAGATATTTATCCACAGCTTATCACACGGAATATGAATAAGAAATGGACGCAAGAACAGCGTGAGCACCAGCTAAGGAAGCGCGGACGCTACACCGAGTATAACCTATTGTATGATCGCGGGACACGCTTTGGATTAATGACGGGTGGCAACCCTGAAGCCATCCTTATGTCCCTACCTCCTGAAGCAAAGTGGGATTAGCCTGCGCGATTAACATTTCAGCCGTCGGCAAGAACACCGATTTACGGTAACGCAGAATGATGCACTCATTAAATAATGTGCGTAACGGCAACCAGCTATCGCGCGCAATATAAAGCTTGCCACGCAGTAGCGGCACATGAATGGTTTCGGGCTCTAAAAACTGTTGCGCGCCAAATAAATGGTTCAGCTCACGATAGGTGCTCAAGCCATGATGTTCATTATCAGGGTTGTTGCGCGTGTGCTCGATATAGATGAACGGGCTTTTAAGCCTCAGCAGTCGCATAAAACGTCTAAGCATAATCGTTACGCGCAAATAATCGAGATTCGGTGTTTTAATAATGACAATGCCGCCTGGCTTTAACACACGATACATTTCAGCAATCAGGGATTGCTTCGTTTCATACGATAAATGCTCAAATACATCGGCAGAATACACCACATCAAACTGCCCGTCCGCGAATGGCAACGTGCGCGCATCACCCTCAACAAAATCGCCGCGCAAGCCAGCAGATGCAAAGGCGGCGCGCCCGCGCTCTAGTTGTTGCGTGTTCAAATCGATACCGCTTACGTTGCCGCCCATATGCGCGATAAGCGCCATGTAGTCACCTGCACCACAACCAACATCAAGAAAGCGACGTCCTTCTATAGGCCCCATACCTTCTACAAAAATCTCACGCGTCAGCACCTCAGCTAAATTTTGGCGCATGTAGGTTTCGCCGCGCGGCCCTTTTTCAGGCTGGTAGAAATACCCCTTCATCCACACAAAAGGGGAAGCCGCCTTATGCAATGTCAGCAGATGGGTTTTCGTCCATGCAGTGGGTCTACTTCTAAAAAACATAGAAAATGCCTCTCCATAAACATGTGCGCGTGGTTAGCTTAACGTATGAAGCGCCACAAAATCAATCCTGGAATGCCAAGTATCATCGACGTCAGGTACATGGCGCTCCAACCCCATTCTTGGGCAATCCACCCTGCTGTGCCCGACAATACCGTCACCGCAAAGGCCGCCAGCGCCGAAAGCAGTGCATACTGAGTAGCTGTATGGGTACGTTCGGTGAGTGACATCATATATGCAATGGCCGCCGCCGACGCCATGCCGCTTGCCAAATTGTCAAAGCTATTGGCCAACACCAGATACCATAGTTCAGGCCCTATCTGCGCTTGGCCGACATACACCACATTCGTCAACAGCGCGAGCATACCAAACGGCACCAAACACCGCTTCACTCCATAGCGATGAATCAGCCATCCTCCCGCCATCATTCCCACAATGGTCGCTGCAAAGCCATAAAGCTTATTCACCACCCCAAGCTGGGTTTTCGTAAATCCTAAATCGAGCAAGAAGGGCGTGGTCATAAAACCAACAAACCCGTCAGGCACACGGTAAAGTAAAATGAATAGCAACACCAAAAGCCATGCGGGCGTACGGCGAATGAAATCCACGAACGGCTCCTTCACCATACCCCAGATGGTCGTGGGTAATTTGCGCGCAGGGGGCGCTTCTGGCTCGGGCATGAACAAGGTGAAGGGAATAGAAACGGCAGCAATTGCCGCCATCACCATATAGACAGCGCTCCAGCTCACCACGTCGGCAAGCGCTAAGGCACCAGCGCCGGAAACGAGCATACCTAAACGATAACCAAACACGGCGAAGGCGGCACCAGCGCCATATTCTTCACGCGGCAAAATCTCAGCACGATACGCATCAATCACGATGTCTTGTGAGGCCGAAGCAATCGACAAAACAAGCGCCGCCACGGCAATCCATACAGGCGAAATGGACGCATCAATATTCGACAGCACCACCAACATGCCCACCACCCAAAGTTGGGCGCATAGAAGCCAACTACGTCGTCGCGAAAGAAAGGGCAAGGACACATAATCCATCGCAGGTGCCCACAGAAACTTCACGCTATATGGGAACGCAACCCACGCGAATAAGCCGATCGCCGCCATGCTTAAACCAGAATCGGTAAGCCACGCAGCAAGCGTCGACGCCATGAGCATACGCGGGAAACCGCTAAAAAATCCAAGCGCGCCAACCAGCAACATGCGGGGCTGTAAGTAAAGTCTGATTCCTGCTGTATTCTCGTGCGTCATGCCAACCTTCCTGGTTGGTTATTTCGACACATCATCTGCCTTTGCAAAAAAAGTGCAAGCTATTTGAATGGCTCAAAAAGTGGGCGTTCGGTATTATAGCGTACGATCGAAAGCAGCGTAACAAACACCAACAATCCCGCAAAGCTGAATGACATGAGTGCGTCACCCGCATTCTCAGGCAGCGTCTCGATACCCTTATGCAGCATCAGGCGCGCCATGACTGCACACAAAATGCCCGTGATCATTTTACCATCACGGCTCGTCGGAATATTTTTTATTGCTTCGTACATCGTGCCCTCGCCTACGCAGCCAAAAGCCGCTTCAAGCTTTTTTGCGCGCGCGCACCCAAGTGGGTGATAATGTCGCTCGCACAGGCAGAACCTAGGCGGCCACAATCACGTAAATCCATGCCATTCACATAACCATAGAGGAAGCCCGCCGCATATAAATCGCCAGCGCCCGTTGTATCCACGACTTCACGCACAGGAACAGCATCCACCATCGTGCGTTTGTCTTTGGTCAGAATCAGCGAGCCCTTGTCACTCATCGTGATTGCGATAATGTCGCACTTGCCTTGCAGCGCATCTAAAATCGCAGGGAAATCATTGCCTGGGTAAAGCGCACGCGCTTCAGCCTCGTTGCAGAATAGAATATCGAAATCATTCTCGATCATATTCAGGAATTCATCGCGCGAACGTTCTACGCAAAACACGTCTGACAAAGTAAAGGCAACTTTTGCGCCATGTTGCTTAGCAAGTGCGAACGATTTCTTGAGTGCAATTTTCGCACATTCTTGATCCCACATATAGCCTTCGCCATACACAATCTGCGCCTTGGCAATCAATGCTTCGTCGATATCACGCTCATATAATTCGTTGCAGGCACCAATGAAGGTATTCATCGTGCGCTGCCCATCGGGCGTCACGCAAATCAGGCAGCGCGCGGTCGCTTTACCCTTATCTGCCGCAGGGGTCGAGAAGTCCACGCCAAGCGATGTCAAATCATGGCGGAAAATTTTCCCTAATTCGTCTTTATATACTTTACCGATGAACGCGGTCTTCGCACCAAGTGAGGCGAGGCCTGCCAGCGTGTTCGCTGCAGAGCCGCCCGACACTTCAGTCGATGGGCCCATCTTGTTGTAAAGTTCTTCCGCACGCGCTTCGTCAATCAAGCACATCGTGCCCTTGTTCATGCCTTCTTTTTGTACGAACGCATCGTCGGCAAATGACAGCACGTCAACAATCGCGTTACCAATCGCCACCACATGATAAGGTTTATTCATCGTTGTCTCTCCTTTTGTCTCGCGTAGCGCCGTAGCTGCACAAGCTGCTTGCGGCGGGGGAAGCGAAGCTAGGGGTTAAGTCCCCTTCAACCAACGAGCATCTCCCGAGCGCGTTCTAAATCTTCAGGCGTATCCACGCCCAAGGGCACCGTATCTACCACAGAAACCGCAATCTGCAAGCCATTCTCGAGGGCACGAAGCTGTTCCAGCTTCTCGCGAATTTCAAGAGGGGAAGGCGCCCAACCGATAAATTTCCGAAGGGCATCCCGCTTATACGCATAAATACCGATATGGTGGTAACGCGCTCCCTCGCCATGTGGCGCGGTGGCGCGGGTGAAATAAAGCGCTCGCCCATCCTGGCCAATCACTGCTTTTACGACTGAGGGATTCGTGTGTTCTTCTGCCCGCGTAATAGGCGCGGCCAGTGTCGCGATATCCGCACCCGAGCGAGAAAGCGTATCCAACAACACAGAGAGTAATTGGGGCTCCAGCGTTGGTAAATCGCCTTGTAAGTTAATAATAATCTCATGATTGCTTTCATGGATTGCCGCCCACACGCGATCAGAGCCCGAGGGTAAATTCGCATCCGTCAATACAGCAACACCGCCCGCTTGGCGAATCGGCGCAGCAATACGCTCGCTATCACATGCCACTAATACATCGCCAATGCCTGATTCCACTGCCCGTCGCCAAACATGTACAATCATCGGCACATCACCAATCATGGCGAGGGGTTTTTCAGGCAAACGTGTGGCGGCAAGTCGCGCCGGTATCACAATTAAGGGCCGTATTGTCATTTTCTTTTCATCTCTCTTGCGGCGAAACCATCCTTATGCTACCCGCACCATAGCTAATCATCGCACGAATGGATCTACCATGAATATGAAGCTGAATACAATTGCCATGGCCATACTTACTGCTGGAGTTATCGGCATGGTAACGGGAAAAGTCACGCAATTTATGTATGATGGCGGCCCTGCACACCCAGGCGCACACCACGAAGAAAAGCGCGGCTACAGCATCGAAGTGGTGGAAACAACAACAGGCGGCGCACCAGCTGCGGCTGCAGGTCCTGCTGATATTTCAGCGCTCTACGCGAACGCCGATATTGCCGCAGGCGCGGATTACTTCAGCAAAAAATGCTCGACCTGCCATACGATTGAGCAAGGTGAGCCAAACAAGATTGGCCCGAACCTCTATGGTATTATGGGCGGCCCGCGCGCGCATGCGGCAGGTTTTGGCTACTCCGACGCTTTGAAGAACGCGGGCGGCAAATGGGGCTGGGAAGAAATGAACGCCTTCCAGTGGAATCCGAAAAAAGCCATTCCTGGCACCATCATGGCCTATGCGGGCAACAAAAAAGATCAGGAGCGCGCCAACCTGATTGCTTACCTCAATTCCAAAGGTAGCAACCTACCATATCCGCCCGTGAAGGCCCCCGAAGCTGTTCCCGCAGCCGAAGAAGCGCCTGCTGAGAAAAAATAGCTACTGCTTATCATTGCTCGTGGCTCATTCTTCGGGTAATGAATCATGAAACCTCAGCAACGGAGTTGCTCATGACACCATCGATTATGTGGTTAGCTACTGGCGCAATACTACTGGCACTCGAAGCATTTGGTCTTCCTGGTATTGGTTTATTATTTATCGGTCTTGGTGCGCTTGCGACTGCCATCATCATAGAAATCGGCATGATTGGCGGTGAAGATTACATTAGCCAAGGTGCTGCGTTTTTCATCAGCTCGGCAGTGTTCACCGTTCTTCTTTGGAAACGCCTCAAAGCATGGCGCATTGGCAAAGAACCCGCCTATTCCAATATGGTAGGTGACAGCGCTACCGTTGGTAAAGATGGTCTTACGCGCGGCAAAGAAGGTATTGTTCACTGGTCTGGCACACAGATGCGCGCCGTCCTCGCGCCCGAAGCTGCAGATGCGCTAAGTGAAGGCGCACATGTTACTATCACCGCCGTCAAAGGTAATGTCGTTTCCGTTAAATAGGAGTCGCCTATGTTCACCCCATTTCTATTACTAACTGTTGGTTTTGTTGGCATCCTCGTTCTGTTTAAGGGTGTCAAAATTGTGCCGCAGCAAACTGCGTGGATTATCGAGAAACTTGGCCGTTTTGACCGTAAACTGGAACCAGGCCTCAACATCCTTATCCCCTTCATCGAGCGCGTGGCCTACAAGCACTCGCTGAAAGAATTCGCCTATGATGTGCAGGAGCAACCTGCCATCACCCGTGACAACGTCACCATGATGATGGACGGCGTTTTGTACCTGCGCGTTATCGACCCCGTGCAAGCATCTTATGGCGTGAGTGATCCGATTTATGCGGTGTCACAGCTCGCACAAACCACGATGCGTTCGGAGATTGGTAAGCTCTCACTCGACCAGTGTTTCGAAGAGCGTGAAACCTTGAACGCCAATATCGTGGCAGCGATTAACCAAGCCGCGCAAGCATGGGGCATTCAATGTATGCGCTATGAGATTAAAAACATCACTCCGCCTGCAACCGTACTGAAGGCAATGGAACTTCAAGTTGCTGCTGAGCGCCAAAAGCGTGCGGAGATTTTACAATCCGAAGGTCTGCGCCAATCCAAAATCAACATGGCCGAAGGTGCAAAACAAGAAGTCGTGTTGAATTCCGAAGGTGCGCTGACCGACCAAGTGAACCGCGCAAAGGGTGAAGCAGAAGCGATTCTCGCTGTTGCTGAAGCAACCGCCAAGGGCATTGAATTAGTCGCTGCGGCCATTCAGAAAAATGGTGGCGAAGAGGCGGTGTCGATGAAGATCGCTGAGCAATATGTGGTGGCATTCGAAAAACTCGCCAAAACCTCAACCACCATTCTGTTGCCCGCCAATGCTAACGACGCAGGATCAATGGTGGCGCAAGCATTGACGATCTTCGAGCAAATTCGTGGCCAAAAGGGCGCCGCAAAAGAAGCACTGAACGCCGCACCGTGGGGCAAGCCAACGAAAGCCTAGTGCGCTTGATGCACCACTTGCGTGCAATTCGGTTGTGATTCGCAGCAGCACAAGCCTGTGTGCTAGCATATGCTGCCTGCGTGTCTTAGCATAAACTCATGCGTTTTTGGTTGTGTTGTTTTAGTCTCATTCTAGCGAGCGTGCCATCATTGGCGGCGCCGCAGCACGCCATCACTCTGTATGGCGCGCCAAAATATTCGGCAGGATTTTCGCATTTTGAATATGTTAATCCTAAGGCACCCAAGTGCGGCACGCTTAAACTTTCCTCCACAGGAAATTTTGATTCGCTCAATCCTTATATCTTGAAAGGTGTTTCGGCACCTGGTGTCGCGACCTATTTATTCCAATCACTCATGATGCCGTCTTACGACGAGCCACAAACCTACTATGCACTGATTGCAACATCGGTGGAGGTTGCCAAAGACCGTAGCTACGCTGATTTCACCATTAATCGTAAGGCACGCTGGAATGATGGCGTTCCCATCACCGCCCAAGACGTGGTGTTCAGTTTTGATACGCTTAAAAATGACGGCCACCCCGTTTACCGCGTCATGTATAAACCTATCAGCAAGGTCGAGGCGCTAGGCACATATCGCGTGCGTTTCCATTTTGATGATGTCGAGCACCTCGAATTGCCGCTTATTGCCGCAGCCATGCCAATTTTACCTAAACATTATTACGAAAAAGTAGCCTTCAACAAAACCACGCTCGTGCCACCTCTGGGTTCTGGTCCTTATGAAATTACCAAAGTCGAAGCAGGACGCAGCATTGTCTATGAGCGCGTAAAAAACTATTGGGCAAGTAATCTGCCAACACAAAAAGGCTTTTACAATTTCGACAAAATTCGTTTCGACATTTACCGCGACGATGTCGTAGCGCTTGAAGGCATCAAGTCTGGGCAGTTCGATTATTACGAAGAATATATCGCCCGCAACTGGGCTACCGCCTACAATATCGATGCGGTGAAACGTGGTGATTTACTCAAGCTCAAAATCCCCAATAAAATCCCGCGCGGCATGCAGGCATTCTTATTTAACATCCGCCGCGATAAATTTTCTGACCCACGCGTGCGTGAGGCTATTGGCCTGACCATGGACTATGAGTGGATGAACAAGACCTTGTTCTATAGTGCTTATGACCGCTCCAGCTCCTTCTTCCAGAATACGGAGTTCCAAGCTACGGGTCTGCCAGAGGGCGACGAATTGGCATTGCTCATGCCACATAAAAGCGAGCTTTCCCCTGCCCTTTTCGAGAAACCATTCACTGTGCCGCATACAGACGGTTCTGGCTATGATCGTAACAATCTGATCAAAGCTCAATCCTTGCTGGAGGATGCGGGCTGGGTGTTGCGCAACGGCAAACGTGTCCATGCAAAAACGGGCGAGCCATTGACCATTGAGTTTCTGATGACTCAACGCACCTTCGAGCGCGTCGTATCCATCATGCGTAAAAATTTGCGGCGCTTGGGTATTGATTCCACCTTCCGTTATGTCGATGCCTCGCAATACCAACGCCGCATCGACAAGCGCGATTTTGATATGGTTTCCATCTGGTGGAATTTGGGGCTCTTCTACCCCTCGACCGAGCAATATACCTATTGGCACTCCTCACAAGCGGATGTGGAAGGAAGCCAGAATCTTGGCGGCATTAAAAACCCAGTCGTCGATGAATTAGTGAATAAAATTCTGCGCGCGCAATCGCTTGAAACTTTGCGCCCAGCAGCCCGCGCGCTCGATCGCGTGTTGCTATGGAATCACTACGTCATTCCTCACTGGCACTTAAGCGCATGGCGCCAAGTACATTGGAATAAATTTGGCAAACCCAAAATACAGCCAAGCTACAACACCGCCGTTGATACATGGTGGATGTTGCCTGCTGCTGAGATCAAGGCAGGCGTGCGATGATCGCGTATATCCTGCGCAGATTAGGGCTTATCATCCCCACCTTGATCGGTATTTTGCTGATTAACTTCGTCATTATTCAGGCAGCACCTGGTGGCCCTGTCGAGCAAATGGTCGCACAGCTTACTCAAGGCAATTTGCATAGTGCGGGCGCATCCCGTGTGGGTGGTGTCACCACCGATTTTGGTGCGCAACAAGCAGCGCTGCAAGGCCAGAGCAACTATCGTGGCGCGCAAGGAATCGACCCCGAATTGCTGGAAGAACTCAAAGCACAATATGGCTTTGACAAACTCGCATATGAGCGTTTCCTGCAAATGGTTGGCGATTATATCACCTTTGATTTTGGTGATAGTTTCTTCCGTGACGAACCCGTGATCGGCTTGATTCTCGACAAGCTTCCGGTTTCCATTTCGCTGGGGCTTTGGACCACGCTACTCGTCTATCTCGTCTCTATTCCGCTTGGTATTCGCAAAGCCGTAAAAGACGGTTCGCGCTTCGATATTTATTCCAGCGCGCTTGTAGTCATTGGCCAAGCGATACCTGGATTCTTATTCGCAATTCTGCTGCTTATTTTATTCGCGGGCGGCAGCTATTGGCAAATCTTCCCGCTACGCGGCATCACCTCTGATAATTGGGAATCCTTGAGTTTAGCAGGCAAAGTGATCGATTATTTCTGGCACATTACCCTGCCCGTCATCTCCATGGTGATTGGTGGTTTTGCCTCCCTCACCTTGCTCACCAAAAACAGTTTCATCGAAGAAATTTCCAAGCACTACGTGATGACCGCACGCGCCAAAGGTCTACCCGAAAGCCGCGTGCTATATCGCCACGTATTTCGCAACGCGATGTTGATCGTGATCGCAGGAATTCCCTCCGCGCTGATTGCGATTCTCTTCACCAGTTCATTGCTGATTGAGGTGATTTTCTCGCTCGATGGCTTGGGTTTGCTGGGTTTCGAAGCCGCCCTCACCCGCGACTATCCCGTGATGTTTGGCACACTTTTCATCTTCACTTTAATTGGTCTGGTTTTCAAAATCTTGGGCGACATCACCTATATGCTGGTTGACCCGCGCATCGACTTCGAGCGGAGGGGCGCATGAGTATTAACCCCATCACACGCCGCCGTTGGGATACGTTCAAATCCAATCGTCGTGGCTATATTTCCTTCTGGATTCTGCTGAGTCTTTTCATCATTAGCTTATTCGCGGAATGCATTGCTAATGACCGCCCGATCCTCATCAAATATAAGGGCGATTATCTATTCCCCATCTTCGTCGAATATACAGAGAATGAAACCTTTGGGGGCGCGCTCGAAACCGAAGCCGATTATGGCGACCCATGGACCATCCACGAAATTAATCAGCATGGTTGGATGATTCGTCCGCTCATTCCCTATGATTATTCCAGCATCAATTTCAACATCAATCGCGCCCCTGCCCCACCCAGCACCACCAACTTGCTCGGCACCGACGATCAAGCGCGTGATGTCTTTGCGCGCATCATTTACGGCTTCCGCACCTCGATGTTATTTGCGCTCATTCTGGTGTCGCTCTCAAGCGTGATTGGTGTAGCGCTTGGCGCAGTACAGGGCTATTTCGGCGGGTTGCTCGACTTGTTTTTGCAGCGTTTCATTGAAATGTGGCAAGGCATTCCCGTGCTCTTTTTGCTGATTATCTTATCTTCCATGGTGGTGCCGAGTTTCTGGTGGATTTTGCTGCTCATGCTATTTTTCAAGTGGATGGCACTCGTCGATGTGGTGCGCGCCGAATTCCTTCGCGCCCGTAATTTCGATTATGTACGCGCCGCACGCGCGCTTGGCGTACCCGAACTTACAATCATGGTACGCCACGTATTACCCAATGCGCTCGTATCCGTATTCACCTTCGTACCTTTCATGGTGGTTGGTGCGATTGGCACCCTCGCATCGCTGGATTTTCTGGGCTTTGGGTTGCCTTCAGGCTCTGCGTCGCTTGGTGAATTGCTGCAGCAAGGTAAAAATAATCCGCAATCACCATGGCTTGGTATTACGGGATTCTTCGTACTCGCCTTCACCCTTTCGTTGACATTGTTTATCGGCGAAGCGGTGCGTGATGCATTTAACCCTCGCAAAATCTTTACGGGAGAACGCAAATGACGCTGCTCTCCATCAAAGATTTGCATATTGGTTTTGGCGATGGCGACCGTTACCGCGAAGCGGTTTCTGGTATATCGCTCACCATTGAGAAAGGTGAATTACTGGCGCTCGTTGGTGAATCGGGTTCGGGCAAATCACTTACGGCGCTGTCAATTATGCGCCTGCTCGCAAAAGAATCGCGCATCCCCAAAGGTGAGATTTTCTTTAACGACGAAGCGTTGCACGACGCATCATGGAAACGCATCCAAGAATTACGCGGCAATCGTGTCGGTATGATTTTCCAAGAGCCGATGACGGCGCTTAACCCACTACACCCGATTGAGCGGCAATTGGTGGAGTCCTACAAATGGCACCACCAAACCAAAGGTGAAAGCGCGCAGCAAAAAATCCGCGAGCTATTCGAAGCAGTGGGTCTGCCGCATTTCATTGGTCGCAAAAACATGTATCCGCATGAGCTCTCTGGCGGCGAACGCCAGCGCGTCATGATTGGTATGGCCATCGCCAACGACCCTGATTTATTGATCGCCGATGAACCCACCACCGCACTCGATGTCACGTTACAAGTGCAGATTCTGAAGCTGCTCAAGAAGTTGCAGATTGAACGCAATATGGGCGTGTTGCTTATCACCCATGATTTGACGGTGGTACGTAAAGTCGCTGATCGTGTCGCCGTTATGCGCGAGGGTAAGATTGTCGAAACGGGCAAAACCAAAGACGTGTTCGATAATCCGCAGCACGAATACACGAAAATGCTGCTAGCGGCGATGCCGAGTGGCTCCGCCGTGCCCATCCCCCGCCCCGCGACGGACGTCTTGCGCACCGAAGGTCTTAGCGTACGCTACCCCATTAAATCGGCGATATTACGTCGCACCAAAGGCTATGTGAATGCCGTCGAAAATCTGCCGCTTTTCATTCGTGCGGGCGAAACGGTCGGTATCGTTGGTGAATCCGGTTCGGGCAAATCATCACTAGGCTATGGCGTACTTAAAATGATTCCGGCGGAAGGCGAAGTGGTGTTCTTGGGTAATCGCATCGACGACCTCACCACCAAACAAATCCGCCCCATGCGCAAAGACATGCAGCTTGTATTCCAAGATCCCTACGCGAGCTTGAATCCGCGCATGACCGTGCGCGACATCATCGCCGAAGGTTTGGAGATTCACTTCCCCAAGCAATCACGAGCTGAGAATGAGCGCCTCGTGGATACCATGTTGGAGCGCGTTGGCCTCACGGGGGCGATGAAAGCGCGCTACCCTCACGAATTTTCGGGCGGTCAGCGCCAACGCATCGCGATTGCGCGCGCCATGATTCTAAAACCAAAACTTGTCGTGCTCGACGAGCCTACCAGCGCGCTGGACATGTCGGTACAAGGCCAAGTGCTCGACCTGCTCAAGGATTTACAAGCCAGCCACCAAGTGGCCTATATCCTCATCAGCCACGATTTGCGCGTCATCAAAGCCATGGCGCACTATATTTTCGTGCTGAAAAAGGGGCTGGTCTGCGAGCAAGGCAAGACCGCCGAAATTTTCGACAATCCGCAGCACGAATACACCAAATCCCTCATGCACGCTGCATTTGGTGAACAGCTTTAGGATTGCATTAGCGCCCGCTTCGGCCTAGTGCTGCCTCCATGAAAACCGCCGATACCATCTATGCACTCGCAACTCCGCCCGGTAAATCCGGCGTGGCGATTATTCGTATTAGCGGGTCGGCAGCGCCGACATGTTTATCATCGTTAGGGTGTGAAGTGCCGAAACCGCGTATGGCAACACGCCTCACACTCAAAGATGGCAACACGATATTAGACGATGCCCTAGGCATCTATTTTAAGGCCCCTCACAGCTTCACGGGCGAAGATGTGATTGAACTGCACACCCATGGCAGCCGTGCGATTATAAAGGCCGTTTTAGAGGCTCTTTCCAAAAACAAGGCGCTGCGTGTTGCCGATGCAGGCGAATTTTCTAAACGCGCTTTCCTGAATGGGAAGTTGGACTTGGCACAAGCCGAAGGTTTGGCAGACCTGATTGATGCAGAAACCACCGCCCAACACACCCAAGCCATGCGCCAATTTGCTGGGCAAAACAGCGCGTTGTTTGAAGAACTTCGCCAATCGGTTCTGCATCCCCTCGCCTTACTGGAAGCCTATATCGATTTCCCCGACGAAGAAATTCCAGAGGCTGTATTGGCAGATGTGAATACGCGCATAGAGGCTCTCAGAGCCAATCTCCGCGCGATGCTCGATGATAATCATATTGGCGAAAAAATCCGCCAAGGGATTGAGGTAGTTATTTTAGGCGCGCCCAATGCAGGTAAATCATCCCTCCTCAATACGCTGGCGCGGCGCGATGTCGCCATAGTATCAGAAGTCGCAGGCACCACACGTGACATGATCGAGGTGCATTTGGACATTAACGGCTACCCCGTGACATTGATTGACACGGCAGGGCTTCGCGAAACGTCCGATTCCATCGAAAAAGAGGGGGTTTTACGCGCCAAAAATCGCGCGAAATCCGCCGAGCTAAAATTGCTGCTGATTGATTCCATTACGAGATCGGAATCACATAATGATTTTGTTCATGATGATGATACAAACACCCTCATTATCTATACCAAAAATGATGTCGGAAAAGCTCCCGAAAATGCCCTATCCATATCCACCAAAACAGGGGAAGGTATTCAGGAGCTGATTGAGGCCGTTAAAAGCAGGGTTCTTCATGAAATGGGTTCGTCCCCTTCCCCGCTCATCACCCGCGCCCGTCATCGTGAAGCGTTACAAAGAGCTCTCGATGCGCTGGGTCGGTTCTCGTCCGACACTCCCTTAGAACTCCAATGCGAAGAATTACGAATCGCCGCTCACGCCCTAGGTAAAATCACTGGAAAAATCGATGTCGAAGATGTATTGGACGTCGTCTTTTCGACCTTTTGTATCGGGAAGTGAATGTAATAGGTGAAGGTGTTTCACGTGAAACAATTTGATGTCATTGTCATTGGCGGTGGCCACGCAGGTACGGAAGCGGCGGCGGCATCGGCACGTCTGGGGGCTCGTACCGCCCTACTCACCCACAAGGCACATACTATTGGTGAAATGTCCTGCAACCCTGCCATTGGTGGTATTGCGAAAGGCACCCTCGTTCGCGAAATCGATGCGCTGGATGGTGTCATGGGGCGCGCCATTGACCGAGGCGGCATCCACTATAAAATGCTCAATGCATCGAAGGGCCCTGCCGTTCGTGGCCCCCGCGCTCAGGCCGATCGTAAGCTCTATCGCGAGGCTGTTCAGGCTATCTTAAAGGAATATGAGAACCTCACCATCATCGAAGATGCGGCAGAGGATCTGATGATCGAAGACAGTGCAATCAAGGGCGTGATTGGCGCTTCTGGCACCAGCTACCCTGCCCCTAAAGTTGTACTTACAACCGGCACCTTCCTTCGTGGCCTTATCCATTGCGGCGAAAAGAAAACCCCTGCCGGTCGCGTGGGCGAAGCCCCTTCTATCGGCCTATCGGATACCCTCCATAGCCTGAACCTGATGATGGGTCGCTTGAAGACCGGAACCCCTGCTCGTCTTGATGGTCGTACCATTGATTGGTCGGTCTGCACTCCGCAACCCGGTGACAATCCACCTGTCCCATTCTCCTACATGACGGACAAAGTCACCGTTCCCCAAATCACCTGTTACATTACCCATACCACATCCAAGACCCACCAAGTCATCCGCGATAATCTCCATCGTTCGCCAATGTATTCAGGGCAAATCGAATCAACGGGCCCGCGTTATTGCCCATCGATTGAAGATAAAGTCGTGCGTTTTGCCGATCGCGAACGCCACCAGATTTTCTTGGAACCCGAAGGTCTGGATGACGACACGGTTTATCCAAACGGCATCTCAACATCGCTTCCGGAAGAGGTTCAACATGACCTCATCAAGTCGATTCCAGGTCTTGAGAATGTCACCATCATTCGCCCTGGCTACGCTATTGAATATGACTATGTCGACCCACGTGAACTGAAACCAACGCTTGAGACCAAGAAGCTGAAGGGTCTATACCTAGCAGGGCAAATCAACGGCACCACAGGCTATGAAGAAGCGGGTGGGCAGGGTATTGTGGCAGGTCTAAATGCCGCATTGGCATCACAAGGCGCCGAGCCTTTCGTGATTGATAGGTCAGAGGCCTACATTGGCGTGATGATTGACGACCTCATTACCCACGGCACCAAAGAGCCATACCGTATGTTCACCTCACGGTCGGAGTATAGACTGTCCCTAAGACCTGACAATGCCGACATACGTTTGACGGGTAGGGGCATTGCCATTGGATGTGTCGGCCGCGCACGCCGCGAAGCATTCGAACTCAAGAAACAGCTACTGGATGATGCCATCACTCAGGCAAAACGATTCAACATCAGCCCCAACGAAGCCAAAGAATATGATTTGGCTTTGAATCAGGATGGCGCGCGTCGTTCGATTCTGGATTTACTGTCTTACCCTAATATTGGTTTTGACGATATTGCACCTATCTGGCCAGAGATTCGTGAATGGCGTTCGGACATTCGTGAGCAGGTGGAAATCGAGGCGCTTTACAAAAGCTATCTGGAACGCCAACAGGCCGATATCGACCTCTTCAAACAAGAGGAAAATCTCAAAATTCCAGATGATTTTGACTATGACTCGGTAGGCTCTCTATCCAACGAATTGCGGGATAAATTGAAAAAAACAAAACCTGCTACGTTCGGCGCTGCCAGCCGCATTCAGGGCATGACACCCGCCGCCATTGGCGCCCTCATGGCCTATATGCGCCGCGGTCGAGCAGCCTAGATGGATGGCCAAAAACAAACCGCCTCTGGCGCAGCCAGTGTTTCACGTGAAACATTGGAGAAGTACGTCCAGCTTCTTTTGAAGTGGAACCAAAAAATCAACCTGATTGGGCCTTCAACAGAGTCCGAAATCTGGGAAAGACACATCAAAGACTCCCTCCAGATCGTACCGCTCATCCCCAAAGACGCAACTTCCATCGTCGATTTAGGGAGCGGGGCAGGTCTACCTGGGTTGGTCATAGCTAGTCAACTTTCCATTCCCATCACCCTCATCGAACGCGACCAGCGTAAATGTGCTTTTTTGGCCGAAGCTATCCGAATTTGTGAATTTTCACATGTAACATTATCGAATTCGGATGCGCGAAATTCACAGGCAAAATATAATGTAATAATGGCTCGTGCCCTATCTTCTATAGATGGATTGCTTACGTTATGCGAAAGCATGATTATGGAAAATTCTATTTGTTTCTTTCCAAAAGGCAAAACATACGCTATTGAGATAGCCGAGGCACAAGGTAACTGGAATTTTGACTACCAAGCGACCCCAAGCCTCACACAATCAGACGCGGTGATTCTCACCATTTCGAAGATCAAAAGAAAATAAGTACCTGTATGACAAGAATAATTTCGGTAGTGAACCAAAAGGGTGGGGTGGGCAAAACCACCACGGCTGTCAATATGGCAACGGCACTCGCCGCCTGCGGTAAGGAAGTCTTGTTGATCGACTTAGACCCGCAAGGCAACGCCTCAACCGGCCTCGGCATTCCGTCAGCACAACGAATTCATACGTCTTATCAAGTGCTTATTGGCGAATCGTCGCTCGAGCAAGCAGCCGTTAAAACCATCATTCCACGCCTTTCCATCGCCCCTGCGACCATTGACTTGAGCGGTGCAGAGATTGAATTGGTGAATATGAGTGCGCGTGAATACCAACTTAAAAATGCGCTTAAAGATATGCCGAATCACTGGGATTACGTGATTATCGATTGCCCGCCAAGCCTTGGGCTTCTCACCATCAACGCGCTCACCGCATCGGCCTCTGTGCTTATTCCACTACAATGCGAATTCTACGCGCTTGAGGGCTTGAGCCACCTACTCAAGACGATTCGATTAATCCAGACCAAATTAAATCCCACACTGAGTGTGCATGGCGTGGTGCTGACCATGTATGACCGCCGTAACAAGCTCACCGAACAGATTGAGCAAGACGTGCGCAGCTTCCTCGGCACCGATGTGTATCGCACGGTAATTCCGCGCAATGTGAGAATGTCTGAAGCCCCAAGTCACGGCAAGCCGGCATTGGTCTATGACCTCAAATGCCCTGGGTCGCAGGCATATCTGAAACTCGCACGCGAAGTTATCCAACGCGAACGTAAATTCGCGGAACAATTAGCAGCATAAAAGGAGTAGGGCATGGCAACAGCAACTGCAAAAAAAGGTCTCGGCAAAGGGCTTTCTGCCTTGATGAGCGAGGAATACTCAACCGCGCAAGCCAACGATAATGCAGTCGCAACATTGCCACTTGATAAGCTCGTTGCGGGCAAATATCAACCCCGCCGCGAATTCGATGTAGAGGCGCTCGCAGAGCTTACCGTTTCGATTGAAAAGAACGGCATCATGCAGCCAATTTTGGTGCGCTCGATTGCTGGTGGTAAATACGAAATCATCGCGGGCGAACGTCGTTTCCGCGCCGCTAAGCATGCAAAGCTCAAAAGCGTTCCCGTATTAATTCGCGACGATGTGAATGATCAACAGGCGCTCGAGCTGGCGCTCGTTGAAAACATTCAACGTCAGGATTTGAACCCACTTGAAGAAGCCACTGGCTATCAACGCCTGATGGATGAATTCAAATACACGCAAGACAAACTCTCCAGCATCGTTGGCAAAAGCCGCTCGCACGTGGCGAACCTGCTGCGACTGCTGAGCCTGCCAGAAGGCGTCAAAAAATACGTGGAAACAGGTGATTTGACCATGGGTCATGCCCGCGCCTTGATTGGCGTTGAAGGGGCAGAAAAAATCGCCCGTGATATCGTCTCAAAACAACTTTCCGTACGTGAGACGGAAAACTTGGTACGTGGCGATGCGCCCGTACAAACCAAAGAATCTCATCGCCCGGCAAGCAACCCTAAATCTGCGTCACCAAGAAGCGCGGACAAAAGCGATGATATTTTGCAGTTGGAACGTATGCTCTCCGACAACCTAGGCTTGGGCGTTAGCATTAACACCCGTAGCGGCAAGGCAGGGGAAGTGACGATTTCCTATAACTCATTGACAGAGCTCGATGAAGTGCTGCGCCGTCTTGGTGGTAGCATTTAAGGCTTTGTCATCATAACGTCATGATAATGCTGTAGATTGCTTAGATGCAACCTACCGAATATCATTTGAAACCCGAGTTAAAAGCGCGCCTAGAAACCGCTCTACAACACGCATCAGACGCGATTCGTTATCAGGAGTGGAATTATCCGCTCGTGAATAAAATGGCGGTTATTAAGGGAAGCAAAACTGTATGTGAAGCCCTTGAAGCCGCGTTGGGTACAGAAAATCCGAATGCCGTGCCAGATTACGCGCGATTTGGCTTATCTGCCCCAACCGACGAAGAGCAGGAACAGGCCTCCGATTTTCTATCGATGATAGAAGTGATAGCTAACGACGGACAGGGCGCACTCGTCATTAAGGGCTTACCCGAAGATAAACGCCTTTCGCTACTGACAATGGCGCTGCCATATTTTTTTGGCACGCTTACCAATACAGCACGTACAGGCGAGCAAACAGATGCGGAAGGCTATCCGCGCTATTTGAAGGCCGACAAAATTGCGGTAAGCGGCAAACGCTTGCGACATCACGCGGCGCAACCCTTGCATATCGATGGCGAATACAAAAAAGGCAACGATGCAACAGGCTTTCTATACAAACCCAATTACATGCTGCGATTCTTGGCATCGCGCGGCAAGGGGGATGCAAATCTATCTACCAATATCTTCACGATTGATGAGTTTGTAGACCATGTAACAACCAGCATCATGGCAGATGAAAGCTGCTCCCGCTTTCTCACAGAACAATGTGGTGAAGCACCAACGCATGACGCTGTGCGTGAGCTCATCATTGACACATTATGCAAGCCCATATGGCCTGCGCCAACAATTGACATCGTCCATGGCGATGTGAAAGGTAGCCGAGCACAGCCCATGTTGCTGAAAGATTCACAGAACCAACTTTTCGTGAACCATTTTGCAAATGTACTAGAAAAACTCGCCGTAAGAGAGAAGGGTACTGTTTGGGATAGGTGGCAAGCATTCGTGGTAAAAGAACATAGCCCCCAAGCGTGTCACTTCTTCGATAGATTAGCCCATGCCATGCAAGAGGCGCGTACCGAGATGAAAACGGTCGATGGACTCGTGCTCGATAATGGCGAGATGCTAGTGTACAATGATCGCAGGGTGATTCACGGAACGGGTAAGCTTGGCGAAGACGTCAAAGGTAAGCACACGCGTACCATTGTTAACGGTTCCGCCCATCGGAATTTTGACCCTTCAGAAACTAGCGGCTCGTTAACGCCACGTTAGGCCGCTTTTTTGCCCGTAGAAGCGAAACTCGCGATTTCCATGAATCCACTAGCCAACCGCATGCGTGATTGCTCTGCATGACGCTTAGAATCCAATTCTAGGCGTTGCAGCACTGCCAGAGCATCTGCAATACGATTGGAACCCCAGCGCAACGCGTGAGGCTTCATGGCGGGAACAATCTTGAAAGCAATCTTGCCATAGAGCTTTTCAATCGCCAGTTCGATACTTAGACCATCGCGCCTCAAGGCAGCGATTTTCTCCAGCGTATCAAAATAGCGCATCACAGCACGCACCAATACCACGCCCATGTGCCCTTCGGCCAACAACCTATCCGTTAGCTTGCATAGGGACACCGTATCACCTGCCGCAATCGCCTTGGCCAAATCTTCGAGTGATTTATCATTATTTTCGCCAATCACCGCCATTGCGTCTTCCAGCGATACATGTTCGGCCTCGTCACCGACATAGAGCGAAAGCTTTTCCAATTCATTGAGCATGATCTGACGATCGCCACCCAATTGCGTTGCCAGATACGACACGACATCCGAGCTGGCGCGTAGACCGAATCCTCGCAATGTGTCGCGCAAAAATTGATCAAGCTGCCCACCCTCATCCTTGTAGATGGCGATACAGGCGATGTCTGGCATCTTCTCGGCCCAGGCGCGCAGCTTCGAGTCACGCCCCAATCCTTCGGTCACTTGCAAAATCAGAAAATTATCGTGCGAACGTAGACCCAACGCATCTTGCACGATTGGTAAAATCGCGTCCGACGCTTCTCGTATCGTCACCACTCGACGCCCGCCCATCAGACTCATCGAGGCCAGCTCATCCGCAAGTCGGGCAGGGTCATCCTTGAGGTGTTCTGGGGCAAATTCGATACGCGATAGCGGGTCTTGGTCTTTCCCTTGCCAACCCTCCGTAAGCTCACGCGTACGTTGGCGGACTTGCCCTGCATCGCTTCCATAAATCAGCGCCGCCGATGATTTTTGTGGGTGCTTGAGATACCCATCCAGCTCGCGTGGAGAGATTTTCATGGCGCTAACTTCGCACTGAGATTGGCCAAGCGTAGTTTGTAATCCTGCGCCATTTCGATAATAGCGCGCTTCTTCGCATCTTCTTTCGAAACATAGGCCGCATAGTCTGCAGTTTGCGAACTATTGTAACTTCCCACACGGCGTAATTTGCCCGTGTGAATCACCGCATTGTCCGACAAGCGGGTGAGGGTGTAGTCACTATCATAACGCATTTCGCCGCGTTCCGATGTACCATCAGGATTGATGAATAATGGGTAGTCCGTCTCAACATAGGTGATGTTAAGAACATAGGCAGGCGCCATCACGCGATAGTCTGGATTGACCGCATCTTCAATTTCTGCACGCAGTAATTCGCCCAAAATGCCACCAGGCGTTTTAATTTCAATCGCCGCGAGAACTGTGCCAGCGCCGCGTGCTTGATAGTCGCGACTATGCATCGGCTCAAAACCACAAGCAGTTAGCGCCAGAAGCGCAATACTCATCAGAACATGTTTCATGCTTAGGCCGCTACAATATTGACGATTTTATTCGGGACGACGATGATCTTTTTTACACCCTTACCGTCGATTGCTGCAACCACTTTCGGCTCAGCAAGCGCCGCTGCTTCCGCCTCTTCTTTGGCGATGTCCACGGCCAGCTCCAGCGTCGCACGCAGCTTGCCATTCACTTGCACGGCAACCGTCACGGTGTCATCTGCCATCAATGCAGCATCGGCAACAGGCCATGTGCGCGTTGCGATTAAATCGGCATTGCCCATCAGCGCCCAGCATTCTTCGGCAAGGTGCGGAATAATGGGTGCGATGAGATGCAGCGCCGCCGTAACAGCCTCGCGATATTCTGCCGCACATGTTTGTGTGTCCAACTTCTCGAGCGCATTGGTCAATTCACGCACACGCGCCACTGCCTTGTTGAAATGGAATTGCTCGATATCACGCGTCACGCCATGAATGGTTTTATGCGTCTGCTTACGAATCGGGTGATCACCCGTTGGTACGCCCGCCTTTGTAATCGCATCCAGATTCTCTGCCACCAAACGATACAATCTACCAAGATAACGCCAAGCACCATCAATACCCGCATCCGTCCATTCCAAATCACGATCGGGTGGTGAATCGGACATCATAAACAAGCGCGCCGTATCCGCACCATAACCGTCGATGATATTGCGCGGGTCTACGGTATTCTTTTTCGATTTGGACATCTTTTCCGAACGTCCTACGGTCGCAGGGCTACCATCTTCGAATAGCCATTCGCCAGCATCATTTTTGTGTGCTTCGGCGGGGTATCTCCATTCGCCCTTAGCGTCTTTGAAGGTCACATGGCCAACCATGCCTTGCGTCATCAGACCCTTGAACGGCTCCTCGACATTCACAATGCCACAATGCTTGAGCGCGCGCGTGAAAAAGCGCGAATAGAGCAGGTGAAGCACCGCATGCTCAATGCCACCAATATATTGTTGCACTGGCATCCAGCGCTCGGCGTCTTTGGTGATGCCCTTATCGCCACCGCCAGAGGCATAACAGAACGGATACCATGATGATTCAAAGAACGTATCGAACGTATCGGTCTCGCGCTCAGCAGGCTTACCGCATTGAGGGCAGTTAACATGTTTCCAAGTGGGGTGATGGGCAATGGGATTTCCCGGCTTACCGAAGGTCACATCTTCTGGCAGCGTCACGGGCAATTGGTCTTCAGGCACAGGCACTGCACCACAATCTTTGCAATGAATAATCGGGATCGGGCAACCCCAATAACGCTGGCGGCTGACACCCCAATCGCGCAAACGATAGTTGGTCTTGCGTTTGCCAACGCCTTTCTTCTCAAGCTCGGCAATTGCTTCTTCTTTGGCATCGGCAACGCTCATGCCATCAAACAACGGCGAGTTGATCAGCACGCCGTCTTCTGTGTAAGGGAACGTCACTTCACCGCCATCTTTTGGCGCGACCACTTGCTTGATGTCGAGGTTATATTTCTTGGCAAATTCATAGTCACGCTCATCATGCGCAGGACAACCAAACACAGCACCCGTGCCATAACCCATGAGTACGAAGTTAGCGATATATAACGGATGCTCGCTTCCCGTGAAGGGGTTCACCACTTTGAGCCCCGTATCGAAACCCTTTTTCTCTGCCTTTTCGATAGCCTCTTCCGACGTGCCAAGCTGGCTGCATTCTTTGATGAACGCTTCCGCTTCGGGATTATGCCCAATCATGCTCTGCGCCAATGGGTGCTCTGGCGCAATCGCTACAAAGCTCATGCCATAAAACGTGTCGGGGCGCGTCGTGTAGATTTCAATATCACTTTCAATCACATCCTTGCCTGGCTTCTTGCACAGCACCTTAAGCGTCACCAGCGCGCCAGAGGATTTACCAATCCACTTTTCTTGCATGATGCGCACTTTGTCTGGCCATGCGCCGAGTGTCTCTAGACCTTGCAGCAAATCTTCCGCAAAGTGGGTGATTTTCAAGAACCATTGCGACAAGGTGCGGCGCTCAACGATAGCGCCTGAGCGCCAACCACGCCCATCAATCACCTGCTCATTGGCAAGCACCGTATTATCGACAGGGTCCCAGTTCACCACCGCTTCTTTGCGGTAAGCAAGACCGTGCTTCAGAAATTGAAGGAAGAATTTTTGCTCGTGCTTGTAATATTCAGGCAAACAGGTCGTCACTTCACGCGACCAGTCATAGCTCAAACCAATGGATTTAAGCTGCTCACGCATCGTCGCGATGTTCAAGAGTGTCCACGCCTTCGGGTGCGTGTTGCGTTGAATCGCTGCATTCTCTGCGGGCAATCCAAACGCGTCCCACCCCATGGGGTAAAGCACGTTATAGCCCTGCGCGCGACGGAAGCGCGCCACAACGTCACCCAGTGTGTAATTGCGCACGTGCCCCATATGGATATTGCCCGAAGGGTAGGGGAACATCTCAAGCACGAAGTAATCAGGCTTGCCGTTGGGTGCGGGCGTATTAAAAACGCCTTGCTTGCGCCACGCGTCTTGCCATTTAGCCTCGCTAACGCGGGCGTTATAACGCTCTGAGGGAGAGGCCATTAGTAACCTAGTTGTGCAACACGAAGTTGGCGCGCGCGCGTCAGAATGGCATCTTCAAGCTTGCGATTCGTCGCATCATCGACGGTTTGATCCAGCCATTGTTTCGTTTTCTCGTCCTGCTTCTGCTTGAACATACGCACTTTCACGCTATCCGCACGCAATTGACGATCGAGAATAAGCGCATTGACCTTGAAGCGCTCGCCGCGTGCTTTGGGGTCTTCATACCAATCGGTGAGCACCACGCCGCCAAATGGGTCAGCCGAGGCAAGCGGCATGAATGCCAAGGTATCCAGCGTTGCGCGCCATAGGAAGCTGTTTACCCCAAGCGGATTATTGCCTTCGTCGCCCTTTTTTTCGCTGCCACTTAGCAAAATACCGTCTTCCCCTGTAAGTTTGCCCACGCGTTCTTTGCGAACATCGTCTGGGTTTTTGGGGAATTCACTAGTGTCGCCTTCAAGGCCACAACCCGCAACTAACAATGAAAAAAGAGCAGTAAAGAAGAGAGATTTACGCAACGTCATAATTCGCCTCGCATGTGAGGCGCACACCATAGCGAGGGCGCAGAAGTTTGCAAGAGCTAGCCACAAAAGAAAAAGGGGTAGCATTTCTGCTACCCCTCCATCTTAGACTTTAAGCCTTCAGCTTAGAACGCAACTTGCGTACCGAGCAGGAAGGTCGTGCCGTCGTTGTCGAAACCACCAGCACCGCCTTGATCGAACTCGTAGAACGATACTTCAGCGTATGGGGTCAGACCCGGAGCAAGTTTGTAGTCTGCACCAACTACGAAGTTGGTGAAGTCGTTGTCGGTGGTAGCACCCGTCTCACGAGTTGAGTTCAGGTAAGTAGCCGACAGACCGAATGGACCGGTTTCGTAACCAGCACCGAGCGTCCAGAAATCTGAATCGTCGTTGTTGGTGTTAACTGCGCGACCTGAGTCACCCCAGCTACCGTACGAAGCAGCAGCCGACCAACCTTGGTAGCCCAAGAGAGCGCCAATGCTGTAGGTGCGGATGTCTTCGTTAGCAGCGGTGTCATGGTCACCGTTTTCGTAGGTACCAGCAGCACCCAACTTCAGACCGTTTTCGAACTGATGATCGAAACCGAGAGCGATTTCGAAGATCTCGCCGAACTGGCCAGCAGCGTTGTCAACACGAGCAACGGTTTGACCACGATCTTCCATATCAGGGGTGTAGCTTGCGCCAACCTGGAAGCCCGAGAATTTTGGTGAGTAGTAGCTAACTTTGGTTGAGTTGTAGAAGTTCTCATCACCCAGAGCGGTGGTCACGCCATGATCAGCGAAACCTTTAGCTTTGGTAATGAAACCGCCTGAAGCAGCCAAGGTAGCACCTGGGACAGCAATCGTGCCATCCACGTTGGTGAAGTTGGTCCAGTCACCGTCGATACCACCGGTAGCAACAGCAACGTCACCAGCGGTGATGCCCATAGCAGCAGTTGCGCCACGGTTACCGCCCATTTCGAAACGACCCCAGTTACCTTCGAGGTAGGTGAAGGTACGAGTAGCGTTGCCACCCGAGTTGTTGTTGTTGTCGGTGATGTCGGTCTCGAGATCGATTACCGCACCGTAACCAAGACCACCATCGGTCTTGCCATCAACGCGAACGCTGATCTCGTTATCATTGCGGAAACCATGACCACGGTTGTTGTCATCGCGGTCGTCGCTGGTTTGACCAGCTTGGAAATCAGCGAAACCACCGAGGGTTACTTTGGGCGTCTCAGCGTGAGCAGCTGCAGAAAGCAGTGCCGCGCCGATCAGACCCGTCGTACCAAGAAGAATCTTTTTCATACGAATCGTCCTTTTTTTAGTTAAACAAGCAAGAGACGTCTTACACTATGTAAGTGTCTCCTGTGAACACAAGGTGCACGTGGCAAAAGCCCTATGCTCCACGAGGCCTTTATTACGGGAAAGGGGGTGACACACGCAACCCTTGCCAAGCCTTTTTTGGTGTCTAGGGGGTATTTAACACCCCCCTGTTGCACATTTACCACAAAGTCACACCCCAACCGAACCTTGCGCTCCGCAAAAAGCTATGCTATTGAAAAAACTATGAAAACTAACATTAGCACCCCCCATGACAGCCTTGCCACCCGCTTGGCAGGCTTGCAACAATGCCTAAAGGGTGGCGGCAGACCCCTAGTATCTGCAAAAAATGCCTCCCAACCCCTTCCATCTCCCGCCAGAATCATAGCGGTAAGCAAAACTCACCCCCCCGAACGCATTGAGGAAGCCCTTCGCTTAGGTGTCACGGACTTTGGGGAAAACAAAGTGCAAGAAGCGCAAGGCAAGTTTCCCTCGCTTAAAGCTAACCACCCTGAATTGCGCTTGCACCTGATTGGCCCCCTACAATCTAATAAGGCCAAAGAGGCAGTAGCACTGTTCGATGTCATCCACACCATCGACAGACCCAAAATTGCCGATGCCGTTTGCGCCGAACTAAAAAAACAAAACAGAGTCGTTAGCTGCCTCGTCCAAATCAATATTGGTGAGGAACCGCAAAAAGCAGGCGTATTGCCGCAGGACTTAGCCGCGCTACTTGAACATTGCCATACAATTGGCCTGCCCATTCACGGACTCATGTGTATTCCGCCTGAGGGTGAGAACCCAGCGCCCTACTTTGCGCTAATGTACCAATTGAAACGAACGCACCAACTAGCTGAGCTTAGCATGGGCATGAGTGGGGATTATGAAACCGCGCTTCGTTTTGGGGCTACGATGATACGTGTAGGCACTGCATTATTCGGCGCCCGCAATCACTCCTAAGAACCGACACTGCAAACTAAAGCGCTGCTTCCATTGCATTGCTAATCGCTACCCAGACGCCATCCAGTGAATCACCCAATAGTTGGAAGGCAACAATCGCCGCCACAGATATCAATGATGCAATAAGTGCATATTCAATCGCTGTTGCGCCTGAGCGGTTCTGGAACATAGGCGAATTATACCACAAACGGGGGCAGCTAGAAAGTCGCATTCATGGATGATTGCTGTAAATAGGCCCGCATATCAGCCTGCTGGTAGGCGCGCGAAGCCCGTTCAGGGGGTGTTGAAGCTCCATAAAGTGCCAGCACTTGTGCACGCTGTGTATCAAGCGCACTGATTTTTGACGTCATTTCATTCATGAAAGCATGAGGCTTAACATCGTGAATACTAGGCTCTGTATGCTGGATGGGCTCAGCCTTTGCTACTTGCACGGGCACATCTTTATCGTCATCACCAAATACGGCGGCGACCATAGTGCTGCCAATATCCTTGCCGGTTTCTTGCTCAAAAATCACATCCGCCAAGCTGCTGACAAAACCAAATACGCCACCCAATGCCGCACCGCCCGCCAGTTTCATTTCAGGCTTGATGGTATCGCCAGTCACTTCGCGGTAAATCGTATTAACAACAGGGATATGCTGTAGCGGATTAATCAGGTCGAGAAAGTCCCAAAACCCATATTCCGTCTCTTCCGTATCTTTGCTTTTGCTCGCAGCCTTATAGTCAGCCTCTGGCGCTGCCATTGCGCTCAGCTTGGTAGGGATTTGTCTGATTTCTTCAATGGCCATGGGCACTGCGTTGCAAGCCCCGTGCCAAAGCCTGCCTTATAAAGCAGCTACGAGGGCCTTTGCCGCTTCCATACGCTTAGCAGCCTTTGCCTTGTCGGAGTCGGTGCTCGCGCTATTCACGTCACGTTCGGCGCGATCCAGAACCTCTTTCGCTTCCTCTAGGGTAATGCTTTCAAGGTCATGAATATCATCCGAAATCACAGTGCAGCCCTCAGGCGATACCTCTGCATAGCCAGACGTTGCGAATAAACGCTTCTGGCGTTTCTCTGGCAGATAGATCGAAATCACCCCAGGACGCAGCATCGAGAAGAACGGCGCATGGTTAGGCAACACACCAAAATCCCCTTCAAGGCCTGGGATATCGACCATCTCCACATGCGTATCAAGCACGCTTTGCGCGGGAGAAACAATATGCAGATGGAAGACGTTGCTCATGATAGTCCCTATGCAGCAGCAGCGAGTTCTTTGGCTTTCTCAACAGCTTCTTCAATCGTACCAACGAGATAGAAAGCTGCTTCTGGCAGATGGTCGTATTCACCATCAATAATTGCCTTGAAGCCTTTAATGGTATCCGCAAGCGACACGTATGCACCTGGCTTACCCGTGAACACTTCCGCTACGTGGAACGGCTGTGACAGGAAGCGCTGGATTTTACGAGCGCGCGCTACGGTGAGTTTATCTTCTTCCGACAACTCGTCCATACCCAGAATCGCGATGATGTCTTGCAATGACTTGTAGGTCTGCAGAACTTTCTGAACATCACGCGCTACTTTGTAGTGTGCGTCACCAACAATCGCTGCTGAAAGCATGCGGCTGGTTGAATCGAGCGGATCCACGGCTGGATAAATACCAAGCTCTGCAATCTGACGCGAGAGTACGGTGGTTGCATCCAAGTGTGCGAATGACGTTGCAGGCGCAGGGTCGGTCAAGTCATCTGCTGGTACATAAATCGCTTGTACCGAGGTAATCGAACCCTTGTTGGTCGAGGTAATGCGCTCTTGCATGTTACCCATCTCGGTTGCCAGCGTTGGCTGGTAACCCACTGCCGAAGGAATACGGCCGAGCAACGCGGATACTTCCGAACCCGCTTGGGTAAAGCGGAATACGTTATCGACGAAGAACAACATGTCGCGGCCTTCTTGGTCACGGAAATATTCCGCCACCGTCAGACCTGTGAGCGCAACGCGTGCACGCGCACCTGGAGGTTCGTTCATCTGACCGTAAATCAGGGCACATTTTGATTTCTTTGGATCGTCGAGGTTGATAACGCCCGACTCCACCATCTCATGGTAAAGGTCGTTACCTTCGCGGGTACGCTCACCCACACCGGCAAATACCGAGAAGCCGCCACGTGCTTTCGCAATGTTATTGATAAGTTCCATGATGAGTACGGTTTTACCCACGCCCGCACCACCGAACAGACCAATTTTACCACCCTTAGCGTAAGGCGCGAGCAGGTCAATGACCTTAATACCCGTCTCAAGAATTTCGTCTTTGGTCGACTGCTCAGTAAAGTTTGGCGCTTCAGCGTGAATCGGCGCTACGTGTTTTGCGCTTACGGGGCCACGCTCGTCGATTGGCTCACCGATTACGTTGAGGATACGACCAAGTGTTTCTTCACCCACTGGAACGGTGATTGGCGCACCCGTATCACGCACTGCTTGACCACGCGTCACACCATCGGTGGAGTCCATGGCAATCGCGCGCACGGTGTTTTCACCAAGATGCTGCGCAACTTCAAGCACGAGACGCTTACCGTCTACTTCCATCTCCAGCGCATTCAAAATCGCTGGCAAGTGGCCTTGCTCAAATTTCACGTCGATAACGGGGCCGATGACTTGTGCCACCGCACCTGCCTGCGCATCTGCTTTCATTTTAATTACTGCTGCCATAACTTCTCCTAATTATCTTGTCTCAATAGTGATTTCGTTTTTCTTTATCATCTTCGTCAGCATCAATTGAGTTGCCGACATCATGCCGAGAAACGTAGCTAGTGCACCGTGCGAACTGCCACCTTCTTTCTTGAATACAAACATATCCAATATAACGAACAAAGCTACGATCAGGATTTCCAGAACAATCACCGTACCAACCCAGCGCCAACGATAGATGTTAAGCTTCTCGTGCGATACATTTGGACTGATGGTGAATTTCTTACGTGGCTTGAATACGCGCATGAACAAAAAGTATGAAGCAATGCTCAGGAAAATAATTTCGATAACGATGGGTAGCAAAAATGGTAGATTATTTACCGCTTCCCTCAATTCTCCTGTTTTCATAAAAGCGAGCGTTGCTGTTACGCCTGCGATAGCGACAATAATACTAAATACGCTAAACAGCAAAGCAACGCGCCACGAAACGCTGTTAAGTGCCCGGTATTCCTCGCGAGTCGGCTTGTATGTCTCGTTCATCACACGGCCTCCGCACCCGAGATAATCTCGATGAGCTCTTTGGTGATATTCGCCTGACGTGTACGGTTATACTTCAGGGTAATTTTCTTGATCATCTCGCCTGCGTTTTTGGTGGCGTTTTCCATCGCGTTCATGCGTGCACCCTGCTCAGATGCTGCGTTCTCAAGCAACGCTTTGAAAATCTGCATCGCAAAGTTACGCGGCAATAAATCGGCGAGAATCGCTTCTTCTTCTGGCTCGTAATCATACGAAGCATCCGATGATTGTGAGGACGTTTCAATCGCCAGAGGAATCAATTGCTGGTGCGTTACGATTTGCGAAATGACTGATTTGAAGTGGTTATAGTAAATGCTCACCACATCGATTTTTTCGCGCTCAAAAATCTCAAGCACATCTTCAGCGATTGCTTCCGCAACAGTGTAAGCAACCGTCTTTTTCGCAATGTCGGTTTTCACGCCAACAATCAATTTACCAAAATCATTTTGCAGCAAATCGCGTGATTTCTTGCCGACGCAATAAAGCTTCACGTTTTTGCCTTGTGCTTGCAATTCCTTCACCTGCTTGCGCGTCGCGCGGGTGATGGAACTGTTGAACGCACCACACAAACCTCTGTCTGCGGTTGCCACAATGATCAGGTGATTTTTGTCGCTGCCCGTACCCTTAAGCAGTAACGGCCCGTTACTTTGATGCTGATAGGACGCCGCCAAACGCGATACCATGCGATCCATCGCCATCGCGTAAGGACGCGCTGCTTCAGCCGCTTCACGCGCACGGCGCAGCTTGCTCGCCGCCACCATCTTCATGGCTTTGGTGATCTTCTGCGTCGACTTCACGCTTTTGATTCGGTTTTTAAGGTCCTTGAGTGACGGCATAGTGTATTACGCAATGCGTCCTTTCACTTGGCCAATCACTTCTTTCAACTTCGCTTCTGATGCATCCGACAGCTTTTCTTCTTTGCGGATAGTCTCAAGCAGCGACTTCTCACCACGCAGCGTGCGCAGCAACTCTGCTTCGAAAGCGCCCACTTTGTTGGTAGCCACATCATCGAGGTAACCTTTCACGCCTGCGTAAATTACGCATACTTGCTCTTCCATCTGCAGTGGCGCGTATTGCGCTTGCTTCAAAAGTTCAGTGAGGCGCTGGCCACGACCCAGCAGCTTTTGAGTTGCCGCATCAAGGTCGGAACCGAATTGCGCGAATGCTTCCATCTCACGGAACTGTGCAAGCTCCAGCTTAATCGAACCAGCAACTTGTTTCATTGCCTTCACCTGAGCCGCAGAACCTACGCGTGATACCGAAAGACCAACGTTCACCGCAGGGCGAACGCCTTTATAGAACAATTCGGTCTCAAGGAAAATCTGACCATCGGTAATCGAAATCACGTTGGTTGGGATATAGGCCGATACGTCACCCGCTTGGGTCTCGATCACGGGCAATGCCGTCAATGAACCTGCGCCTTTATCGTCCGACATTTTTGCCGCGCGCTCAAGCAAGCGTGAGTGCACGTAGAATACGTCACCAGGATACGCCTCACGTCCTGGTGGACGGCGCAGCAAGAGCGACATTTGGCGGTATGCAACCGCTTGTTTCGACAAGTCATCATACACGATCACGGCGTGTTTGGCGTTGTCGCGGAAATATTCACCCATCGCACAACCAGCATAAGGAGCGAGATACTGAAGCGGCGCAGGATCCGAAGCGGTCGCAGCAACCACGATGGTGTATTTCAGCGCACCGGTTTCTTCGAGTTTCTTCACAACTTGCGCAACGGTCGAACGCTTCTGACCAACCGCAACATAGACGCAATAGAGTTTTTTCTTATCATCGCCCGACTCGAACGCCGCTTTCTGGTTCAAGATGGTGTCGATAGCGATAGCGGTCTTACCGGTTTGGCGGTCACCAATGATAAGCTCGCGCTGGCCACGACCAATTGGAATCAGCGCATCGATCGATTTAATACCGGTCTGCACAGGCTCATGTACCGATTTGCGGTATACGATACCAGGCGCTTTAAGTTCTACGCGGCTACGCTTTTTCGCGTTGATTGGGCCCTTACCATCGATAGGGTTACCGAGCGCGTCCACCACGCGGCCGAGCATCTCTTCGCCCACTGGCACGTCCACGATGGTGCCCGTACGTTTTACAGAGTCGCCTTCTTTCACGGCCTTGTCGTTACCGAAAATTACCACGCCGACAGAATCGGTTGAAAGGTTCAGCGCCATACCTTTAAGGCCACCATCGAACTCGACCATCTCACCAGCCTGAACGTTCTCAAGGCCGTAAACGGTGGCAATACCATCACCGACGGAAACAACTTGGCCTACTTCAGCCAGCTCTGCGGCAGTCGATGCGCCCGAGATATGCTTTTTCAAAATGTCCGAAATTTCTGCTGCACGAATATCCATACCAGTCTCCTTTATTTCTTAAGCGGCCAACAATTGCTGGCGCATACGTTTTAACGCGGTTTCCACCGTTCCATCTAGTAAGTGCGAACCTACGCGAACCTTAAGACCGCCGATCACGGCTGCGTCTTCGGTGAGGGTGAGATTCACTTTTTTACCGGTAGCTGCTGTAAGCGCTGCAGCGACTTCTTTTTGCTCCATCGCCGACAATGCGCGGGCGCTGGTAACATGTGCGTCGAGCTCACCTTTGTGCGCGGTCAGTTTCTTCGCGAGAAGCTGTGCAATTTCTGGAAGCAGCTCTGCGCGGCCTTGCTCAGCAATCACGCGAACCGAGTCCGCAGCGATTTTGTCAGCCTTGGCGAGCAGTTCTACCAAAATACCTGATTTAAGCGCACGGCCCAGTAGGGGATTAGCCAAGGCGGCTTTTGCCGCATCATGCGCACTAATTGCCTGAGCCAGCGCAACAATCGCGCCGACAACCTCTTGTTCTTTTTTCGCAGCAAGCGACAGCGCGAAGATGGCTTCGGCGTAACGCGAGGCGATAGTCAGACGTTCAGTGTGTGATGTACTCATAAATGCGCGCGCAACCTAGCAAGGAAAGTCACAAAGACAAGTGTTTTTTCACATGAAATAATACGGGTTCACATCCACCTTCAGCCGCACGCGCTTGAATACGACCGAATCTAGCCATAATTGCAAGGTTTTCTGGAGGTTTACAGGCTTATCAGCCTTGACCAACAAGCGGTAACGATATTGCCCCTTAAGTCGCGAGAGTGGGGCAGGGGCAGGGCCCAGCACCTTGATGCGTACATCCGCAGGGGCGGTTCGGGCAAGCTGAATGCCCGCACGCTGCACCTCGGCCTCTACTGTACCATCGAGCAATATGGCAGCGAGTTGCCCATAAGGCGGCCAATGGCCGCGCTCACGTATTTCCATTTCAGCACGCATGAATCCGTCCCTATCCCCCGCCGCCAGCGCCTTCATGACAGGGTGCTTGGATTCATAGGTCTGCAAATAGACATGGCCCGCCGTATCTCCCCGACCGGCACGCCCCGAAAGCTGATGCAGCAATTGATAGGTGCGTTCGCTGGCGCGCAAATCACCGCCATTTAGCCCCAAGTCCGCATCCACCACACCCACCAATGTGAGGTTAGGGAAGTGGTGACCCTTCGCCACCATTTGCGTACCAATGATGATGTTGGCTTCGCCCGAAATCACTTTATCAATGACCCCTGCATCCACCACTTCGTCACTACTCAAGGTGAGTGGTGTTATTTCTGGAAACAGCGCGGCGACTTCCTGCGCGATACGCTCAACACCAGGGCCGCAGGCAGCAAGTTTGCCTTCCACCTTGCAACTTGGGCACTCGGTTGGTTCTTTTTCTTTATGTCCGCAATGATGGCAATGTAGCTGGTGTTTGCTTTGGTGCAGCACAAGCCATGACGAACAATCCGAACACTCAAAACGATATCCGCAGGCACGACAGAGCATGAGCGGCGCATAGCCACGTCGATTCAAAAACAGCAACACTTGCTCGCCACGCGCTAACGTGCTCTTCATTTCTTGGATAAACACCGGCGACAAAAAATTCCCGCGCTCGGGGGGATGTTTTGTCATATCCAATAGATGAATGCTCGGCAGTCCTGCCGCACCGTGCCGCTCGATAAGCTGCACGGCCTTATAGCGACCAGCCTTAATATTCTGCACGGTTTCAAGTGATGGTGTGGCCGAGACAAGCGTAACGGGAATATCCTCGAACTTGGCGCGCACCACTGCCATATCGCGCGCATGATACAGCACGCCGTCTTCTTGCTTGTAGGAAAGATCATGCTCTTCATCGACGATGATATGCGCAAGGTCTTTGAAGGGTAAAAAGAGCGCCGAGCGCGCCCCGACAATCACCTTCGCTTCGCCCGCTGCGACAGCATGCCATGCACGTTTGCGGTCGGCAGGTGATTGGCTGGAGTGCCATACCACTGGCGGCGCACCGAAGGTTTTTTCAAAGCGCTGCATCCATTGATGGGTGAGGGAGATTTCCGGCACCAAAATCAGAATCTGTTTTCCGGCTTTGATGGCATCATCAATAATATGGAAATAGACTTCCGTTTTACCTGAACCCGTCACACCATCCAGCACCGTGGGTATGCTGCCATTTACTTTAATCGCTTCATAGGCGTTTTGTTGCTCAATCGATAATGTCGGTAAGTTAGAATGATACGTGGGCGGCACATAAGTCTTACGCGGCAATTTAGTGGCGTGCGCAAGGCCACTTAATGCCAACACCGCCCCGCGCGGCGCTAAAGTATATTCAGCCACCCAGTCAATGAATTTCAAAAACGCCGCACCCAGCGCTGGCACATCCGGCGATTGTAGCACCGATTTCATTTTAGCTTCGGGTACATCGTCGCTTCCAGCACCCAAAACCACGCCCATGACCTTACGCCCCGCAAGCGGCACTTCCACAATACTGCCCAAATGAATGCCGCTATCGGCACGATAGTCGAGCGATTTATCGAGCGAAGTTGCGAGTAAGACATTGACGCGTGGCATGGTGTGGGCTACCGAAGTTTCATTATTCACGGGGGAATTGCCATGAAGTTCTTTGTTGATACCGCAGATGTTGCCGAAATTAAAGACCTCGCTGCAACAGGTTTGCTCGATGGCGTTACCACTAACCCCAGCCTCATCAAAAAATCGGGGCGCGACTTCAAGGAAGTCATCAAAGAAATCTGCGCCATCACCAGCGGCCCCGTAAGCGCTGAGGTCGTCGCGCTTGATTATGAAGGCATGGTGAAGCAAGGCGAAGACCTCGCCAAAATCGCCAAGAACGTCACGATTAAAGTACCACTCACCATTGATGGTCTGAAAGCGTGCAAGTATTTCACGTCCAAAGGCACCATGGTGAATGTCACCTTGTGCTTCTCGGCATCACAGGCGCTGCTTGCTGCGAAAGCGGGCGCGACATTCATCTCACCATTCGTTGGTCGCCTCGACGATATCAGCATGAACGGCATGGATCTGATTGCCGACATCATGACCATCTACAAAGCCTACCCACATTTCAAAACTGAAGTATTGGTCGCTTCCGTGCGCCACCCCATGCATATCGTGGAAGCCGCCAAACTGGGTGCGCATGTGGCAACCGCACCTGCGGGCGTACTTAAGGCACTTGCTAACCACCCATTGACCGATAAAGGTCTCGACCAGTTCATGAAAGACTGGGCAGCAACAGGCCAAAAACTATGAGATTTCTGCAACCATTCTTTAGTGCGGATGCAACATTAGTATTGCTTATTGCGCTCATGGTGACTGCGAGTTTTCATTTCTTCAAAGCAAGGTTGCGCCCGAAAAAAGAGAAGGGCTTGCTGGAGTGGTACATTTCCTTCTGCGAAGCATTCGACAATCTGGTGCACTTCATCAGCATTCTTACCGTCATTGCTTTCGGCTATAGCTTCGGATGGATGGAAATGGTGAAGCTACTCATCCTATGCTTGGTTCTGCCAATCATTGGAAATCTGATTGCAATGATTATCGGCGTAAGGCGCTGGGAAGTTCTTGCAGGCATCATCGCAATGCCTTTGGCACTTTATTGTGCTTGGCGTGTCTTTCCGCATCTTAATTGGTTTGGCTTTCTCTAAAAAGCCACACCGTTCTAAAATCCTTCGCAAAAGCACAAAAACCGCCGTTTGGCAGTGAATGTTGCACGTTTCCTTGCTAGATTGAGCACATGGAAACTATGACAAAAAGCAACGACATTCCCGCAGAAGACACCAAAAAGCTGGTTGAGGACTATCTGCGTTCTCACCCCACCTTCTTGATGGACAACCCCGAAATGCTGGAGGTGTTATTACCCCCCGCCCAGAACCACGGGCGTGGCGTGGTCGACTTCCAATTCTTCGCCATCGATAATCTGCGTCGTGGCATGGGGAAAATGAAAGACAAATTCAATCACCTCGTCACTAGCGCGCGCGACAATATGTCAACGCAGCAGCAGGTACAGCGCGCGGTATTATCCATAATCCGCGCCAAGAATCTTGAGCAACTACTCGAAGTGCTCACCACCGATTTGCTGACGCTCTTTGATGTAGATGTCGTGCGTCTCGCCATCGAATCGAACGCGGCTGGCTTGTATGACACCTATTATTCAGAGCATAACTACTCTGGCATTTGCTTCGTGCCCATCAATACTGCACAAGCCGCATTGATGAACGAGAAGGTTCGGCTGATTGCCGACACACATAACGAGCCCCCGATTGGCTTCGAGATGATTTTCGCCGATTGCTCGAATCTGGTACGCTCATGCGCCCTACTGCGACTCGACCTCGAACGCGTGGGCAAGCCCGCCATTCTTTCCTTCGGGGTTCGCGATTCAGGCCACTTCAATCCAAGCCAGGGCAGTGAGCTACTCGGCTTCCTCGCCGCAGTCATGGCTGTGTCGCTAGATCGTTGCCTGAACGACGCGGAATTACCTGTGTAGTAAAACCCTTCTTGTTGGCGCAAGGTCATGCGCTGCTTGAGTGTATTAAAAGTTCTTATTGTTCAGTATGAAAAGCTGTGTATAAAAACAGCATGAGCAAAGGCCCCCTAGCACCCGAAATCGCACTTCACATCCGTGACTGGCTGAAAGAACTTTCAGGCGTCAAGCGTGCAAGCACGCACAGCGTCACTGCCTATACGCATGATGTTAGCGCCTTTCTGGCATTCTTACACCAGCACACGGGCGAAACCGTAACCAACGCAACACTCACCACCCTAGAAGAGCGAGATGTGCGCGCGTGGCTTGCCTTCCGCCTTAAGCGCGGTTACGCGAAAAGTTCAAACGCACGTGCCATTTCCGCACTACGCACCTTCTTCCGCTTCCTGCATAAACATACGGGGCTTGAGAATACTGCCGTTATGAATATCTCGGCACCCAAACTCGATAAGCCGCTTCCCAAAGCGCCCAATGAGTCACAAGCCAACGCGGCGCTGGATGGCCTGCTCGACTTTGATCGCAAGACATGGATCAACGCACGCAATCATGCGCTCGCTATACTGCTTTATGGTGCGGGCCTACGTATCAGCGAGGCGCTCTCACTTACCGTGAACGATATTCGTCACAAAGATTCGCTGCGCGTACGCGGCAAGGGTGCAAAATACAGACAAGTTCCTGTGCTGCCCATTATTCGTGACGCCGTAGAGGCGTATTTGAAATGCTCGCCCTTCCATCAAGACAATGACGACAGCGTACCGCTATTTTATGGCGCACGCGGCAAGGCCATGCAGCCTGCGATCTTTCAACGCCTCGTGCGTGACATACGCCGCCAGCTCGGATTACCCGAATCACTCACACCACACGCACTACGCCATGCTTTTGCAACGCACCTGCTGAGTCGTGGCGCAGAGCTGCGCGATATCCAAGAACTACTCGGCCACGCATCGCTTAGCACGACGCAGCGCTACACGCATGTCGATGCTGCACGACTACTAAGCGCCTATCAAGACGCGCACCCATTGGCAGAATAATTATTTGAGCGTCGCTGCAGTACGAATCACCGTTTCAAACACATCTTTCACGTGCTCTTCTGGCTTAAGACGCCCCGTGCGCATGTTGTCAGAAACCTGCTTCCATAACTCTGGCGCAAGCTCTTTTGGCAACAATACAAATCCCTCATTCGCTATTGCCTTAAGCACCGCATCTGCTTGCTTGGTGTAGTTTTCATTGAAGTAACTGCTATCCGCCGCTTGGATAGCGCTCGCAATTTTGCTGCGTAACTTGTTCATGCTGCTCATAAACATTACTCTAACAACTGCAGCAAAACCGTGCAGCATTTTCTTTGCTGCGATGCAACAAAACTGTGGATAGAATTGTTGCGGCGCACTGCTATGATGCGGCGCAGCTAGGGATTTCCTAAGTTTTTTTGTGCAGATGTGGTATAAAGAAACTGTGGATAATGACGTCCACATAAAGGAGTGAAGTAAGTTTATGAAGATTATTCATCTCATCACGTTGTTCCTCGTAGTTTTAGGTGGTGTTCACACCATTTTCAGTACGCTGGGTATCGATATGTTGGGTACGTTGCTTGGCAGCGGCATCCATATGACGATCATACATTTCGTGATCGGCTTGGGTACAGTATACTATGTACTGCCGATGCTTAAATCGCATCTCGCTAGTCACTAGTTACGCTAATCGATAGAAGCGTTTTCCCCGAATTTACGGGAATTCGCGTGAATTGACTTCTTCACACCTTCGCATGGTTACCATGCGAAGGTTTTCTTTTGAGGGCCAAGCTTGGTAAGGGACGCGAAGCGGTGGCGACGATGCGCCCTCCTGCTTAAAAATTACGCACTCAAACGTGCGGCAACTGCGTCAATGAACTGCCCCGTCGTCACGTATTTTTGCTGTGTGCCTACTAGTAAAGCTAGGTCTTTGGTCATGATGCCCGCCTCAACTGTATCAATCACCGCTTTCTCAAGCGTGGTGCAGAATGCTTCCAGCGCAGTATTATTATCAAACTTCGCGCGGTATCTGAGGCCTGAGGTCCATGCATAGATACTCGCGATGGGGTTCGTGCTCGTTTCTTTGCCCGCCTGGTGATCGCGGAAATGCCGCGTGACGGTTCCGTGCGCCGCTTCGGTCTCAACTGTTTTACCATCTGGCGTTAGCAGGATAGAGGTCATAAGGCCGAGCGAACCGAATCCCTGCGCCACCACGTCCGACTGCACGTCGCCATCGTAGTTCTTGCAGGCCCACACAAAACCACCATTCGACTTGATGGCATAAGCAACCAAATCATCAATCAAGCGATGCTCGTACCACAATTTAGAGGCTTCAAAACGCTCCTTAAATTCCGTGTCGAACACGCGCTGAAAGATGTGCTTAAAGTCACCATCGTATTTCTTGAGAATGGTGTTCTTGGTCGAAAGATAGACGGGGTAATTCACCGTCAACGCATAATTGAAGCAGGCACGTGCAAAACCCTCAATCGAGCGATTAAGGTTATACATACACATCGCCACCCCGGCGCTCTTGAAGTGATAGACTTCCTGTTCGTAAACCTCACTACCGTCATCAGGCGTGAATTTCATCACCAGTCTACCAGGGCGATCAACAATAATATCCGTTGCACGGTACTGGTCACCAAACGCATGACGGCCTACGATAATCGGCGCCGTCCAGCCTGGCACATAGCGCGGGATATTTTTGCAGATAATCGGTGCACGGAAAATCGTACCGTCCAAGATGTTACGAATCGTACCGTTAGGCGACTTCCACATTTGCTTAAGGCCGAATTCTTTGACCCGCGCCTCATCAGGCGTGATGGTCGCGCACTTAATGCCCACGCCGTGCTTCTTGATGGCATTGGCAGCATCGACGGTAATCTGATCATTCGTCTCGTCACGCTTCTCAATACCGAGGTCGTAGTACTCCAGCTTAATGTCGAGGAAGGGAAGGATAAGCTTATCCTTAATCATCTGCCAGATGATCCGTGTCATTTCATCACCATCAAGTTCTACAACGGGGGTATTAACGGATATTTTGGCCATGGCACTCGTTCCTGTGAGGGTTTGGCAATCAAGTAGCAGAGTGGGCAAACGAATCAAGCACGCATATCTGTCACAAAACCTTCATAAAAACCTTGGTGCGACAAACCCATTTTTCCTTTCTTTGTCACGCGCTTGTCATACTTATCCTCTAAGATGGAGCTATGCCCGACTCGGTATTTACAATCCCGCATAGCGACCACCCGGCCAATAACAAATTGGTGGTAGGACTGGACCTGAATGGTACGCTGCTAAATTACGACAAACAAACGGGCGCTGTAACGCCTATAAAGGGCGCGCTTGAGACCCTGAAATATCTCAAAGCACAAAATATACCCTTCTTCATCGCCACAAACGATGATGGCGACAAGCTATCTGTCGAAGAAAAGCTTATGAAGGCTTTCCCGGAAGATTATGAGTCCATCTTCGGAAACCTAGATACGCCAGACCATGGCTTTCCTATTTTCAAAGCAGGAAAAGAATCACTACGGCGCAAGCCAGCTCCCTTCCTATTGCTGGATGGCTATAAGAATTATGAAGGCTATAAACGCGTCTACATCGGAAACACACCGCATGATATGCGGGCCGCCGAGCGTGCGGGCGCACTGCCAATATTAGTGGGCGAGCCACGCCAAGAACATAACTTGCCAATCGAAACAAGCCACAGCATTACGCACCAGGACCTCCCTGAAACGCTACATATGCTGCGCTACGACCATTTGCTTAATTTCAGTGATGATCCGCAGAAAGCTAGCGAAATAAAAAATCCCCACGCGGGCAAAAAGAATTTGGTGCGCATCACCCAAGGTAAGGATGATCTGCAAACACTACTCGCTCGTGCGCAGGAAATGCAATATGCGCTCGTGCGCAAGGCCATTCTGGTTACCTTCCGTACATTCCTGAAAACACGCGACAACGCATCGGATCTTTTAGAAAGCGTGGAAAAAAGTACCGAAGAAAAGTGGTCAAAACTATCCGACGAAGAGAGAAGCAGAACCCCTAAAGACAAGTACCTCGCCATGCATTTCAACAAACTCGCCAAAGAAATGCGCTTGGATATTCGCATTATTGCCAATGGTCCCAAAAATGAAGAACGCACTAAAGATAAGGCGCTGGCACGTGGCAAAGAAGAAAATGCGATTGATGATTTGATTCGTATTAAATTCACTTCAAAAAGTTTTCCTGAAACGCTGCATCATATTCGCGACCGCCTCGTCACTAGCTACCCACACGTCATAGAATCGATGCATATGCGCGATGGTGGGAATGTGAGCGACGAGTTTAATATCGCTTTTCACGGCCTTATTGCCGACATCAGCATTGGTGAAAAAGATCAGGTCAATCGCGCAGATCGCATCAGTCATTTGATGTACGAAATACGTCGTGATTTTGAACTTCCCAATGATTCCAAGCTGGAAAGTGTGATTCAACGCATTCGCTTTTGGTCACGCTTGATTGAGCACATGATGCAAGATGATTTCGTGGCCAATGTTAATTCGCACCCGTCGCTGGAATCCTATATAAATCATGTAAGCAGAGGCCTTGCTCAGGAAAAGAATAGCCCAATTCCTGATCACGATATTACTAAAGTTTTGAGGGCCATCGACAACAAAGAAACCCTATTTTATCTTTCTACATTCTTACGCGACTACATCGGCCACAAAGACGCTCGCGCTGAAGCTTCTCCGACCACACTACAGCGCCGAGAAGATCTTGTTATCCCAGCCATGATGGATGATGAGCTGGAAGCTCTAAGCCCTGACGAAAAGAAGGAGAGAGTGGCAGACGCCGTTACCCAACTACAAAACGTGCACAAGCTTGTTCATATCGCCTATATTCGTGACGCGGATCCTAGCTGGCAGCAAGAATATGTAAAAATGGCGCGCGAACTGAACCAGAAAAAGGGCGCCGAGATTATTCCAGAGCGCATGTTGGATATGATTAATAACAAACCAAAAAGCGAGCCTCTACAGCCTGTGAGGGAACGATGAGCAACTGGGCATATTATAAATTCGACAGCATGCCGTGCCGCATCAAAATGCAAAATGGCAAAGCTATAAAAGCTGAAATCTACGAAGTGGGCGTAGGTTTTACGCAAGCCTCACCATTGCTCATCTCTGATGAAGGGCGACCACTGAATAAAGCAGAATTTGATGCGCTCTTGATGCTGCGTATTCAACAAAACAAAGCCGATGCGTAAGTGGTGGGATCGAGAGGATTCGAACCTCCGACCTAGCGTTTAGGAAACGCTTGCTCTATCCAGCTGAGCTACGACCCCTTAAGCAAACACCTTCATATTTTTAGGCATGACATAGACTGCTTGGTGCTTCATCAAATGCAATTGATCGACAACCGTTTTAGGCAATTCTGCATCCAGCAATGCGCCATTCTCGCGCTCTAGTTCAATTTTCACAAGCGGACCCGCAGGATTCATGTGAATGATCTCGGCCTTCACCGTTCCCGGCTCACGTGTAATGTAAAAATAGAGCTCATGTGGTCTGCAAAATACCTTCACGGGAACCCCAACCGTATTGGACGCAACGCTCTTGGTTTGTGACACGGGTATCTTGGGCTGTTCGGCGCGCAACAAGCGCGAAAGCAGGGGAATCTTCTTTACCCAATCATTACTTTTCTCGCTTAGCAAGCGCACGGGTTCTTGCTTTTCGCCCTCTTGTAGAAGCAACGTTCCGTCGGGCAATTGCCACGCGTCAAACTCGTTATAATGCCCCAAGAAATCATACACGAAGCCGTTAGCGGGTTGTAAATATACCTGCTCGGGCGTTCCCACTTGCTCGATTTTCCCCTGGCTCATCACCACCACTCTATCGGCCATTTCCATGGCTTCTTCTTGGTCATGCGTTACGAAAATCGTGGTGATGTTCAGCTCCTCATGCAACCTGCGCATCCAACGTCTTAGCTCTTTGCGCACCTTCGCATCTAGCGCACCAAAGGGCTCATCGAGCAGTAGAATTTTTGGCTCCACCGCTAGCGCTCTCGCCAACGCGACACGCTGGCGCTGTCCACCCGAAAGCTGCGACGGGTAACGCGCATGATAGGATTCCAAATGCACAAGATTGAGCAACTTCATGACCTTCTCATGAATCACTTCTTCGGAAAGTTTGTGCGCACCCTTGCGCACACGAAGACCAAACGCAACGTTTTCAAAAACGCTCATATGTTTGAATAATGCATAATGCTGAAACACAAAGCCCACCGCACTGCGTGCTGAGACATTCGCTTTTGAGGCAATCTGGATGACGCCCTTATCGGGTTTCTCAAGCCCCGCTATCATGCGCAGCAACGTCGTCTTGCCCGAACCAGAGGGCCCAAGCAACGCTATCAACTCCCCGTCCGCAATCGACAGCGACACATCCTTGAGCGCGCTGAATTCCCGAAATCGCTTACTGACCTGCTGTATGCTAATGCCCATGCAGCTTCCTCCTCTCCACCCATTGCTTAGCAGCCAAAGTGATGAGCGCAAGCAACGTCAATACCGACGCTACCGCAAAGGCTGCCGCAAAGTTATATTCGTTATAAAGCATCTCCACATAAAGCGGAATGGTTGTTGTCTCACCACGTATATGACCCGATACGACCGAGACAGCACCAAACTCGCCCATGGCGCGCGCATTACATAAAAGCACGCCATAAAGCAGTCCAAGTCGAATGTTTGGCAAGGTCACTTGCGAGAACATTTGCCACGGCGTTGCGCCTAACATTATCGCAGCCTCTTCCTCTTCGCGCCCCTGTTCTTGCATAAGGGGGATTAATTCTCGCGCCACAAAAGGGAAGGTCACAAATATGGTGGTAAGCACCAAGCCGGGCAGCGCAAAAATAATCTCGATATCATGGCGCACCAACCAATCACCGATCAATCCATGCACGCCAAAGAGCAGTACAAACGCAACGCCCGATATCACAGGCGACACCGAGAAGGGCAGGTCAATCAACGTTAGCAGCAAGCGCTTGCCGCGAAACTGGAACTTCGCAATCGCCCAACTTGCAGCCACGCCAAATACCACATTGAATGGCACAGCAATCGCCGCGACCACCACTGTAAGCATAATCGCCGCCGCCGCATCCGCTTCACTGATGCTTTCTAGAAACACCGCAAGACCTTGGCTAAAGGCCTCTGTGAAAACCGCAATAACAGGCAAGACGATCAGCAGCAAAATCGCGCTAATCGCGATTAAAGACAGGCCCATTCGCCATGCGAGCGGTTCATGCGTTGCCATGTGCTTCATACGACGCGACTCACTTTCCATTGCTGCACGCTGTTAAGTCCGTAAAGCACCGCAAACGAAACCATAAGCATCATCACCGCAATCACATGCGCACCCGCCATATCATATTCTTCGAGCTTCACCAAAATCACTAGCGGCACAATTTCTGCCACTTGCGGAATATTGCTGGAAAGAAAAATAACTGAGCCAAATTCACCAAATCCTCGCGCCAGCGCGAGCGAAAATCCAGAGACCAGCGCTGGAAATAAATGCGGCAACAACACGCGCAAAAACATCTGCCCATGAGTTGCACCAAGCGAAAGTGCGGCCTCTTCGATTTCGCTATCGAGCGCTTCCAACACTGGCTCAAGTGCGCGCACAACATAAGGCAAGCCAACAAATATTAGTGCCAGCCAGATGCCTGCCTGATTAAACACCAACTCAATTCCGATAGATTGCAGATAGCCGCCAACCCAACCATCGGGTGCATAAACGGCGCAAAGCGCAATGCCTGCAATCGCCGTCGGCAATGCAAACGGTAAATCAATCAACGCGTTGAGAAAGCCACGCCCTGCAAATTCATAACGCACCAACACCCACGCAATCACTATACCCAAAATCCCCGCAATCATCGCTGAGCCAACGGCAGCCATGATGCTGACGCGAAACGACGCTAGCACCCGCGCGTCCGTTGCAACGCGCATGATCTCTACCCATGTAAGTTGCGTCACGCTCAACACCAGCACCGCCAATGGCAGCACCACAATACTAAACAAGCACAATAGTGTTGTGCCCATCGCAAGAGGATAGGCAGGAAGCACGCTATGCGCCGTCAATGCGAAGGGGCGGAATTTCATTCGGACCTCTTCATGAATTGGTCGAATAGGCCATTTGCGTCAAAATGTTCTGCTTGGGCTTTTTTCCAGCCTCCGAACGCTTCGATGTTTAGCACGCGCGTATGATTCAAGCTTTGCAAATCATCACGCATTGTCGCTGAGCGGAAAAAATGCTGCACGGCAAGAGCTTGTGCATCTGGCCCAAAAAGCCCTTCAACATAGTCATTGGCGATGGCAGCTTCACTAAGCACCGCCACCACTGGCTCTGCCTTTATAGTCACTCGCGGCATCACAATTTCGAATGCGTCCGCTCCAAAATATTTCTGCGCCAGATGCGCTTCATTCTCCCACGTAATCAACACGTCGCCTTGCTTACGTCGCACAAAATTGGTGGTCGCGGCACGCGCTCCCGTATCAAATACCGGCACATGCCTAAGCCATGATTTCATGTAGTCACGCGCTGCTGGGGAATTTTCACCATAGCGCGCTTGGGCATAACCCCACGCCGCCAAATAGCCCCACCTTGCGCCGCCTGAGCTTTTGGGATTGGGCGTCAATACCCGCACATCTGGTCGCGTCAAATCACCCCAATCATAGATTTGTTTGGGATTTCCCGCCCGCACCAAAAACACGATTGTCGAATAAAACGGGACACGTGGCACGACGGGCTTGGCGCGTTTTTGTGCAATCATCTCAACATCATACTCTAGCGCTAGCGATACTACGTCTGCTGGCAGACCATCCATAACGGAGCGGGCCTGTTTCCCCGACCCACCATGCGACATGCGAATACGCGCCTTGGGGTGAGTGCTCTTGAAGTGGCGATTATAGTCAGCAAAAAGCTCACGCGTCGCATCATACGAAACATGTAGAAGTGTTTCACGTTCGGGCTTGGCGAATGCGTGAGAAGCGGCTAATGTCAGCGTCAGAATAGTAAACCATTTTACCATGCAGTAACCCTATGACGCGCGCCGCACAAAAGCAAGATTCAACCATTCCACTCGACACATTGTTGCTTGAGGTCAGCAGCAACGCCTTGCTCGACGAAACACGCGCCGTGAACGCACTGCTTGCGGCAACCAAACCTCTCACAGCAATGGACACGGGCGTACGCACCCGCGCCAGCGAACTCATCACCAAACAGCGCGCGATTGGTGCTGGCACGGCCGTAGAGGCATTCTTACAATCCTACGGCCTCTCCACCAAAGAAGGCATCGCCATGCTTTGCTTGGCAGAAGCGCTGCTGCGTATCCCCGACAGCACCACCGCCGATTCGCTGATTGAAGACACTTTCAAATCAGGCAACTGGAAACAGCATTTAGGGCAAAGCGATTCGACATTGGTCAACGCAGGCACATGGGGACTAATGCTTACCGGTGAAGTGCTTAAACTGGATTCGGGCGACTCGCTCGCTTCTTGGTTTGGTGGACTTGTAAAACGTTCGGGTGAGCCCGTCATTCGCCAAGCACTGCGCTCTGCTATGGGTTTCATCGGCCAGCAGTTTGTCATGGGCGAAGACATTGACGACGCGATTAAGAACGCCGCCAAGCCTGAAAAGCAAGGCTACATGATGTCCTATGACATTCTGGGCGAAGGCGCGCGTACCCAAAAACAAGCAGCACATTATGTCGATGCCTATATGGCAGCGATTGCCAAAATCGGCGCGAATCGCACGGGTGAATTATTTTCTAAACCAGGCATTTCCGTAAAGCTTTCCGCCCTGCATCCGCGCTATGCCTATTTGCAGCGCGACCGTGTACTCGTTGAGCTTCTGCCGCGCCTCAAAACCATCGTACGCGAAGCCATGAAACACGACATCGCCGTATCGTTGGACGCAGAGGAAGCCAACCGTCTCGACCTTCATTTGATACTCTATTATGAGCTTCTGCGTGATCCAGAATTCGCTGCGTTCGAAGGTATTGGCTTTGTATTACAGGCCTATCAAAAGCGTGCATTCTACGCCGTTGATGCCCTCATTCACATGGCGCGCGAAACGGGCCATAAAATCCCCGTGCGTCTCGTGAAAGGCGCTTATTGGGACAGCGAAATAAAATATGCCCAAGTGAATGGATTAAGCGGTTATCCTGTCTTCACGGAGAAATTCTACACCGATCTTTCCTATCTTGCCTGCGCGCAAAAAATGCTTGCTGCAACAGACGTGCTCTATCCGCAATTTGCTACGCATAATGCCCTCACCGTCGCCACGATTATCGAATTAGCAAAAACAAAATCGCTGGCCGTGTCGGCCTTCGAATTCCAGCGCTTGCATGGCATGGGCGAGAGCCTGCATGACCAACTGGTGGGCGAATATCGCAGCCGCATTTACGCGCCCGTAGGTGCACACAAAGACTTGCTGGCGTATCTCATTCGTCGCTTATTGGAAAACGGCGCGAATACCAGTTTTGTCCATTTACTGCTCGACCAAGCCACGCCGATTGACTCCCTCACCGAAAGTCCGATTACGCTATCACTTGCCGCTAATTCCATGCCAAGCGCTGCGATTCCATTACCTGTAAATCTGTATGGTAATCGCAAGAATTCTGGTGGCTTTGAGCTTGGCTATCGTGCCGAATATGAGCGCGTAACCAGCGCTCTGAAACCACTTCTCAGCAAAAAATATGAAGCGCCAAGGGACACTAACGTAAAAGAAATACCCAACCTCTTTGCTGCAGCAAAAACTGCGCAAAAATCATGGGACGTAACACCCATCGCCACCCGCGCAGAGATGCTACGAAAGGCAGCCGATATACTCGAAGCCGAGCAAATGGAGTGGATTGCGCTGCTACAGCAAGAGGGCAAAAAAACCATCTATGATGCGCTAGCTGAAATCCGTGAGGCAGCCGACTTCTGTCGCTATTACGCACTTCATGCCGAGCAGCTCTTCACCCCGCAAACGCTTACGGGACCAACGGGTGAAAGCAACGTGCTAAGCTTACATGGTTGTGGTGTGTTCGTGTGTATCAGCCCGTGGAATTTTCCTCTCGCTATTTTCATGGGCCAAGTCGTTGCCGCACTCGTTGCGGGCAATTGCGTGCTTGCCAAACCCGCCGAACAAACACCTGCGATTGCGGCAAAAGCAGTTGAAGCATTGCACCGCGCGGGCGTTCCCCAAGACGTACTACAACTCGTCTGCGGCAAAGGTGAAACCGTGGGCGCCGCGCTGATTAAATCGCCACACACGGCAGGTGTCTGCTTTACGGGCTCTACCTATGTGGCCAAACTTATCCAGCGTTCTTTGGCCGAAAAAGACGGACCAATCGTGCCACTCATTGCTGAAACGGGTGGCCAGAACGTAATGATTGTCGACAGCTCGGCACTACTCGAACAAGCGGTGGATGATATCATCACCAGCGCCTTTGGTTCGGCGGGTCAACGCTGCTCGGCGCTACGCTGCGTCTTCGTGCAGGAAGATATTGTGCCTGCGCTGCGTGAATTGCTCATGGGCGCGATGGATGAATTGCGCCTCGGCGATCCAAAAGAACTCACCACCGAGATCGGCCCCGTGATCGACGAAGAAGCCCAAACCAAACTAAAAGCACATAAAAAGGCTCTGATTCGCGCCGTACGCTGGTATCACTCCACCCCCGTAGATGCCGCTAATATCGCGTATGACAGCTTCGTGATACCACATGTATTCCCCATCCAGTCCCTTAGCGACTTGGAGGAAGAGCATTTCGGTCCCATCCTGCATTTCATCAGCTTCAAGGCTAAAGAGCTGCCACACGTCATCGAGCAAATTCACGCAACAGGTTATGGCCTCACCTTCGGCCTACATACGCGCCTAAGAAGCGGGATGGACGAAATCCTAAGCGCTGTCCATGTCGGCAATCGCTACGTAAATCGCTCGATGATTGGCGCCGTGGTCGGCGTGCAGCCCTTTGGCGGCGAAGGCCTCTCAGGTACGGGTCCCAAAGCGGGCGGCCCATACTATCTGCTACGCTTTGCACATGAACGCACCACGACCATTAACACCGCCGCCATTGGCGGGAATGTCGAGTTGCTTAGCTAGATATGAACGGCGCGGCCATCTACTGCTAACGCCGCTTCCTTAACCGCCTCATTGAGCGTTGGGTGGGCGTGGCAGGTGCGGGCGATATCTTCGCTCGAGGCACCAAATTCCATCGCAATGCAGACTTCATGAATCATCGTGCCCGCATGTGGACCAATGATATGGCAGCCATAGACTTTATCGGTCTTCGCATCCGCCAGAATTTTCACAAAACCATCTGGCGTGCCCGCGCCGCGTGCACGTGAGTTTGCCATGAATGGGAATTTGCCGACCTTATAGGCAACGCCTGATTCTTTGAGCTGCTCCTCGGTCTTGCCCACGGTGGCAACTTCTGGCCACGTATAAACCACGCCTGGAATCGCATCGTAATTAATGTGCGGCTTCTGACCTGCGATATGCTCGACACACACCACGCCCTCTTCCTCGGCCTTGTGGGCGAGCATAGGGCCTGCAATCACGTCACCAATCGCGTAGATGCCCGCAACATTGGTTTGTAGATGTTCGTCGACCTCGATGCGGCCACGATTATCCAATTTCACGCCAACGCTCTCTAAGCCCAAATTCTGGGTATAAGGGCGGCGACCCACTGCGACCAGCAACACGTCGGCCTTCACGGTCTCGGCATTGCCGCCTGCTGCGTCTTCCACGGTCAGCTCAACGCCTTTGCCTGCTTTTGCGGCAGTTACTTTCTTACCAAGGCGGAATGTCATGCCCTGCTTCTCGAGAATCTTTTGGAACTGTTTCGAGATTTCATTGTCGATGCCCGGCGTAATACGGTCGAGATATTCAATGACCGTTACTTCCGCACCCAGACGTCCCCAGACCGAGCCAAGCTCAAGCCCGATAACACCCGCACCAATCACCACGAGCTTCTTGGGAACTTCCTTAAGCTCCAGCGCGCCGGTAGATGACACGATTTGTTTTTCATCAATCGTAATACCGGGAAGCGGTGTTACCTCAGAACCCGTCGCGATGATGATGTTCTTCGCACCGTATTTCTTGCCCTCAACAGTCACCTCATTCTTACCGCTAATGCTGCCATGGCCTACTAGGTAGGTAACTTTATTTTTCTTGAAAAGACCCTCGATACCTTTGGTAAAGCTCGACACCACCTCGTCCTTACGGCCCATCATGGTCTTGAGGTTCAGCGACACCTTCGCGTCAATACCGTGCTTGGCGAATTCATGCTGTGCGTCGTGATATTTTTCGGATGATTCCAGCAATACTTTCGACGGAATGCAGCCCACATTAAGGCAAGTTCCGCCAAGGGTGCCGCGCTTTTCAACACATGCTGTTTTCAAGCCCAACTGCGCCGCGCGAATTGCCGCAACATAACCACCAGGGCCACCACCAATAATCACTACGTCAAAATTTTCGCTCATATTAAAACCCATCATCTTCCATTAAATCATCCATGAAATCTTCGGTCTCATTCGTATCGAGAACGTCGTCCATTTCTTCTTCATCATCTTCCTCGGCATCTTCCTCTTTGGAGGATTCAGATTGCGTATTCGAAGCATTACTCTGCTTGCTACTCGATGCCTTGGCGCATGCCGCAAGCGGCGACGCGAGCAAAACCATCACGAGCAGCAAACGTAGCATTAAAGACCTAGCAACAAGCGGCGAGGATCTTCAATCGCCTGCTTCACCTTCACAAGGAAGGTCACTGACTCACGACCATCAATGATGCGATGGTCGTACGAAAGCGCCACATACATCATCGGACGAATCACCACTTGGCCATTCACTGCCACGGGGCGCTCTTCGGTTTTGTGCATGCCCAAAATACCCGATTGTGGTGGGTTGACGATAGGCGTCGACATCAGCGAGCCATACACACCACCATTCGAAACGGTGAAGGTACCGCCCGTCATTTCTGCCATGCTCAGCGTGCCGCTACGTGCCTTGTCAGCATACATCGCGATATCCGCCTCGATTTGTGCGAGCGACTTTTTGTCGCAATCACGCACTACTGGAACCACAAGACCCTGCGCACCACCAACAGCAACGCCGATATCGTAGTAGTTTTTGTAGATGATATCATCGCCAGCAATTTCCGCATTCACTGCAGGAACCTGTTTGAGCGCGTTCACTGCAGCCTTGATGAAGAAGCCCATGAAGCCAAGCTTAATGCCGTGCTTCTTTTCGAACTCGTCTTTGTATTCGTTGCGCAGCGCAATCACGTTCGTCATGTCGATTTCGTTGAACGTAGTCAAAATCGCCGCCGTGTTCTGTGAATCTTTCAAACGACGTGCAATGGTCTGGCGCAATTTGGTCATCTTCACGCGCTCTTCGCGTGGTCCAGCAGCAGCGCCGCTCGTACCCATACCATCGCCCTCAAGCGCAGTAATCACGTCGCCCTTGGTGATGCGACCATCTTTGCCAGAAGCGGAGATGCTTGCAGGATTCACTTGCGGATTCTCTGCCAGCATCTTGGTTACTGCAGGGCCATTTGCCGCAGCAGGCGCAGCAACAGGTGCTGCCGCTTTCGCAGGGGCAGGGGCGGGAGCCGCAGCAGGTGCTGCCGCACTTACAGCGCCAGAAGCGCCCACTTCAATTTTACCCAAAATCGCGCCAACGCCAACATTGCTACCTTCCGCAGCGAGAATTTCCTTCAGCGCGCCAGCAGCAGGTGATGGTACCTCAACGGTCACCTTATCGGTTTCGAGCTCACAAAGCGGCTCATCGACTTTCACTGCGTCGCCCACTTTTTTGAACCATTTGGCGATGGTCGCTTCACTCACCGACTCGCCCAAAGTTGGAACGACGATATCCTTGGTTGCCATGAAAATCTCCTATGCTTTCTTACGTTGTTTTTGTGCGTTCGCATCTTCCGTTGGTGCGAAGGCTTTTTCGACAATCTCAGCTTGTGCGCGCTGGTGCAGCTTCATGTACCCTTCTGCAGGAGACGCGGCTTCTTTGCGGCCCACATAACGAATACGCTGATTACTACGACCCAATGCATCCAACACGTCGCCGATACGTGGGCCAATAAAGCGCCACGCACCCATATTCTCCGGCTCTTCTTGTGCCCAGAATATTTCAGCGTTTTTATATTTTACCAACGCTTCTTCAATCTCGTTGCGCGGGAAAGGATAATACTGCTCGACACGCACAATCGCGACGTCGTCTGCCTTGCGCTCACGACGCTGTTCCAGCAATTCGTAATAGAACTTACCGCTCGTGAAAATCAGGCGTTTTACTTTGTCATCTGCTGCAATCTTGTCGATCTCGCCGATTACGCGCTTGAAGCTAGAGCCTGGTGCAAAATCCTTGAGCGAGCTGGTAGCAAGCTTGTGACGCAATAGTGATTTTGGCGTCATTACAATCAAAGGTTTGCGGAATTTACGGCCTACAATCTGGCGGCGCAACGCATGGAAGAAGTTCGCAGGCGTCGTGATATTGCAGACCTGCATGTTGTCTTCACCACAAAGCTGCAAGAAACGCTCAGGGCGTGCCGAGCTATGCTCTGGACCCTGACCTTCATGACCATGCGGCAGTAACATCACGAGACCCGACATACGCAGCCACTTGATCTCACCGCTTGCGATAAACTGGTCGATGATCACCTGCGCGCCATTGGCGAAATCACCGAACTGCGCTTCCCACAACACCAACGCTTCTGGCTCGGCGAGCGAATAGCCATACTCGAACGCGAGTACGGCAAACTCACTGAGGTTTGAATCATGCACTTCGTAGTGCGCCTGTTCACCGCCTAAATGATTGAGCGGCTCAAAGCGCGCTTCTGTTTCTTGATCGATGAATACGGAATGGCGATGCGAGAACGTGCCGCGACCCGAATCCTGACCCGTCAAACGAATCGGCTTTCCTTCCTTAAGCAACGAACCAAAGGCCAATGCCTCGCCCATTGCCCAATCAAGGCCTTCACCCGTTTCCATCATCTCTTGCTTAGCTTTTAGCTGACGCTCTACTTTTCGGTTAATGTTGAAACCCTGCGGGAATTGCGTCAACGCGGCGCCAATTTCTTTCAGCTTCTTGAGGTCCACGCCTGTATCTGGCTCTTTGCCAAGACCAATTTCTGGCTGCGCAAAGCCGCTCCACTTACCCTCAAGCCAGTTTGCCTTGTTGGGTTTGAAGTCCTTGCCTGCTTCATATTCCTTATTGAAATGCACATTGAGTTTCTCAATTTCTGCTGCCACCTCATCTTCAGACAGCGTGCCTTCGGCGATCAATTTCTGCGCATAAATACGTGCAGGTAACTGTTTTTGAGCAATGGTTTTGTACATGATAGGCTGGGTGAACATCGGCTCGTCACCCTCGTTATGGCCGTATTTACGGTAACAAATAATATCGACCACCGTATCGCGCTGGAACTGTTGGCGGAATTCTGTCGCCAGCTTACATGCAAATATCACGGCTTCTGGATCTTCACCATTCACATGGAAAATAGGCGATTGAACCGACTTCGCACAATCCGTTGGATAGGGCGTAAACCGCGAATAACGTGGTGCGGTGGTAAAACCAATTTGGTTGTTCACGATAACGTGCACCGTGCCACCCGTGCGATAGCCGCGTAAATCCGAAAGCGCGAGCGTCTCTGGCACCGAACCTTGGCCCGCGAATGCGGCATCGCCATGCAGGGTTAAGCCCATTACTTTACTGCGCACACCGTCTTTTTTCTGGTCCTGTTTTGCACGCACTCTACCCACTACAACAGGGTTCACTGCCTCTAAGTGCGAAGGGTTGGCGTTAAGCGACAAGTGCAAATTCTTACCATTCGACATGACGCGATCATGCGATGCGCCAAGGTGATATTTCACATCACCCGATGAATTGACCGACTCAGGGAAATCCAAGTTGCCATTAAAAATCGACAGCAGCTCCGAATAGCGCTTGCCCATGATGGTGGTGAGTACGTTCATACGGCCACGGTGCGGCATACCAATAACAATTTCTTCTACACCAAGATTGCTTGCTGTTTCCAAAATCGCTTCCAAACCAGGCACCATTGCGTCGCCACCCTGCACGGAGAAGCGCTTCATGCCCGTATATTTTAGCTGCACAAATTCTTCGAACCCTTCAACCTCAAGCAGCGTATTCAAAATGCGCTTCTTCTCGTCTTTCGTGAGGTTTGGGCGGCCTTGCGCGGCTTCAATGCGCGACTGAATCCATTCGCGCTGCGCAGGATCTTGGATGTGCATGTACTCGAAACCAATCGCGCTCGAATAGGTTGCACGTAGAATACCCAGAATTTCAGTCAAGCTTGCGCGCTCGAATCCGAGCGTGCCGCCCAAATAAATCGGGCGATCATAATCAGCAGAGGTAAATCCATACGTCGCGGGGTCAAGGTCAGGATGCGACTTAGGTGGCTCCAAACCAAGCGGATCAAGATCCGCCGCCAAGTGGCCGCGCACGCGGTATGCGCGAATCAAGCGTTGGGCACGAATAGCGTCCCACGCCGCCGCTTCAATCGCCTTCGGATCGGCTGGCGAGGCGCCGGCGCCTTTCGTTTTATCTGCTTTTTGAGCAGCATCAGGATCTGCCTGCCCAATCACCGCGGAGGGTGTTTTATCCCATGACGGCTTTTGCGGGCTTGGGTCGCCAAGCGCGGCAAAGAATTTCTGCCAGCTCGCATCTACCGATGCAGGGTTGGCAAGGTAGCGCTTGTAAAGCTCTTCAATAAAAACAGAGTTCGCGCCGTACAGATAGGAATTTTCAAGCGTTTCGCGTGACATAAAAGGTCCCAAGTGCGAGTGCGTATGATGAGCCATACGCTCCCTTGGGTTGTAGGCCTCACCCATTGGAAATTCAAGAAAATTCCAAAACTAGTTGACTGCGTCAATCAGTTTGGGTTGTGCACTATTATGGGCTATTTACCCAAAACTTCTTTCATGGTGCGACCCATAAAGCTTGGATTATCAGTCACTTTGATGCCTGCAGATTTCATGGCTTCAATCTTGTCCTCTGCGCCGCCTGAACCACCCGAAACAATCGCGCCCGCGTGACCCATACGACGACCTGGAGGAGCCGTACGACCAGCAATAAAGCCTACGATTGGCTTTTTGATTTTCGACTTCTTGAGGAACTCAGCGCCCTGCTCTTCTGCATCACCGCCAATTTCACCAATCATGATGATCGCGTCCGTCTCGTCATCCTTGAGGAATAGCTCCAACACATCAACGAAGTTGGTGCCATTAACGGGGTCGCCGCCAATACCTACGCAGCTAGACTGGCCAAGGCCAATCGCCGACGTCTGGCCCACTGCCTCATAGGTCAACGTGCCTGAGCGCGAAAGAATACCAATGCGGCCTTTTTTGTGAATATGGCCAGGCATAATACCGATCTTGCACTCGCCTGGCGTAATCACGCCTGGGCAGTTTGGACCCACCAAACGCGTCTTCGAGCCCGAAAGCGCGCGCTTTACTTTCACCATGTCGAGCACGGGAATGCCCTCGGTAATACAAATCGCCAATTCGATTTCTGCATCAATTGCTTCCAAAATCGCGTCTGCTGCAAAACGAGGCGGAACATAAATCACCGACGCATTTGCGCCTGTTTTAGCCTTTGCTTCGTGCACTGTGTTGAACACGGGAAGCTCGAGATGCTTCGTGCCGCCCTTACCAGGCGTAACACCGCCCACCATTTGCGTGCCGTAAGCAATTGCTTGCTCAGAGTGGTAGGTGCCTTCACGACCCGTGAAGCCCTGACAAATTACTTTAGTATTCTTATTAACGAGAATGGACATGATAACTCCTTATGCCGCTTTTTTCTTAACGGAAACGGTGATTTTTTCTGCAGCATCGGCAAGGTTGTCAGCCGCAATAATCGGCAGGCCAGATGTTGCGAGCATTTTCTTGCCCAACTCCACATTCGTGCCTTCCAAACGCACGACGAGCGGCACATTAAGGCTGACTTCACGCGCCGCCGAAATAATACCTTCCGCAATAATATCGCAGCGCATAATGCCGCCGAAAATATTGACCAAGATGCCTTCAACATTCGGATCCGAGAGAATCAATTTGAATGCTTCGGTCACTTTTTCTTTATTGGCACCACCACCCACATCGAGGAAGTTGGCAGGCTCGCCGCCATAAAGCTTGATGATGTCCATCGTCGCCATGGCAAGGCCTGCGCCATTCACCATGCAACCAATGTTGCCGTCCATTTTCACGTAGGAAAGGCCGAATTTACCCGCCTGCAATTCAAGCGGATCTTCTTCGGATTCATCGCGCATCTCAGCAACCTCTGGCTGGCGGAACAGCGCGTTGTCATCGAAGTTGAATTTTGCATCAAGCGCGATGAGTTTTTTCTGCTTAGTGATCACGAGCGGGTTAATTTCCACTTGCGATGCATCCGTATGCAAGAAGGCATTGTAAACACCCTCAACCAATTTCGCGAATTCGCCATGAAGCTCGGTTGGAACCTGCATACCAAACGCCAATTTGCGCGCATGGTGCGGCTGGAAACCTGCGGCTGGATCAACAGGAACGGTGATGATTTTCTCGGGCGTATTGTGTGCCACATCCTCGATGTTCACGCCACCTTCTTTGGAACCAATGAACGTGATCGCTGAATATTTACGATCAAGCACCGCCGACAAATAAAGCTCTTCGCCAATGTCCGAACCTTCTTCGATATAGACACGCTTTACTTCCTTACCCTCAGGACCCGTTTGATGGGTAACAAGGATCATGCCGAGCATTTCTTTGGTCAAACGCTTCACTTCATCAAGCGACTTCGCAAGCTTCACGCCGCCCGCATTACCGCGACCACCAGCATGAATTTGCGCTTTTACTACCCAAAGCGCGCCACCTAAATTTTGCGCCGCTGCTTCTGCCTCTGCTGGCGTATAGGCAACGCCACCACGTGGCACTGCTACTCCGAATTTTGCTAAAACAGACTTCGCCTGATACTCATGAATATTCATATTACTACGCTCCTAAACAAAGTGCCTTAAGCAGCACGCTTCTCTAATTTAATGCCGCCGCAAAGCTCGCGCACCGCATTCACCGAATGATCAAATTGCTTCTGCGCATCCGCAGGCAACGCGATCTCAACGATTTTCTCAACACCGCCCGCGCCGATAATGACCGGCACGCCAACGTAAATATCTTTCTGGCCATACTGACCCGTGAGATGCGCCGCAACCGGCAGCAATTTCTTACGGTCTTTCAAATACGCATCGGCCATTTCAATCGCCGAAGCCGCGGGTGCATAATACGCCGAACCCGTCTTCAGCAAGCCAACGATTTCAGCCCCGCCATCACGCGTGCGCTGAACAATCTTGTCCATCTTTTCCTGCGTCGTCCAGCCCATTTTAATGAGATCTGGAACAGGAATGCCCGCAACGGTCGAATAGCTCACCACAGGCACCATCGTGTCGCCATGACCACCAAGCACGAAGGTGGTAATATCTTTTTGCGAGACCTTGAATTCTTCCGCGAGGAAGTAGCTAAAGCGCGCTGAGTCCAGAACGCCCGCCATACCCACAACCTTTTTAGGATCAAAGCCCGTCACTTGCTGCATCACCCATACCATTGCATCAAGCGGGTTGGTGATCACAATCACAAAGGCATTTGGCGCATATTTCTTGAGGTTTTCACCAACCGTGGTGATGATGCCCGTATTGGTATTCACCAAATCATCGCGGCTCATGCCGGGCTTGCGTGCAATACCTGCGGTGACAATCACCACATCCGCGCCTTTGATATCTTCGTAACTATTGGTGCCTTTTACGTTCGCGTCAACGCGCTCAACCGCGCATGATTGGGAAATATCAAGCGCCTTACCTTGCGGTAAGCCCTCGACCACGTCGAACAACACCACATCGCCCAATTCTTTGAGTGCGGCCAAGTGCGCCAAGGTGCCGCCAATATTGCCGCCGCCAATCAATGCGATTTTCTTTCTCTGAGCCATGCGAATCTCCCGTATTTTTGGTTTTAAGGCGTTTAACCATAGGACATGGCCAAACGCAACTGAGGATTGTGGTTATAGGGGGTAAGTATGAAGAAAGGGTAAAGTTGCGACGCATTCTCCAAATTGATGCAGCTTCGTAACATTTTCTTAACAATTCCAAGCTAAGGATTACTTCATGGGTGATGAAAAAACACAGAGAGCTGCATTATTAAGCCTAGACCGTCAGGCCGTACGCCTCGCCGCTGCGCTGAGCGATGGCTCGCTCAGAGATTTTTCACACGAGGCTAAATCTACTCTCTCTGGCAATATAAGCGTTTTTGCGTTTAATCGCGATGCCGCAAAAGAGCTTTTATGGTTGCGCCCTGACGACGATGATGGATTAGACAGAATAATAAAAAGAGTCTGCGAAGGCATTAATTCAGTGCCAGAAAAAATGATACAAGAACCACACGAAATGATTCCTGTTAAAGGCGTATTTTTAACGCCCATGACAACCTGCAATTACGCGAAAACCGACCGTTATCTTGGAGAGCGGAGCAATATAAGCTTTATCGAGCTACAGCATCGCGCTGGTGAAACTATCGAGATGTTTCCATCGCGTCGCGTATCACTCGGTTTTGAAGCGCTGAGGGCGCAAGAAGCGGCCGAACAGCAATCTGTTGCTCGCTAATCGCTATTTATTCATTCTTGCGAAGAATTCTTCGTTCGACTTGGTGTCCTTCATCTTATCGAGCAGGAACTCCATCGCATCCATTGGCCCCATGGGGTTGAGGATTTTGCGAAGCATCCAGATCTTGGAAACATCGCCTTTTTCGTAGAGCATTTCTTCCTTACGCGTACCTGACTTGGCGATATCAATCGCAGGGTACACGCGTTTGTCGGACATTTTGCGGTCCAGAATAATTTCAGAGTTACCCGTACCTTTGAATTCCTCGAAAATCACTTCATCCATGCGCGAGCCGGTCTCAATCAGCGCCGTACCGATGATGGTGAGCGAACCGCCGAATTCAATGTTACGCGCCGCACCAAAGAAGCGTTTTGGGCGCTGAAGCGCGTTGGCATCCACACCGCCAGTCAATACCTTGCCGGATGATGGGATCACGGTGTTGTAGGCGCGCGCAAGACGGGTAATCGAGTCGAGCAGAATCACAACGTCTTTCTTGTGTTCAACAAGTCGTTTAGCTTTTTCAATGACCATTTCCGCGAGATTCACGTGGCGGGTCGCTGGCTCGTCGAAGGTCGAGGAAACCACTTCGCCCTTCACAGTGCGCGACATGTCGGTCACTTCCTCAGGGCGCTCGTCGATGAGCAACACAATGAGGTAACATTCAGGGTGATTTGCCGTAATTGCGTGCGCAATGTTCTGTAACATCACCGTCTTACCTGTGCGCGGCGGCGCAACCACCAGCGTACGCTGGCCCTTACCTTGTGGCGCAACAAGGTCAATCACACGGCGCGACAGATCTTCCTTTTTAGTCGGATCAACAAACTCCATCTTGAGTTTTTGCTCAGGATAAAGCGGTGTTAGGTTGTCGAAATTCACGCGGTGACGGCACTTCTCTGGCTCGTCAAAATTCACTGATTTCACATGATTAAGCGCGAAATAACGCTCTTCGTTTTTAGGGGCGCGCAAAATACCCTCAACCGTATCGCCCGTACGAAGACCAATCTTTTTAACAATTTGCGGCGCGACGTAAATATCGTCTGGACCCGCGAGGTAGTTTGCTTCTGGATAGCGCAGGAAGCCAAATCCGTCCTGCAGGACTTCAATCACACCAACGCCGATAATTTCTTCACCTTGCTCCGCCATGCGTTTCAAAATGGCGAAGACCATTTCTTGCTTAAGCATGTTGCCAACGTTTTCAACGCCGTACTGTTCTGCCATTTCAAGCAGTTCGTTAGGTTTTTTGCTTTTTAGGTCTTGTAGTCTCATGGTTGGAATCTCGGAGGGTTGTGAAGGCGGATGTTTTTGGGAAGAGGGCAGAAACGGCGCGAAAATTTTGGGCCATCTGCAATCAAAGATGCACCACTTATATAGAAATGAATCACAGGGTCAAGCTTTTTTTATCCAAGCGCCTTATTTTGCTGGATTTTTAGAAGGGCTTAAACACCACCAAGACGACAATCCCGACCATCAATAAAGTTACCAACTCATTGATAATTCTATAGAATTTATGAGAGTGTGGCCGTTCGTCCGCAGCAAACTTCTTTCGTATGACTGAAAACCAGCCATGCATCCCCGAAAGACCCAAAACGAGCAAAATCTTAGCGTGAATCCACCCGCCTGTCCCCGGTCCGCCAAACCCCGTTATCACTATCAACCAGATACCAAACCCCCAACTCGCGATCATGGCGGGGTTGATAATGGCGCGCAGCAGCTTGCGCTCCATCACCTTCAGCATCTCGGAGGCGTCGGAGCCAACCTTGGTTTCGGCGTGATACACGTAAAGGCGCGGCATATACAACATGCCCGCCATCCAACTAATGACGCTGATGATGTGAAGTGTCTTGGCAAGCAGATACATATCCATGAAACACTCCTACGCTTTACAGGGGCACTTTGTCCATTCTTTCGGACAGATACGCGCGGGCGGCTCATTCAAACAAAGCTGTTTCAGTCCCTCAATAAAGGCAGATTCGATCGAAACTGTCGGCACGCGGAAATAGGGGGCGTCGCCAACAAGGTGGCAATATTCGATATCGAGCTCCACCAGTGTTTCAGAATGCTCTGACACAAACGCTATTGGCACAAGAACAATCGGAACATTATCGTCTTTTGCGCGCAACAATTCATTTTCCGTACTTGGCCCGATCCACTTCAAAGGGCCAACACGCGACTGGTAGCAATTCACAAAATCAAGTCCGTAAATATCAAGCTCTTCAACGACCTTGAGCGTCGTTTGTTCCACTTGCCATTGATAAGGATCACCTTTGGCAATGATCTTTTCTGGTAAGCCGTGCGCTGAAAACAGCACTCTCGGGGTGCCTTGCGCCGATGCTTTTTCATACGCTTGGCGAATCAATTTTGCCTGCGCGGTAATAAAATCTTTCTGAATAGGATAACATCCAACAATGCGCGTGGGCACATTCAATTGCGCAGCAGATGCCGCGCGCTGCCAATCCTTCACCGAAGAGCCTGTCGTTGTCGTCGAAAACTGCGGATAAAGCGGCAAAAGAATAATCTCATCGGGATTATATGCTTTCACCTGTTTGGCTACCTCATCGCTCATTGGGTGCCAATAACGCATACAAATAAATGTCTTATGATTTGACCCTAGCGCTGCTTGTAGCGCTTCTGCTTGCTCTTTGGTATTTTCCAAAATCGGTGATTTACCGCCTAGCTCGGCGTAAATACCTTGGGCCTTTGGTGCACGACGCGACGAAATCAATTTTGCCAAAAAATACCGCATAGGGTTTGGCACAGCGATAATCGCGGGGTCATTGAATAAATTAAATAAAAAGGGCTGCACTGCTTCAGATGAATCAGGGCCACCGAGATTAAAAAGTATCACGGCTTTCCGTGTCATCGGCGGTATTCTTTCAGTAAATTTGAAAGCGCTTCCACATGCGAAATTGGCATTTCAGGAATCATGCCGTGACCCAAATTAAACACAAATGCTGAATCTTTCATCGTTTCTAAAATACGCTTTGCTTCGTCCAATGCACCCTTCAAATCATAGCACAGCAATAACGGATCGAGATTACCCTGCAAGGCACGGCCTTGCGCATTTTGTTTTGCCCACTCCATGGGGGTGTTCATATCAATACCAAAGCAATCAACGCCCGTTTGCGCATAATCTTTCAAAAACAATCCCGCACCTTTTGGAAAACCAATAATCGGTATTTCTTTTTTATAAGCTCGCAATGCTTTGACGATTTTCGTTGTTGGCTTAATGCACCATACTGCAAATTGTGCAGGTGATAATAATCCCGACCAACTATCAAAAATCTGGATCGCTTCTGCACCTGCATCGATCTGCATTTTGAGATATTCAATCGTTGCATCCGTTATTTTGTCGATGAGCGATTGCATCAATACTGGTTCTGCCTGTGCGAACTGACGTGCCTTGGCAAATTCTTTGCCGCTTTTTCCTTGCAGCATGTAGCACGCTACTGTCCAAGGAGCTCCAGCAAATCCAATGAGGGCACCGCCCTTTGGCAATTCCTTTTTTACTAACCTTACGGTTTGAGCAACAGGCTCTAAACGCTCTCTCACTTTATCAACTTGAAAAGCATCAATACGTTGCTTGGTGTTTGTTACTTCAACGATTGGTCCTTCACCTTCTGCAAACCTAACATCAACACCAAGCGCATAGGGAATCACAAGGATATCGGAAAATAAAATAGCTGCGCTCATTCCAAAACGACGCAACGGTTGTAAGGTTACCTCCGCTGCCTTTTCTGGAGAGAAACATAAATCTAAAAAACCGCTCGCTGTCGCTCGCGTCGCTTTATATTCTGGTAAAAATCGACCTGCTTGCCTCATGAACCAAAAAGGAACTTGATCCGACTGCTTACCCTGAAGGGTCGATATGAGAAGTTTATCCTCGGTCACTTACTACTACTTTCTTTATATTAAATAAGAATAGAGGTGGTAGTGGGGATGGCATATAATGGGGATTCACGCAAACTCAAAACTACTCCCCACCTCTACGCGCATATACACGCCCTGTTTTTTGAAGGCATAAAAATGTGCAGATTCCAGACAAGTAATTCAATCCACAGCGGAAAATCACCAACAGGACATCGGGGACAAACCATCTACACACCCAATTCACAGACCAACCGCGCAACTGTGTCACAGGTGGATAATTTTCTGAGTTAGGGTATAGCGAATGTGTGTAGAACTGGCGATTTTTAAAAATCAGTGCATAACTCGTATTCTATACACAAGAGGATGTGCGTAAGTGAAAAGCTTCCATTTGCATTTGGTTTCCGATTCCACTGGCGAGACGGTGAGCAGCGTTGCACGTGCCGCCATGGCGCAGTTTGAGCACGCTCAGCCGATAGAGCATAGCTGGTCGCTGGTGCGAACCAAGGGACAATTGGAAAAGGTCATCGCGGGGCTTGAGGCCAACCCAGGCATAGTCATGTTCACCTTGGTGGATGCAGAAATGCGCGAATATTTGCGCCAAGCTTGCGGCAGACTCAAAGTGCCTTGTATCCCGATTCTGGGCCATGTGATTCGTGAATTCTCGAATTACCTGAATGAGAAGGCCACGGGCGCAGCAGGTGTACAGCATGAAATGAGCGAGGATTATTTTCAGCGTATCGACGCGATTAATTTCGCACTCGAGCACGATGATGGACAGGCAACGTGGGAGTTGGAGCAGGCCGACATTGTCATTGTCGGCGTTTCGCGTACCAGCAAATCACCAACCTGCGTATACCTTGCATATCGCGGCTTTAAGGCAGCGAACGTCCCGTTTGTGCCAAATGTTCCGTTACCAGATAATATTGTAAAATTGAGGCAACCACTCGTCGTCGGCCTGACGATTAGTGACGACCGCTTGATTGATATTCGCCGCTCGCGCCTAATGGCCATGAATCAGGACACTAACACCGATTATGTGCGCGAAGAGGCCGTGAAAGAAGAAATCGAGAACGCCAAGAAAACCTTCCGCCAGCAGGGCTGGCCAGTAATTGATGTCACCCGTCGTTCGGTCGAGGAAACCGCAACGCTGATGATTCAATACCGCCTGCGTCAGGTGGAAAAACGCCAGGCAGGTGGTAATGACTAGTCTGCGCACAGGGTTGATAGGTCATCCCGTGAAACACTCGCTCTCACCACAAATCCACCGCTATTGGATGGCGCAATATGGCATCAAAGGCGACTACGAGTTGTGGGATACGCCGCCCGAGCAATTGGGCGATACCATGCGTAAACTGCGCGATGAAGCCGTGCGCGGCTTCAACAGCACGGTTCCACATAAGCAAGCGCTCATGCCGTTTCTGGATGAGATAGACGAAACCGCCAGACGTATCGGCGCTGTGAACACAGTGCTGAATAGATCGGGTAAGCTCATTGGCATTAATACCGACTCATACGGCTTCATCACTAATCTGAAAGAAGGGTTGGGAAATCTCGAACCCTATTTGGAGCGGGTCGTCGTATTAGGTGCGGGAGGGGCGGCGCGAGCAGTGCTTTTATCTCTTAAAGATGCAGGCGCAAAGCGCGTAACCATCATTAACCGCACCGTCCAAACTGCCGCAGCGCTGGCCAAAGAATTTAATTGTGAAACAGAGCATTGGCCTGTGAATAACAAGATATTTTCAGGCACAACATTGCTAATTAATACCACCGTGTTGGGCATGCAGGGTAAAGACCCGCTTATCATCGATATTAGCGAGCTTGCCGACCATGCTGCCGTGCACGACATTGTCTATGCGCCGCTACAAACGCGATTGCTGGAAGAAGCGAGTGAGCAGGGATTTGCCACTGTCGATGGGTTGGGCATGTTGCTCTATCAGGCGCAGAAAGCGTTTGCGTTATGGCATGGGGTGGAGCCAAAAGTAACGGGCGCGCTTCGCGCGCATGTGATAGAGAAGATTGCATGATTGTGATTGGCATCACAGGCGGAATTGCTTCAGGCAAATCAACCATTGCCCGCATGATGGCACAGCGCGGAATCACCCATGTCGATGCAGACGTGCTGGTTCATGGGCTCATGAAAACACCCAGCGTCATCAGCGAAATCGCCCAAATCTTTCCCTCCGCGATTAAGAACGGCGCCGTTGACCGCTCAGCGCTTGGCGCCATCGTCGCCAAAGATAAGGCGGCGCTTATCGCACTAGAAATGGTCCTTCACCCCGCCGTGCGTGAAGCCGAATTAGCAGCACTAAAACAATCGGTTAGACAAAACCGCCGCGCCGTAATTTTGGACATCCCCCTACTGTTTGAATCGGGGGCAGAAGCGCTCTGCGATATCGTTATCAGCGCAGCCGCTCCACTCGACATGCGTCGTAAGCGCGCGTTCTTGCGAAAGGGAATGACGGGCGAAAAATTCGACCGCCTCGTCGCTCGTCAGTTAGACGAGGTCACGCGCAACCTGCTTGCGGACGTAGTTATCCCCACAACACTAGGCAAAGCCTTTACTCGCAGGCGCGTCGAGCTACTATTGCGCGAGTTGGGGTTGCGTTAATCTTGTTATTCGAGATTCAGTAGAATCAAGTCAGCCGTGAGCTGGCGAAGCCACGCGAAGGACTAGTCAGCATGACGATGTCTGAAGCATTTAAGGAGCGCCATGCGCGAAATCGTTTTAGACACAGAGACCACCGGTCTTGACCCCTATTCTGGTCATAGAGTCGTAGAAATAGGCTGCGTGGAGCTGATCAATCACATCCGTACTGGCAATCATTTCCAAACCTACCTCAATCCTGAGCGCGATATGCCGCCAGAAGCAGAGCGGGTCCATGGTCTGTCCAGTAGTTTTCTAAGTGATAAGCCGCTTTTCAAAACCATCGCCGCCTCATTTCTGGAATTCATCGGCGATTCGCCGCTCGTTATTCATAACGCCGCCTTTGATATGAAATTCATCAATGCGGAATTGGAATCAGCAGGGTTTGCTGCCCTTGATATGAGCCGTGCGCTCGATACCGTGCTTATGGCGCGTCAGAAATTCCCAGGCCAACCCGCGAGCCTCGATGCGCTTTGTAAGCGTTTCAACATCGACCTTTCCACCCGCACCAAACACGGCGCGCTGCTTGACTCAGAATTACTGGCAGACGTGTATCTGGAACTGCGTGGCGGACGGCAGGCCGTCTTGTCGTTGAAGGAAGAAGAAACGCGCAGCAATGATGAAATAGATCTCGCGTTCACGGGCCATACCGATATTCCCACCCGCCATTTTCCGCCCACGGCGGAAGAGCTGGCGGCGCACCGCACCATGCTAGAGAAACTTAAAAACCCGATTTGGAGCGCAGCTTAAGCGGCAGGCTTTGCGCGATTTTGTTGATAGAGCGCGAAGAAATCAATCGGCTCCATTTGCAGAGGCGGGAAACCACCATCACGCGTCACATCCGAAATCACGCGGCGCGCAAACGGATAAATCAGGAACGCACCCTGAATGAACACGATTTGTTCAATCGCATCTTCAGGAATACCTTTAATTTCCAACACGCCCGCATAGGTTAAATCCGCCATGAATACGGTGGTGTTCTCTGCAATTGCGCGTGCATTAATATGAATGGAAAGCTCGAACACATCTTGGTCGAGTCGTTGCGCACCAAGGTTCACCGCCACTTCCATGGTAGGCGGCTCTTTGAGTGTGAACAGGCTCTGTGGGGCCTTGGGATTTTCAAACGAGAGGTCCTTAACATATTGCGCGCGCAGGGCAATTGCGGCGGGCTGCTCAGGTGCTGTTTCGGGCGCTGTGTTCATAACTATCCTTGTAATTATTCGCGCTTGTCTCTATATCAGCCGTGCTATTATTGCTAGGAGAAATTGCGTGGAAGGCTTCCAATACGGCGACATTATCGTGATCGGCGCAATCGCTGCTTTTGTGATTCTGCGCTACCGCTCTATGCTTGGTTCTGACGCAGGGCGTGACCCTTCCGAAATCCAACGCACTCAGCAGGAGCGGCAAAAAGCCGCCGCCGCCGCGATGGAGCCGATTGTAAAGCTCGTCGAGCGCGAAGCTGCCAAAAAAGCCGAACAACCCGAAACTTCCTACCCTGAGATGCTGGCAATTTCCTTCAAGCAAATGCGCAATATTGATGCTGAATTTTCACCCGAAGATTTCGTGACAGGCGCAAAAATGGCTTTTGAGATGGTGATTAAAGCCTTCAACGAGCGCGACCACGAAACATTAAAAATGCTACTCGCAAGTGATGTGTACGAAAACTTCAACGAAGCAATCGAAACACAAAAGCAGCAAAACGTGACCCACCAAACCACACTCGTGGCCATCAACAAGGCCGACATCACCCATGCCACGCTTCATGGCAAAAAGGCACGCATCACCGTGAAATTCGACAGCGAGCAAATCCATGTGGTACGCGATGCATCGGGAGCTATCAGCCAAGGCAATCCGTCCGACATTGATCTGATGGACGATGAATGGGTATTTGAGCGTGACTTAACATCCTCAAGTCCGAACTGGATGGTTGTAGAAACCTGATTTCCATCACTTTATCATTCACGCCATGTGGTAAATCCAGTTTACTCGGCGCATGAAACATCTTGTTCTTTTATCCCTTATTCTCCTCACCGCCTGCGCTGGCTATGAGGGTGACCCACATAAAGCCATTCTTACCCAAGCAAGTTACAGCGACATGCCGGGCTGGAGCAGCGACAAGCATGCAGAAGCCTACAAAGTCTTTGTCGATTCCTGCCGTGTGAATGATAAGCGCCCCAGCGCCTATGTGACCAAAGCGGGTAATGTGATTGGTGATCGTACAGCGTGGCGAAATGTTTGCGCCTTGACCTATCGCTTCGCTAACCCAACCGATGGTGAGGCGCGTAAGTTTTTCGAAGCGAATTTCACCCCTTACCGAATTACCACTCCATCAAGCGACAAAGGCCGTCTGACGGGGTATTACGAACCACTTCTGCGAGGCTCGCTCAAACGGGAAGGGCGCTACCAAACCCCAGTGTATGGCATGCCAAGCGGCTCAACCTACCCATCACGTGCGGCGATAGAGGCAGGCGCGCTGCGTGGGCGTGCGCCTGTGCTGCTCTACGTTGATGATCCTGTCATGCTGTTCTTTTTACATATTCAAGGCTCGGGCAAAGTGCGCCTGCCAGACGGGCGCATCGTCGGCATTAATTATGCGGGGCAGAACGGGCATAACTACATTGCGATTGGCCGCGTCATGAAGGAGGAGGGGCTGCTCGAAGAAGTCACCATGCAGACCATTCGTGACTGGCTTTATGCTAACCCACGCGATGCGCAACGCATCATGAATACGAACCCGTCCTACATTTTCTTCAAGAAATCACCAGGGGACCAAATGGCAAAAGGCGCGCTTGGCATACCGCTCACTGCAGGTCGTTCCCTCGCCGTGGATGATGAGCGTTCAACTTATGGCGTGCCGATCTACATTGCCACCATGAGCCATAATGCACGGGGATATGAAGCCCCTTATCAACGACTCTTGGTCGCACAAGATACGGGCGGGGCGCTTATAGGCGCGCATCGCGGCGATATCTTTTTTGGTCGCGGTGAATTGGAAGAATGGCAGGCGGGTCACCAAAATGCTTTGGGTAAAGTCTTCTGGCTTTTGCCTAATACGCAAGGCGTGGGCCTCAAATTTTTAGATGTATTCTAAATGAAAAAGCGCGACCTCACAGAGCAAGAGCGTGAGGAATGGCTCATCGAAAACGGCCAAAAACCAAAAGCCTCCGCTCCTAAAAAGCAGGTACTGGCTGCCGCACCGGTTAAAAAATCAGCCGCTACGCGGCCCATTGAGCTCGGACATACCGCAGCTATTGATGCTAAGCGCCTTAAGGCTACCATCGAAGCAACTCTCGACTTGCATGGCATGAGTGAAGACGCCGCTCACCGCGCCTTAACGCGGTTCATGAAGGCCGCCATCGCCAGTGAAATACGCACCCTTTTGATTATTACGGGTAAGGGAAAAGGCGTTTTACGTGCTGCCGTGCCCAAATGGTTGGACGTACCATCACTTCGCCCCTTCATTCTTGCGCTGACCTATGCTACGCCCAAAGAAGGCGGCGAGGGCGCGTACCGCGTACTCATGAAACGGAAGAGATGACAGCAGCAACAACAGCACAGCATGTTTTAGTGGTCGATGATGATGATCGACTGCGCCAATTGCTGCAGCAATATTTAAGCGAGCAGGGCTACCATATATCCACGGCGGCCGACACTAAGCAGGCCGACCAGTTGATGAAAGTCTTTGCGCTGGATGCTGTGGTGCTCGACGTAATGATGCCAGGCGAGCAGGGAACAGATTATGCGCGTCGCCTCAAGCGCGAGGGGCGCGATGTGCCCGTATTAATGCTTACTGCGCGCGGTGAGCAAGACGAGCGCATTGAGGGGCTGGAAGCAGGTGCCGAAGATTATTTGGCCAAGCCCTTTGCACCGCGTGAATTAGCGCTGCGTCTAGAGAAGCTTATTGCCCGCACCCAAAAACAAGCACCAAGCAGCGCTGTGCGCTTCGGTCCATATAAATTCTCGCTCGATACGGGAAGATTATTACACCAAGACGGCCCTGTATATCTCACCACGAGTGAGCAGGCATGTTTGAAAATTCTCGCGCAACATGCTGGCCAACCTGTGGCACGCGAGCGCATGGCGGCGTTGATCGGTGACGTGCATAATGAGCGTTCGATCGATGTGCAGATTAATCGCCTGCGCAAAAAAATCGAAACTAATCCTAGCAAACCCGCATTCATTCAGACTATTCGTCATGAAGGCTATGTTCTCTATACGGATGGCGTATGAGCATTGGTCGTCTCATTAAGCGGTTTTTGCCCACTAGTTTATTTGGCCGTGCGCTGATGATTCTCATCGTGCCTGTAGTGATCTTGCAACTCATGATTGCCTATATTTTCTATGAGCGCCACTGGGATTCGGTGGTACGGAATTTGTCCTCTGCTGCATCAGGGAACGTAGCGCTGCTGGTGAATGAATTTGAGCGCAACCGTATTTTGCTTGGTAGCGAAGCAGCGATGGAACGCATGGAGCCACTCGCTATGGGCATGGGTATGCGCCTATGGCTGGACCGTGCCAACAACGCAACGATGGGCCCCAACACGGACGCATTTCGTTTTCGTGAATTTCGCTCAAACCTCGATAGGGTTATCGATTTTCCCGTCCGCGTGAGCGAATCATCTTCTGGTAAACAAGTGCGCGTCAACGTGAAAACGGATGTTGGCATTTTGCGTATCAGCATGGATCGCAAGCGCCTTGCTAGCTCCACCACGTACATTTTTATTCTATGGATGGTTGGTACCGCGCTGTTGCTTACGGCAATCGCGGTTATGTTCTTGCGTAACCAGATTCGCCCGATTGTGCAGCTCGCACGTGTTGCTGAGCAATTTGGACTAGGGCAAGACGTGCAAGGATACGCGCCGCGTGGCGCCAGTGAAGTGCGCCGCGCAGGTCGGGCTTTCACAACGATGGCCGACAGGGTGCGCCGCGCCATTCAGTCGCGCACCGAAATGCTCGCGGGCATCTCGCATGATTTGCGTACACCACTCACGCGCATGAAACTCGAAATCGAAATGGGGAAGATTGACCCTCAAACGCGAGACGCGCTGCATGCAGATATTGAAGAAATGCGCCACATGATTGACGAGTATCTGGACTTCGCGCGCGGCGATGCTGGCGAGACGATGGAGCCCGTGCAGATTCACATGTTGCTTGCCGATATTGTCGAGAATTACACGCGCCAATCCCGCGCAGTGAGCCTCGCCCCTTGTGAAGCGGTAATGCTAAATGCGCGCCCCCAAGCCCTGCGGCGCTGTCTGCAGAACCTCATTGATAATGCGCTTCGTTATGGCAAGAAAGCGCATGTGTCGCTTGAAGTCAGTACAACATTTGTACGCGTCAAAGTGTTGGATGAGGGGGAAGGGATTCCCGACGCACAACAGCAAGATGTATTTAAACCATTCTTGCGTCTTGAATCTTCGCGCAATGTCAAAACAGGGGGTGTGGGGCTTGGGCTTTCCATCGCCCGTGACGTTGCTCAAAGCCATGGCGGCGACATCACGTTAGAGAATCAGAAAGACGCTAAGGGCAAAATCCTAGGCCTTGAAGTCACCGTGCGCCTACCGCGCGCGATGGTAAAATAAAACGCCCCGTGTTTCCACGAGGCGCTCCATTTGTTGCTAACCTATCTTCGCTACAAACCGACGCTTCGACGTCCGTTGAGGACGTAAAGCTAAGCGCCGCCTGAGCGAACTTAAAACTAAGCAGCGTTTTTCTTTGAAGGCTTTGCCGTGAAGCTGGTCATTTCATCCAGGCTTTCAGCAGCGCGACGGTTGATTACATCAAACGCCTCGAAGCCAGACTTGCTTACCAATTCCGAAACTTCGCGCAGGTTGCTGAGCGAGTTCTCGAAGAAGGTTTTTGCAAGTTCAACTTGCTTTGCAGTGTTCACTTCAGGTGAACCACCGGTCAGCATGTCTTTGGTGGTCTTAAGCACTTTCTCAACATGTGAGCGTGCAACTTCCGCTTGGCGACGTGCAATTGCTTGCGCGCTTTCAGCCAGTGCTTGTGAAGCAGCCGAAGCAGCTTCTGCGTTGCGGCGGTTGAACGATGCTACGCTGTTCATGTCGAACGCAGGCATAGCAGGCATTTGAGGAGCTTTAAAATCGCTCCAGAATTTCATCGCATCCGCGAAAGGGTTTTGGGTAGCCATGGTCATCTCCATCTCATTGTTCCAGTAAAAGCTACACCGTGCAGCTTTGTTGCATTGCAATATAGTGAGGGAATCCGCCCTTGTCAACCCTAATTGTGCATTGCACAAATACTTCGCAGATTTAGGAACTTAAGGCTTTTGAGCGGCTTTCTGCGGCTTGGGCTGTGGCTTCTATAAGCGTCTGGAGGGACGGCAATAATACAGCAAGTGCTGCCTCGGTTGTGCCGCCTTTGCTGGTGACTTGCTCGCGCAGTTTGCTCACATCGGCGAAGGGTGTATTCGCCATGCATGCCGAACCAAACACCGTTTGTTTGACGAGAAGATGTGCCGTCTGCGCATCAAGGCCCAGATGAATAGCGGCACGCTCTAACGCCTCCATGAATGCAAAGACATAAGCGGGGCCCGAACCAGAAATAGCGGTCACCGCATGCATTTGCTCTTCGTCGTTCACCCAGCACACTTCACCGCCTGCGGCGAACAAGTCCTGTACGATGCGCTGATCTTCTTCCGCAATAGTCGGCCCACAACACACACTCATGCCCTGTCCAACCAAAGCGGGTGTATTGGGCATCACGCGCACGCTGTTCTTAGGTAGCGCACCTAATGGCACGCCCGCCATAATGGATATGACCAGCGTATCATTGGGCCACTTGGCAAGCGCGGGCTTGATCTCATGATAGCTTTGCGGCTTTACCGCTAATACGGCAGCGCGCGGTGGTGTAGTAAGAGCCGCCAGCGACTCGATGCTTTCTATTCCCTCATCTTTGAGAATGCCGCGCCGCAGGGAACTTGATTCGACCACCAGAGGCGACCATTGCCGCCAGCGTGTCGCCAGCGCCGTGCCCATATTGCCACCGCCGATAATCAGCAAAGGATGTTCACTCGTGAATTCCATCCACGGATTGTAGCGTGCGAAAACACGTTAGTCGATAGCTTCAATTTTATTAAAGTTGCGTAGCGCCGTAAGCTGCGCGAGCCGCTAGCGGCGGGGGAGTCATTGAGGGGGTAAGACCCCCTCATAATTCAAAACGCCTACGCTTCGCCGACAGTGTCCATCAATGCGATTTCAAGCGCTTCGTCGGTCGAATTGCCGCCCCACATAACTGATTGGAAAGCAGGATAGAAGCGATTGCACTCCGAAATGGCGATGTCGAGCAGGTCTTCCATCTGCTCACTCGTTGCGCCTTGGCCACCGCGCAGCAGCATGGCATGACGGAACATAATCAGCCCATCATCTGCACCCATGTCGAAATGACCCAACCACATTTTCTCATTCACTTTCGCTAGAAGCGGGTAAAGCTTCGCACGTTGCTTTTCGGGAATCTTGGTTTCAAACGCGCAGGAGAAAATCAGCGCGCCCAAATCGGCCTGCCACGTGAACCAGATACGGTAATTGCACCAGCTAGACTGGACCTCAGCAACCAGCTCTTCATCAATCGGGCGGTCGCAAAGCCATTCACGGTTTTGGATGAGTTCTTCAGCAAGATCGAGTGGGTTAGGCAGGGTTTCTTGGAAAGCAACAGCGGACATAGATACTCCCTTCGTGATCTCAAAGATCTTAGTGACGACGGTAGCCAGACAAATAAGAGATGTGCAGATACACGGTCCAAACGCCTCTTACTTGATCCAAGCGACTGTCCGTGCTCTTCGGCGAGAACCGCCGCGGCACAAGGGAAATAGAACACAAGATTTTGGCGAAATCTATCAAAATATGGTGCCCTGCACATAAAATAATACCAAGGCTTGGGGTGTGTGATAAAAATTCATAGTGAAAGCGTAGCCTAGTTAGAGTAGGCTGAAATCATCAAAAGAGGTACGCTATGCGTCGTCACGGTTTCTCGCTCGTCGAACTTTCCATTGTGCTGGTGATCATGGGGTTGATTGTCGGCGGCATCATGGCGGGCGCATCGGTGATTCGTAACACGGAAGTGAAAACGGTAATCACGGAATATAATCAATACAAGCAGGCGGTTCTCACCTTTCGAGGAAAATATGCAGCGCTACCCGGAGATATTCCAGACGCTGCTAGCTATTGGTCGGGCGCTGTGAATGGCGATGGTGATGGATTAATCGAATGGGCCGCCGCTGCGAACGGCACGGGTGAATTCGTACAATTCTGGAGACATCTCTCATTGGCGGGGGAGATTGAAGGCCAATATACGGGGCTTGCGGGTTCGGGTGGCCCAAGGCATGTCGTGCCGGGCACCAATGCGCCTAAATCGACTATTACTAATGGGGGTTGGGGAGCATTTTTTCAAGATATGAGTGCGGGAGATGCGGATAATTTTGCTATCAACTACGGGAACGTAATGGTTTTGGGCGGCGAAATCGCAACCAACTGGAACTGGAATATGGTGCTTAATCCTGAAGAGGCGTGGAATATCGATATGAAAATTGATGATGGTATGCCAGGGGCGGGATCGATAATTGCAACGAATCGTACGAGCTGTGCCAATTCAACATCCGTTGCGGATTACGCGGCAACATATCAGCTGAGTCAAAAAAATAAAATCTGCTCACTCTATTTTGTTCGTATAAACGAATAGAGTCTATTTTTTCAGCGCCTCGATCTCTGCTTTGAGCTTTTCATTTTCTTCGCGCGCTTTTTGCGCCATGGCTTTCACGGTCTCGAATTCATCGCGCGTCACGAAACGCTCTTTGGCCATAAATCGCTCCAAACCATCCGCAACCATGCTTTCAAGCTCGCGCTTCATATCCATGAACGCACCCGCAGCGCCCGAGGTCAGTTTGGCAACATCTTCGAAGAATTTAGAATCTTTTTGCATGGTGTACGTCCCAAGTCGCGAGTCTTTGGTTGTCAGTATTCCAAATCTATAGCACATTACGCACGACTCACAACTAACGACTCATGGCTTTATGAAGAAAATTCTCGTAACAGGCGGCGCAGGTTTTATTGGTTCAGTGATTGCGGGGCACCTAGCAAATTCGGGCGCTTACCATGTGGTGATCGTCGACCAATTCGGCTCGACCGAGAAATGGCGCAACCTCGCCAAGCACCGTATTTTTGAAATTATCTCACCAGGTGAGACGTTCTATTGGCTCGAATCGAATAAGGAATCGCTTGAGGCGGTTATCCATATGGGCGCGATTTCCTCGACTACGGAAACCAACGTCGATCTGATTATGGAGACGAATTTCTCGCTCTCCAAATCGCTGTGGAACTGGTGTACGGATGCGGGTAAGCGCTTTATCTACGCATCTTCTGCGGCGACCTACGGTGGTGGCGAGCAGGGGTTTGATGACCAGCTTGATATGAATTACCTCGCCAAGCTCTTGCCCATGAATGCCTATGGCTGGAGCAAACAGCTCTTCGACCAGTTCGTATCACTGACCGTCGCCAATAAAGACAAAACGCCACCCCAATGGGTTGGTCTTAAGTTTTTCAACGTCTATGGTCCGAATGAATACCACAAAGGTGACCAGAAATCCGTTGCCTGCACCATTTTCCCGCACGCGAAACATGGTCGACCTGTGCATTTGTTTAAGTCCTATAACGCCAAATACAAAGACGGCGAGCAGCTACGCGACTTCGTGTACGTGAAAGACTGTGTATCGGTCATTGAGTGGTTGCTGGCCAATCCGCAAGTGAACGGCTTGTATAATCTTGGCACTGGCAAAGCGCGTACCTTCAAGGATTTAGCGAATGCGCTCTTTGCGGCACTTGGTAAGCCGCCCGCCATCAGCTATTTCGAAATGCCAGAACATATTCGCCCGAAATACCAGTATTTCACCGAAGCGAAAATGGACAGGTTGGTGGCTGCAGGCTACACGAAGCCGATGACATCACTTGAAGATGGCATCAAGGATTATGTCCAAAGCTATCTCGCCAAAGAAGATCCGTACTTCTAATGCCTTTTCCCGACATTGATCCGATCGCGCTGCAACTAGGCCCGCTCGTTATTCGTTGGTATGCGCTTTCCTACATTGCAGGGATTGTGCTTGCTTATCTTTACATCGGCAAACTCAATGCGCGATTTCCCTATTTCAACGAGAAAGCACGCGACGATCTCATCACCTATGCGGTGATAGGTATCATTCTCGGCGGCCGTATCGGTTATGTACTCTTTTATAATTTTCCATACTTCATGGAACACCCAAGTGATGCACTCAAAATCTGGCAAGGCGGCATGAGTTTTCATGGCGGCCTGCTGGGCATCTTCGCGGCATTCTGGCTCTATGCGCGCCGCCACAAACTTCACTGGTTACGCATTATGGATTACTTGGCGGCCGCAACACCGATCGGTTTATGCCTTGGCCGTATCGCCAATTTCATCAATGGTGAGCTTTATGGTCGTGTCACGGACGTATCATGGGGAATCGTGTTCCCCCACGCAGGTGGTTTGCCACGTCACCCTAGCCAACTCTACCAAGCGGCGACCGAAGGCCTATTATTATTTGTACTGCTCTATGTGCTGATTCGTACCACCAACATCATGCGCTATCGCGGTGCGGTGGGTGGATTATTCCTCGCGGGTTATGGTGTCGCACGTTTCGTGATGGAATTTTTCCGCATGCCCGACCCGCAGCTCGGGTTCTTGTTTGGCCAGTGGCTCACCATGGGGCAACTACTCTGCGTGCCAATGATAGTGGCGGGCGCATGGCTTATGCTGCGTTCAAAACGTTATCCCGTGAGCTGATATGAGTGCGCTGCTCCCCATCATTCGTGAGAAAATTGAAAATGAAGGCCCCATAAGCATCGCCGATTATATGGCGCTGGCACTTGGCCACCCAGAGCATGGCTATTACCGCAAACATAACCCCCTCGGTGCGCGCGGAGACTTCATCACCTCCCCCGAAATATCGCAAATTTTTGGTGAAATGATTGGTGTCTGGGTTGGCGAAGTGTGGCGACAGCTCGGCGGTGGCCCCGTCTCGTTGGTAGAGCTTGGGCCGGGGCGCGGCACCTTGATGGCCGATTTGTTGCGTGCGACCAAAAAAATCCCCGAATTTCATGACAGCATCACCATTCATATGATCGAGACATCGCCTGTATTGGCGCATGAGCAATATCTGACCTTGCGTAATGAGCATCGCCGTGTCGAGTGGCTCGATAGCGTCGATGAACTTCCCGAAAGCAAGACATTACTCATCGCGAATGAGTTCTTTGATGCTTTGCCCATTCGCCAATATGTCATCACCAGCGAAGGCATGTGCGAACGACGAATCTATTGGGACCATAAATCCGAATCATTACAATTCGTGCTTGGCCCACCAGGGCTGCAACTAGCCAAAAGCGGCAAAGTCATCGCAGAGGGCACGGTGATGGAGCAGTGTCCCGCCGCGCGCAACATTATGCGCACGATTGCAACACGCATTAAGGCACATCAGGGCGCGGCACTCATCATCGATTATGGCTATATGGGCGATGCACACCGCGATACGCTACAAGCAGTCAAAGCGCACCAATTCCACCCCGTGCTCAAAGAGCCAGGCGATGCCGATATCACCGCGCATGTCGACTTTACTGCGCTGATGGAACTAACGCGTGAGATGGGCGTTCCTACGTACGGACTTGAAAATCAGGGCACATTCTTGACGCGCATGGGTGCAGAAATTCGTGCAGAAATGTTGATGCGCAATGCCGATGCCGCTCAACGCGAACAAATTGCCAGCAGTTTACAGCGAATTGTTTCACCGCAGGCGATGGGCGAATTATTCAAAGTAATGGCCATTTGCTCGGACGCTAAAATCGAAGTGCCAGGGTTCCAATGAAATACAAATTTTTCACACGCGAGGGCGGGGTAAGTGAAGGGCTTTATGCTTCACTCAATTGTGGGCCCGGCAGTAAAGATAACCCCTACCATGTCGCCGAAAATCGCGCGCGTGCCGCGCGCGCATTCGGGATAGATGCAGAACAATTATTTACTCTCCACCAAATCCATTCTGCTGAAGTTGTCAACGTTATCGAATCACGTGCCGCCATTACCAGACCACAAGCCGATGCCATGGTAACCAATAGGCGTGGCGTGATGCTGGGTATTTTGACCGCCGACTGCACGCCCGTGCTGTTTTATGATGCGAAGGCACGCGTGATTGGCGCGGCCCATGCGGGCTGGAAGGGTGCGCATGGTGGCGTGCTGGAGAACACCATTCTTGCCATGAAAAAACTGGGCGCCAGCACGGCCGATATGCGCGTCATGATAGGCCCCTGCATTCAGCAAAAAAGCTATGAAATCGGCCCCGAATTTTACGAGCGCTTCGCGCCCGAATTACAAAAGAGATATTTTATACCTGCGGCTCGCGAAGAGCATTTTATGTTCGATTTGCCCGCCTATGTGCGTAGCCGCCTGATTGCTGCAGGCGTCACCACCATCGAGAATAACGGGCAAGATACCCTTACCAGTGAAAAAGAGTATTTCAGTTATCGTCGCAGCACCTTGCGTAACGAACCAGATTACGGTAGGCAACTATCAGCAATCATGCTTCAGGAATAAACTATGTCAGCACCTTCATTCGACGATCGCGATGGATTCATTTGGTTAGATGGAAAAATGGTGGAGTGGCGCGCCGCCAAAACACACGTGCTGACGCACGGTCTGCATTATGGCTCCAGCGTGTTTGAGGGCGAGCGTGCCTATGGTGGCAAGATCTTCAAGGACCGCGAGCACACGGAGCGTTTTCATCGCTCGGCGCAATTGTTGGGCTTCACCATTCCCTATTCAGTGGATGCGTTGATGGCCGCTAAGCAAGAAGTAATGAAAGTAAATAATATCGTGGATGGTTACTTCCGCCCTGTCGCGTGGCGCGGTAGCGAGATGATGGCCATTAGCGCACAAAAGAACGTCATTCATGTTGCGATTGCGGCGTGGCAATGGCCAACCATGTATAAGCAAGAAATCAAGGAAAAAGGCATTCGCTTGGCACTGGCCAACTACAAGCGTCCTTCGCCTGAAACTGCGCCGTGCGCTAGTAAAGCGGCGGGTCTTTACATGATTTGCACTATCAGCAAGCACGAAGCAGAGCGCGACGGATTCGATGACGCGCTGATGCTCGATTACCGTGGCTATTTGTGCGAGGCAACGGGCGCTAACCTGTTTCTCGTGATTAATGGCGAATTGCATACGCCAACACCAGATTGCTTCCTGAATGGCATCACGCGCCTAACGATCATCGATCTGGCACGCGCGCGTGGCATCAAGGTTGTTGAGCGTCACATGCAGCCCAGCGAGCTTGAGAACGCGCAGGAAATTTTCCTCACGGGCACGGCGGCGGAAATCACCCCAGTAGGTGAAATCGCAGGACGCAAATATACCATTGGCCCTGTGACCAAGCAGCTTATGGATGATTATAGTAAGCTCGTGCGCTCTTAGGACTTCTTGTATAACGCAAGGCTATATTGAATCGCCGATACCACACCAAGTATCGCGCCCAAGACAAGCACCATATTCCCCAACACTACTACCTGCGCGCTGCCGCCCAGATAATAATCAAAAACGGTGAACTCAGGGAAACTGAAGGTAAGGCCTGCCAAAGTGATGCCAATGGCAACCATTTGCACGGCAGTCTTGTATTTGCCTGCGCGTGAAACGGGCAGGGAGCGCTGCTGCAAACCCAAATGCTCGCGTAATCCAGAAACATAAATTTCACGCAGTACAATAACCAGTAAGGTCAACACACCGGTTACGCCATAAAGCGCAAGCGGGATAAGGATGGCAGTAATAAGCAGCTTGTCGCTAATCTGATCCAGCATCGCACCTAATTCGGATTTCACATTCCACTTACGTGCAAAATACCCGTCAAAAAAGTCGGTCGCTGCCGCGACGATAAATAGCCAGAAAATCCATTGCTTGGCCAAGGAAGGCTCATGCAGCACGAATAAAATTGGCAAGATGAGCACAATACGGGCAAGGGTGAGCGCGTTAGGGATTTGTGGTTTGCTAAGCATGAAAATACTCATAAATGGTTGCTGCTATCTTCTTAGAGATTCCGGGAACATTTTCCAACTCATTTAACGTGGCACGCTCCACATCCGCCCGCGAACCGAAATGCAATAGCAGCGCCCGCTTACGGCTCGCACCGATGTTGGGAATGTCATCCAGCGCTGATTGCGTGAGTGTTTTGCTGCGCTTCTTGCGATGTGCGCCAATCGCAAAACGGTGCGCCTCATCGCGTAGCCGCTGTAGGTAATGCAGGGTTGCGTCATTCTCTGGCAGTTGAAACGGCTCATGATCTCTGCGGAAAAACCATTCGCGCCCCGCATTGCGGTCTTCGCCTTTGGCAATCGCCACGAAAACAGGGCCTTCGATGCCCAATGATGTTGTTATCTCTAATACGGCGCTTAATTGCCCTTTTCCGCCATCAATCAGCACTAAATCAGGCAGTGTCGCCCCCTCTTTGAAGCGCCGCTTCATGACCTCGCGCATCATGCCGTAATCGTCGCCTGCAATCGTTGCGGGATCTTTAATGGTAAAGCTTCGGTAGGATTTTTTCTCAAATCCTTCAGGTGTTGCTACCACCATAACCCCCACTGCCTGCGTACCCATCACGTGGCTGTTATCATAAATCTCGATACGCTGCGGCGGCTCACGCAAGCCAAATAACTGCTGCAGGGATAGGTGATGCTTGGCAATCGAGGCGCGTTCATTCAGGTTGCGGGCAAGTGAGAGCGCTGCATTGCTGAGGGCCTGTTCAATCAACGTGCGCTTATCACCACGTTGCGGCACACGGATCGCTACGCGAATTTCGGCAAGTTGCGAAAGGGCATCTTCCATCACCGCCACATCCTCAATCTCATGGCTTAATAACAGTTCTGCAGGCGGCAAATGACGTTGGTAAAACTGTCCCAAGAAGGCGAGTAGGATTTCACTATCGCTCGCCTCTTCTTGTTTTGGAAAATACGCATGCTGTCCGAAATGCTGCCCCGCGCGGAAGAAGTACACCATTACCACGACCGCACCCCCCTCGCGATGCAGGGCGATAACATCGGCATTCTCTAGACCTACGGCGTGTAGCGCTTGTTCTTGTTGCACCTTGGTCAATGCAGCAATACGATCGCGCAGCAGCGCCGCTTTTTCATAACCCATCGCCGCGCTAGCCTGCGCCATGTCTTTGACAAGCACATCTTGTACGTCGCGGTTTTTGCCACGCAAAAAATCGGTGGCTAACGCCACTTGCTGCGCATAGCCCGCCTCATCGACATAGCCTACACAAGGCGCTGAACAGCGCTTGATTTGATATTGCAGACATGGCCGCGAGCGATTTTTGAAAATACTGTCCGAGCAGGGGCGCAGCAAAAATGCTTTTTGTAAAATCCCTAGCGTCTCGTTGACGGCGCCTGTTGATGCAAAGGGGCCAAAATATCTGCTGCCTTTTGGCGCGCTTCGGCCGCGATGTTTGCTAAGGCGCGGAAACACGTGATCGGAGAAAATGATAAACGGAAATGACTTATCGTCCTTGAGTAGAACATTATAACGTGGCTGATGTTTCTTGACTAGGCTCGCCTCAAGCAACAACGCCTCTGCCTCATTTTGCGTGGTGGTGATTTCAACGCGCTCCACCTGCGATACCATGCGCAGGATGCGTGTCGAGAGCGCACTTGCCGACGTATAATTACTCACGCGATTGGCAAGATTTTTTGCCTTACCAATATATAAAATATCCCCCGCCGCATTCAGCATGCGGTATACGCCCGAAGTATTAGGTATATCTTTGAGCGCAGCCTTAATCTGCTCAGCGCCGCGCATGACTACTCCGCCTTCATCCAGCGTTCCGCACTCAGGTGCATGCCTGAAGATAGGTAGAAAATTTGTCCCGTGATGCTTGCTGTATCCAGAATATAAGAGACAGTGCGGCACACTTCTTCGGTGCTGCTAGTGCTTTTTAGCGGGCTGACCTTCGCAAGATTACTGAAGGTGTTCTCGGTATCCATCACGCCAGGTAAGGTTGCGCCCAATGCAATGGTGTTCATACGAATGCGTGGCGCTAATGATGCGGCCAATAAATCCGTCAATGGTAGCCACGAAAGTTTGCTAGCGGCGTAGGAGAAAAATTGCGGCGAAACACTCCAGCCCATCATACCATCAGACAAGGTAATCACGTGGCCCGAAAGGGTAGGCGGTAAATGTTTAGCGAATGCTTGTGTAAGCAGTAAGGGCGAGAGCACGTTGACACGGAAATGCTCTTCCAGCACGTCGGGCTTCATGGAGTCAATCGTGTCGCGAATAAAGCGCGCAGCATTGTGAACCACAAGAGTGACGGGGCCGATGGGTAAATCATCAAATAGTTTCGTCACCACATCCACGTGCGATAAATCGCCCTGAATTACGTGGGCGCGTTGACCCAGCGCACGAATCTCGCTCGCCAGATTCTCCGCCTCATTTGCCGAAGAATGGTAATGCACAATAATATCATAGCCGCGCGATGCGAGATGCAGCGCGACTTCGCGTCCGACCCGTTTTGCCGCACCCGTAATTAATGCACAGGGTGCATATGTGGAAGTGGTTGCCATAGATAATGTGACCATGTCATAACATGGGTATGGAAACCACGCCACTGCTCAATATCATCATGTTGCTTGCTGCTGCGGTAGGCATCGTCACGGTGTTTCGCGCCCTGCGATTAAGCCCCGTGCTTGGCTACTTGGTGGCGGGGACATTGATTGGCCCTTACGGATTTAAGTGGATTGCCGATGTCGATGATATGGCGGCCATCGCCAAATTAGGCGTAGTGCTATTGCTATTCATGATCGGCCTCGAGCTGTCGTGGGACCGCCTTAAAACCATGCGCGTTAAAGTCTTTGGCATTGGTGGCGCGCAAGTGACGCTGACGGGTGCGGTGTTGAGTCTGCTCGCCACTCAGCTAGGCTTCAAAACCGACATTGCGCTGCTGGTTGGTTTTGGGTTGGCACTATCATCAACCGCGCTGGTGTTGCAGGTGTTACAAGAGCGCCGCGCCAGCTCTACCCAAACGGGCAGGCTATCACTAGCCATTCTTATTCTGCAGGATATCGCGGCAATTCCGCTTCTTATCATCGTCCCGCTCATGGCAATAGAGGGCGCAGATTTTGCGGACACACTCGCCCAAACAGCACTGCGTGCCGCCGTAGCATTAACGATCATCATTATCGTGGGTCGGTTAGTGCTTCGCCCATTATTCCGCTATATCGCAAAGTTAGATAACGGCGAATTATTTGTCGCCACCACATTGCTCGTGGTGCTGGGGATTTCTTATATATCGGAAATGAATGGGCTTTCGATGGCCTTGGGCGCATTCTTGGCAGGCATCCTAATTTCTGAAACGGAATTTCGTCATCAGGTCGAGGCGGATGTGAAGCCCTATAAGGGCCTGCTCATGGGACTATTCTTCATGACCGTGGGAATGCACATCGACATCGCATTTATTCTCGAACACGCACAAGCGGTGCTGGTATTATCAAGCGGTTTGCTACTGATTAAGGGCTCGCTTTTATACTTCATTCTGCGCCTCTTCCGTCGTAATCGCCAGACTTCGGGCCACACGGCGCTTATCATGGCACAGGGGGGTGAGTTTGGATTCATTTTATTCGGAATGGCCGCAGCCCTTGGCGTATTACCACAAGGCCAGTCACAGCTTTTACTACTAGTCATTGCGGTTACCATGGCGCTCACACCGCTACTCGATATGGTGGGCACAAAGCTGGAGCGTGAATGGCGCAAGCGTGCGCGCAGTGATGCGTTGCCACAGCTTGAAGAAGAAGCCAGTGACATGAAAGAGCATATCGTCATGGCGGGCTATGGCCGCATGGGCAGCATCTTGGCGGATGTGATGACGTATGAATCTATCCCCTTCATCGCGCTGGATGTGAACCCGCGTCACGTTACACGCGGCAGGCGTCGCCACCACCCCGTTTATTTCGGCGACGCGAGCCGACCCGACGTGCTCGAGGCCCTAGGTGTCACCCGCGCGCGCTGCATTATCATCACGTTCCACAAAATGGCCGACACAGAACGAGCGCTTCACTTATTACGAGCGGTCTATCCAGAAATCCCGATTTTTGCGCGCGCCAAAGACGAAGACGATGCCGAGAAGCTTTATAAAGCGGGTGCTACTGCCGTTATCCCTGAAATTTATGTAGGCGCGATGCGCTTGACCAGCCGCTTGCTCAAAGAGCTGAACTGGCCAGAGCCCGAAATCACTAGGGTAATGGAAACCATGCGCGCCCATACAGGTCCTGCGAATCTAGATTGATAGAGCATTGACTCTGCGCGTCCAACTCTCTATCACTCCTGCTCATGAAACTCATTGCATGTAACAGCAATCCCCAGCTTGCCGCCGAAATGGCGAAAGTGCTGGGCGTAAAGCTTACGGAAGCCTCCATCAAGCGCTTCTCGGACATGGAAATTTTCGTTGAGGTCATGGAAAACGTGCGTGGCGAGGACGTGTTCCTCATTCAGTCCACCTCGTATCCCGCCAACGACCACCTCATGGAATTGCTGATCACGCTCGACGCACTCAAGCGTGCTTCAGCGCGCCGCGTCACGGCGGTACTACCCTATTTTGGCTACGCGCGCCAAGACAGGAAACCAGGCCCCCGCACACCGATTACGGCAAAGCTCGTGGCAAATTTGATTACCGAGGCAGGCGCCGACCGCGTATTGAGTGTTGATTTGCACGCTGGCCAGATACAAGGCTTCTTTGATATTCCCGTAGACCATCTCTATGCGCGCCCTGTGATTGTTGAAGACATCAAGGAGCAGTACAAGAACCTCGATAATCTCATGATAGTCTCGCCTGATGTTGGCGGTGTGGTGCGCGCACGCTCACTCGCTAGCCGCTTGGATGTTGATCTGGCGATTGTCGATAAACGCCGCGAAGGCGCAAATAAATCAGAAGTGCTCAACATCATCGGTGATGTAGAGGGGCGTGACTGTATCCTGTTCGACGATATTGTCGATACGGCAGGAACCCTATGTAACGCCGCCGAGGCGCTTATGAAAGCGGGCGCTAAGTCGGTCGCTGCGTATATTACGCACGGTGTACTCTCAGGCCCTGCGGTTGATCGTATTGGCAAATCAGCGCTGACATCCGTTGTGGTGACCAATTCCATCGCGCAGCCAGACACGGTAAAGAACGGTAAGAAAATACGTACGCTCAGTATCGCTCCCCTTCTGGCGGAAGCTATCAAGCGCATCTCGGAAGAGACCTCTGTGTCGAGCTTGTTTGATTAGGGCGTCTGCCAGCTTATAAGTCATTGATTAGGCTGCATATTGTAAGAATGAAGATTCCCAGCCCCTAACCCCTTGCTTTAGCAAAAGAACCCTGCTATACCCGCGCCCCTAACGCAAGCAAGCGCCCAAAACCTAAGAGAAACGCTGGAGAAAACCATGAAAGCGCAAGTAGAATTTGAAGCAACACTTCGTCCCGTAGCAGGCAAAGGCACCGCACGTCAAAGCCGCCGCGAAGGTCGCGTGCCTGTCGTGGTTTACGGCAACAAGCAAGACAGCGTCAGCCTGACGGTCGATGCAAACAAAATCAGCCAGGAATATTTCCGTGGCGGTTTCATGAACAAAGTGGTTGCGCTAAAAGCAGACGGCAAAACCTTCCACGCGATCCCACGCGACATCGCGCTCAACCCAGTGTCAGACAAGATCGAACACGCAGATTTCATGCACGTGGATGAGAAATCACAAGTAAAAGTATGGGTGCCAATCCACTTCTTGAACGCTGAGAAATCAGTGGGCATTAAGCGCGGTGGTGTACTCAACGTGGTGCGTCACGATGTGGAACTGCTTTGCAATGTTAACTCGATTCCAAAATACCTCGAAGTAAACGTTGCTGAATTGAACATTGGTGACTCCGTACACATCAGCAACATCGCCCTTCCAGAAGGCGTGAAGCCAGCGATTAAGCGTGACTTCACCATTGCTTCTATCGCAGGCCGCATGGCTGAAGAAGAAGTGGCAACGGCTGCTCCGACCTCGGCAGAAGTTCCAGCAACGAACGCTGCTGCGGCGCAAGCTGCTGCTGCGGCCGCACCTGCTGCTGCTGCACCTGCCAAGAAGAAGTAAGCAATGCTTCTGATCGTAGGGCTCGGTAATCCGGGTACTTCCTACGCGCGCAATCGGCATAATATCGGTTTCATGGTGGTGGACGCGCTGGCGGACACGGCGAGCTTTTCCAAAAAATTCCATGGCGAAGCTGCTAGTATCGCGCGTGGTACTGAGAAACTGATTTTGCTCAAGCCTCAAACCTACATGAATCTTTCTGGCCAATCCGTACAGGCGGCCATGGCGTTTCATAAACTCGCCCCCGAGCAGATTATCGTGCTGCACGACGATCTGGATTTGAGCCTCGGCAAGGTCCGCATCAAGCAAGGCGGCGGCCATGGCGGACATAATGGCCTGCGTGATATCGACGAAAAGATCGGCAAAGAATATTGGCGCATTCGCATTGGCATCGCCCACCCAGGCGATAAAGACAAAGTGCATGATCACGTATTGAGCAATTTTGGTAAGGATGAAAAGCCCATCATCAACCCCGTGATTGATGCATTGGCGGATAACATTCAGCTATTTTGGGAACATTCTCCCGCCGCGCTCATGAGCAAGCTTGCACTCTTGGCAGAATAATCTATAGCCATCGTCATCTTATAAACGTTATTCGAGCGCAGGAGCGCGAGACAGCCATGAGCTGTGAAACACGCTCCATTGCGTAGGCCAGCAGGCCGGAGCAGGGAGCATTCTAAATGGGCTTCAAATGTGGTATCGTTGGACTGCCAAACGTTGGCAAATCCACCTTATTCAACGCACTCTTGTCGCAACAGGCGGCAGAGGCAGCGAACTATCCATTCTGCACGATTGAACCAAACGTGGGCCGCGTTGCCGTGCCGGATGCGCGCCTAGATGTGCTCGCCAAGATTGCTGGATCTGCAACGATTATCGGTACGCAGCTTGAGTTCGTCGATATTGCAGGACTCGTACGTGGCGCTAGTAAGGGCGAGGGATTGGGCAATCAATTCCTGAGCCATATCCGTGAGACGGACGCGATTATCTACGTACTGCGCTGCTTCGAAGATGGTGACATTACGCACGTGGAAGGCAGCATCGACCCCCTGCGTGATGCAGAGATTATCGAGCTTGAGCTAATTTTGGCGGATATGGAGTCCCTCGAAAAACGCGTCGATAATGGTGCCAAGAAAGCCAAAGGCGGCGACAAAGATGCTGCTGCTATGATTGCGTTGGCTGAGCCTATTCTCGCGCTGCTGCGCGACGGCAAGCCCGCGCGCCTCTACACGCCCAAAGATCGTGACGAAGCAAAACGCGTGAAATTACTGCAACTTCTCACCAGCAAACCCGCAATGTATGTACTCAATGTTGAGGAAGCCTCTGCTGCTGCTGGTAACGCGCTTTCCGCCAAAGCTGCGACTATGGCAAAAGAAAAGAATGCGGCGTCCGTCATTATCTCTGCGCAAATCGAAGCGGAAATGGCAGGGCTCTCAGCCGAAGAGAAATTAGAATTCCTGAAAGATCTGGGCCTCAAAGAAACGGGCCTTAATAGCATCATTCGTGAAGGCTATAAGCTGCTTGATCTTATCACCTTCTTCACCGTTGGACCCAAAGAAGCCCGCGCGTGGGATGTGCGCAAAGGCGCTCTTGCCCCTGAAGCGGCGGGTGTCATTCATACGGATTTCGAGAAGGGCTTCATTCGCGCCGAAACCATTGCCTACCAAGATTATGTGGACGGTAATGGCGAAGCGGGCGCGAAAGAAAAAGGCAAACTCCGCCTAGAAGGCAAAGAATACACCGTGCAAGACGGAGATGTTTTCCATTTCCGATTTAATGTGTAAGATGCCCGCTTCGTAGTAACGGAGCGATGCCATGATGCCTTTCCCAAAATGGATTAGTTGGATTTTTGTATGTCTGCTGGCCTATATTATTTACGTGGGCAACCAGTCGCAAAAGCCACCCGAAAGCGCCCCTAAAGAAGCCCCCGTTACTTCACAAGCAACGCAACCTAAAGACTATGAATCACTCCGCAAGCTGGTCGATGGTGATCGCTGGTATCGCGCCATTAACCCAAGCTATATCGGTGATGCCGACATTAAAGAAGTAAGTGTAGGTGAGGGTGCAGGCGTGCAGTGTGGTGACGACGTAAGCGTGCTGCTGCGTGGAACGCGTGAAGACGGCGCTAATTTCGACGCGTCGCATGATGAGTCCAAGCCCCTTGAATTCATGGTGGGTAAGGCACCTTTTGCTGCGCTCAATGAAGGTCTGATCGGAATGAAGTTGGATGGCCAACGCGTGCTCGATGCTCCAGCCAGTCAGGTTTATTCGGATCCAGAAAAACGTAACTTCAGTGAAATCAAGTTCCACCTCACCCTGAAGAAACACGTCAGCATGTCACCAGATAGCTTATCGGCAACGGCGGTAACGCTCGTAGCAGGCAACGACAAGAAAGAACCAGCGCGCTGTGGTGCAACGCTTCGTGCGGCTGTTACCATATTCAATGCGAAAGGTGAGCGCATTGCGCACACTAGCGAGCCAGTCAGCATTACTTTAGGTGCGCGAGAGCTGGCATGGGGTGTGGATGTGTTGGTGCGCGGAATGCGCATAGACGAACAGCGCCTTCTTACTTTGCCGCCAGCCTATCTCAAGCAGGCCACGAAAGCAGATGCTGCACTCACAAAATTACGACGCGCGCTTGATAGCAATGAAGTGCGTTTTGTGCAGATAGAGCGCCGCCCATAAAAAAAGCCGGGCGTTGTCACCCGGCGAGCATAACAGGGAGGCTACCCGCCCGATCGAAAAATCAGGCGACCGGGCAAGTGCCCAGTGGTGCCGAAGCACCAGTTCATCTGGCCAGAAGCCAAATGGACGGGGAACCTAGAGCAATTCACGTGCCAGTCAATCAAATTATACGGAATTCGCTAAGCGACTGATAGGGGCTGTGAAACGGGTGAAAATCTAACTAAACCATGGGTTTAGTGCACTTAAAACGGACGCTTCAGCGTCCGTTGAGGACGTAAGGGTCGCGCCGCACGCGCGCACTAAAATTACTAGAAGCCGGATTCCGCAATCTTCTGGGCGATAAAATTGCGAAACACAGCAACGCGCTTCGAATTCTTAAGCTCCACGGGGTAAATGTAATAGGTCTCGGTCGTTGGGCCTTGAATTTCAGGAAGCACACGCGCGATGTGGCGTGTTTTATACATGATATAGTCTGGCAACGGCGCAATCCCCATACCCTGTTTCACTGCCACGCGTAACGAAAATAGCGAATTCACCTTGAAGAATGGTTTAAGGCCCAGATCTTTGGCCTCTGGCAATTCATAAAGCCAATTCACCTCTTGGAAGGGGCTGGCAAAGGACGCATCAAACCCGAGCAATTTGTGATGCTTCAGGTCAGCAACGCATTTGGGTGTGCCGTACATTTGTAAATAGTCGCTGGATGCGTAGAGTGAGTTATGAAGTGTCATCAATGGCACTTGCACCAGATCAGGGTGCTTGGCAGGGTAGAAGCGAATCGCCGCGTCCGCTTCACGAATCGTCAAATCCAATTCGCGGTCCTCGCTGAGCAGCGTTACATCAATGTCGGGGTAAAGGTCGGTGAACTCCTTCATCTGTTTGGAAAGCCAGATATTCGTGAATGTCGCGGGCGCTGTTAGCTTATAAGGACCCTTCGGTTTCGTTGACGATTCCGAAAGCGCATTCTCTGTGGTTTGAAGTTTGGTCACCATGTCCGAAACGGTGCGGAATAAAATCTCGCCTTGTTCGGTAAGCATTAACCCGCGCGCATGACGGTGAAAAAGCGCGATGCCAAGCTTTTCTTCGAGCGCGGAGATTTGGCGGCTCACCGCCGATTGCGATAGGTTGAGTGACTCGCCCGCTTTGGTCAGGCTTTTACTTAAGGCGACGCTGTAAAATATCCGCAGCTTGTCCCAATCCATGAGTGCCCCTCATTGCTGCGGCGCAATATAGACAGAAGCGATTCGGTAATCAAGCGGCGAACGCCTTTCATTCTAAGCATATGTCATAAATCTTTAATATATGGCGGATAAGCTGGATTTAATGACCAATGAACTGCCCGAACAGACCCCTAAATTAATCTTCGTAGCTGGCGCGACGGGCTCGGGTAAATCACGCTTGCTTAAACACGCAAAAAAACTCTCTGGCGCACCAGACGATAGTCATGTCATCAGTTTTAATGACTTTAAGGATATCGCCACACACCATATGCCTGTGTCGCACTCAGAGAAATCGGGTGCTAATCTTCAAGGCTTTTTAGATGCGCGAGAAAAGGTATTTAGTGAGGCGTTGGACTCAGGCAAAACCATCATCTTTGAAACCCATTGTGAAAACAGGGAACAACTCGTCGACTTTGTCGGGCGCGCCAAAGAGCGCGGATATACGGTAGAGGCCTATGGCGTTATACGGGATATAGAAGGGTATCTTGAGCGCCGATTGGCCAAAGGCAAGAAGTACATAGCTGATGTGATTCCTAACCAGTTATCCTTTATCCGCAATTGGGAATATTTCCGATTATTCCCCGACAAATCTATTTGTTTTGAAGCCCATGATGGCGCTCCAAAATACGTAACACTACATGAAACCGTGCGTGATGGCGAAGATGTGCGGCTCTATCACCACGACCTGCCGCGTTGGGAAAGATTGGTGGATGGATGGAGCGAAGACTTAAGCAAGTCCGAACCCTTCTATCCAACCAGCAATGAAATACCTCACACCAGACTGGTTGAAGTAAATTCGAGAGAAGCGATGCTATCAGGCGGTAGGGGAAAATCCTAAGCTGCTTGTGAAATTGCGTGCTGATGCTCAAGGAACTTCTGCGCCTCAAGTGCAGCCATGCACCCAGTACCTGCGGCCGTCACTGCTTGGCGATAGATTTTATCCTGCACATCACCTGCTGCAAATACCCCCGCAATATTCGTTTGCGTCGTTCCTGCCTTGGTAACGAGGTAGCGGTCGCCGTCCATTTGCAATTGGTCTTTGAATAGCCATGTATTAGGCTCATGGCCAATGGCCACGAATGTACCTTGAACAGGCAGTTCAGAAATCGCCCCTGTTTTGAGGTTCTTGAGTTTAAGATGTGTCAGGTTGGGTGGATTATCCGTGCCACAGAATTCTTCCACGGCACTATCCCAAATCACCTTGATATTGGGGGTTTTGAATAATCTGTCTTGGCCAATTTTTTCAGCGCGCAGGCTATCACGACGATGCACAAGCGTTACCGACTTACAGATTTTGGATAGGAATAATGCTTCCTCCACCGCACTGTTGCCGCCGCCAATGACCGCAACATCTTTGCCTTTGAAGAAAAATCCATCACAGGTCGCGCAGGCAGAAACACCGAAATTCTGGAATTTCTTTTCTGATTCCAAACCAAGCCAGCGTGCCGATGCGCCAGTCGCGATAATCACCGTTTCGCCGTAATACGCATCGCCTGAGTCACCGACTGCGCGGAACGGACGCTTCGATAAATCCACTTCTTTGATGTAGTCGTGGAAAATGCGCGTGCCAACATGCTTGGCCTGTGCCTCCATCTGTTCCATCAGCCATGGGCCCTGAATGGCTTCAGCAAAGCCAGGGTAGTTCTCCACTTCCGTGGTAATCGTCAACTGACCGCCTGGCTGCATACCATGCACCATGATGGGCGTAAGCGCCGCGCGAGAAGCGTAGATTGCCGCTGTGCAACCTGCTGCACCAGAGCCAATAATCAGGACGGGTGTATGATGTTCAGCCATATCAGACTCCATAAGTAGGGGAGGTCAGCGCCCGACTCAGCCTACGAAACAAGCAGACTGAGTCGGGAGCGATTAAAACTAGAGCGCTTTTGCGTGCTCTTTGAGATAAGAAGCAACGCCCGCAGCATCAGCTTTCATACCAGCATCACCCTTTTTCCAGTTAGCAGGGCACACTTCGCCATGCTCTTCATGGAAGGCGAGCGCATCGATCGTGCGTAGCGTCTCATCAACATTGCGGCCAAGCGGCAGATCATTGATGAGTTGGTGGCGCACAACGCCTTTCTTGTCGATCAAGAAAGTGCCACGGAACGCAACAGCGTTGTTGAGCAATACGTCGTAGTCGCGTGCAATTGACTTGGTGATGTCCGCAACCATTGGGAAGCGAATGTTACCAATGCCGCCTTTATCAACGGGCGTATTTTTCCACGCGTAGTGGGTGTATTGTGAATCTACCGATACACCGATGAGTTCAACGCCGCGTTTTTTGAATTCTTCAATGCGGTTATCAAACGCGATGATTTCGGATGGGCACACGAAGGTAAAATCAAGCGGCCAGAAAAACAGCACGCCGTATTTACCCTTAATGTGGGTCTTCAAGTTGAAATCCGATTTGATGCTGTTATCTGGCATCACCGCGCTAGCGGTAAAATCTGGGGCTTCTTTGCCGACGAGTACACTCATGAATCACTCCTATTGGGTTGGTTGTCGCCGTTAATATATGGATACAAATTACCCACGCAACCCCCAATAACAGGGTTTTCAGGAAACAAATTTTAGTAAAATGGAAACGAAACTAGCTACGAATTTGCGGGAATCGCGTTCTGATTGCAGTGGCCACTAGCCGCGCATCATCCATAATCGTTGCGGGTTTCCACTCAAGAGAACTGGTGCTATCCAGTGGCTTAGCTAATAGCTGTTCATAAAGCGATTGGTGCAGCCGCGCATGTTTTTTGGGGATCACCTGCTCTGGCGCGAAGAGATAGACAGGCTTGCCCGAAACACAGGCCTCCGTGCACATAGAGAGCGAATCGCCCGTTGCAACCACTGCGTCGGCGCAGCCCAACAGCCCAAGATAAGGGTTGTCCTTATCCGCATCCCAGCGATGCAGAATATGCGCGCCACCCGCGAGAAGTGGTGCAATGACGTCCAATGCTTCTTTGGGCGTACGACGGCTTGTCGTCACCATCAATGTTCCCGTGGGTGCTAAATCCCGCGCGCGGGTGATGAGTTCACGCCAATCAGCCGCCCGATATTTTCCGTGTTTGGTATTACCGCCTATCGTCACCGCAACCCATGGGCGCGGCAGTTGGCGGAACTTGGGTAACCATGCCTCTTTTGCTGCTGCCAGCGTCTCTGGCGTAACGGCGTGTAGCGGTGCAATGGTGGTGAGGATATTATCGGCAGCCTTCACATCGTCATGATTGGGTACGGCCACTAAATCAAAATCACGTGCGGCACTTGACCACATCAAATACACAATGACGGTGCTTGGCGATTTCTTTTTGATGTAACGTGCAATCGGAATGGTGCGTCTGCCTGCGGTAATCACCAGCTTCGGCCATGGTGGTGCGATAGGCGCGCTGTGCGAATCATCCAGTGTGGTGAGGGACGGTGCAGTGAGTGGCAGGCGCGTCTTCCAATTAAAGGCAAGGCGTTTTAGTACAAACGGCATTCCCAACTTGCCAATGACGCCCAAGACCTGACCTGTATGCCCCGTACGATCATCCACGAGACCCCATACTGGAACAGGAGGTTCCATCTATTTGTACTGAACCTTCAACACTTCATAAAAGCGTACGCCTTTGGGCGTATTTACCTCAATGGAAGTGCCCGCTTTTTTACCAATCAGTGCCCGACCAATCGGTGCGGTGTTGGAGATCAGACCGCGTGTAATATCCGCCTCATAATCGCCAACAATTTGGTAAGTGATTTCTTCCTCGGTCTCTTCATCGACCACCGTTACGGTCGCACCGAATTTGATATGCTCGGCAGCATGCTCCACGACATCGATCACCTCAGCACGTGACAGTATCGCCGTGAGTTCCATGATGCGGCCTTCGATGAAGCTCTGCTTCTCCTTAGCGGCATGATATTCGGCATTCTCCGACAAATCGCCATGGGCGCGCGCTTCCGAAATCGCCTCAATCACCGCAGGGCGCTGCACGGTTTTGAGTTCTTTCAGTTCTTTCTCCAAACGGGCAAAACCCAGCTCGGTCATGGGAATCTTTTCCATAACATCCTGATACTTAATGATTTATGAGTAAAACGAACCCTGAATCTATCGGGTTTACTGCTGCGAGACAATAACAAACTTTCACAAAAGCGTCACACTGGAAAAGGGCAGTTTTGCTAGAATAAAAGCAGGAGAAACATATGGCCAAGCAAGAACAACTACCCAAAATCAAACCGCAGGAAAAACCGAGCTTGCTCAACCACGGGGCAGGGCAAGGCGCATTCTGGGGTGGAATAGCGGGATATTTAGCAACTATACCCATGATGCTTTCTGGAAAGGTGCGCACGGCAATTACTGCAAGTTTTGCTGTATCGGCTCTGGGTGCTGTTGTTGGTGGATTTTTAGGCAAATCAAAACAAGAGCAAGAACAAGTTGAGGGACGCGAGGTCAAAAAGCCGACTTCTTGGAATACAGGTATCATTACGGGTTTAGCTGTAGTGTCACCAATAACATTTGGTATTAGCTTTGTTAATATTCCTAAGGCGATGGCAGGAAAAGTAGGCATTGTGGGATCGCTTCTGGGTCTTACAAGCTTAGCAACAACCATCACTGGCATGGTGATCGGCAGCGGCATGCGCAAAAAAGAAATGCAGCGCGACTATAACCAAGCACTCAATCAGTTGGGCGAACAAAAAATCGCCGAAGGCATGGCCTATAAAAACGCCGCACTCTCACCACAAGAGCAGACGATTCTCGAAGGTCTCATGAATGCTCAGAAACAAGGTGGCCATGCGAGCAAGCTCGCCGAATCGCGTGAGCAAACTTCACCAGTGCAAATGAACCTCTAACGCTAAAACTACGCTGCGCTTTTCTTCTTAGCAGCTTGCGTATTCACGTATGATTGCAGTGGCGCAACGTCCAATCCCTTAGCACCCGCTTTATCAATCGCGGCAATCGCTTGAACCATAGCGCGGGCGCCTGCAATGGTGGTCGAATAAGGAATTTTACCCAAAAGCGCCGTGCGGCGAATCGAATAGGAGTCGGTAATCGCGGCCTGACCCTCGGTGGTATTAAATACCATGGCGATATTACCGTCTTTCATCATATCCACGATATGCGGGCGACCCTCGCGCACCTTATTGACGATCTCAATCGGTATGCCTTGTAGCTTCAAATACTCGCCCGTACCACGCGTGCAGACAACGCGGAAACCAAGCGTTGTAAGTTCCTGCGCAATGACCGAAGCGGCTGGCTTGTCGCCATCACGCACCGAAAGGAACACTTTGCCTTCCTTAGGCAAGGTGCTGCCCGCACCAATGAAGCCCTTGGCAAATGCCGCAGCAAAATTCGTGTGCAGACCCATGGTCTCACCCGTTGATTTCATTTCAGGCCCTAAAATCGTATCCACGCCTGGGAAGCGCGCGAATGGGAACACCACTTCCTTCACCGCAACGTGTTTGAGATTTTTCATCAAGGTCGTGTCGTCTGGCAAATCAAAGCTCGCCAGTGACTCACCCGCCATGAGGCGTGACGCGATTTTCGCAATCTGAATGCCCGTTGCTTTGGCAACGAACGGCACGGTGCGCGAGGCGCGTGGATTCACTTCGAGGATATAAATATTGCCCTGCTGTACGGCAAACTGCACGTTCATCAGGCCTTTCACGCCCAACGCACCCGCAAGCGCAATCGTTTGCTTGCGCACTTCGTCGATAATATTATCGGGCAATGAATAAGGCGGCAATGAACACGCCGAATCGCCGGAGTGAATGCCCGCTTCTTCAATATGTTCCATGATGCCAGGGACAAAGAAATCCTTGCCGTCGCTCAAGCAATCCACATCGAGCTCAATCGCGTCCTGCAAATAGCCATCCAGCAGAATTGGTCCATCACCAAACAGAGCTAAGAGCTCCGCCGTATAATTTTTTAATTCGACCGAGCCATGAATAATGCGCATCGCGCGGCCACCAAGAACATAAGACGGGCGCACCACTACAGGGTAGCCAATGGCTTCTGCAGCCGGCACCACTTCTTCAACCGTTTTACAAATCGCATTCTTCGGCTGCTTCAATTTCAATTTGTGCAGCAATTTTTGGAAACGCTCGCGGTCTTCGGCAAGGTCAATGCAATCGACTGACGTACCGATAATCGGAATGCCCGCTTCTTCGAGTGCGTGGCCGAGCTTGAGTGGCGTTTGTCCGCCGAACTGCAAAATCACACCCACGAGCGTGCCGTTCGTTTTTTCTTTCTCGATAATTTCAATCACATCTTCTGCCGTGAGTGGCTCGAAGTACAAGCGATCTGAGGTGTCATAATCCGTTGAAACCGTTTCAGGGTTACAGTTGATCATGATGGTTTCATAGCCCGCGTCTTTGAGGGCATAGGCCGCGTGTACGCAGCAATAATCAAACTCAATACCTTGGCCAATACGGTTCGGCCCACCACCTAAGATAACGATTTTTTTGCGGTCACTTGGGCGTGATTCGCAGAACGCGGCCTCACCATGACCTTCATAGCAGCTATACATGTACGGCGTGGGTGATTCGAATTCCGCCGCACACGTATCGACGCGCTTGAACACAGGGCGCACGTTATGTTTGTGGCGCGCCTTGCGAATATCTTTCTCGGTTTTCTTGGTGAGGGCAGCAAGCTGCTTATCGCTGAAACCAAGTTTTTTGAGTGCGTGTAACGATGGCGCATCGCTTGGCAAACCATTCGCTTTCACCCACATTTCGGCATCAATAATTTTCTTCAGTTCGCGAATGAACCATGGGTCATATTTCGTAAGCGTGTGAATTTCATCCACACTCATGCCGAAGCGCAAGGCTTGGCCGATTTTGAGAAGTCTATCGGGCGCAGCAACGGTAAGCGCCGAGCGCACAGCATCTAGGTTTTCTGCGCTTACGCCTTCAATCTCCACCGCATTTAATCCCGTGAGTCCCGTCTCGAGCGAACGGAAGGCTTTTTGCAACGATTCCGCAAAACTACGACCAATCGCCATCGCTTCACCGACTGATTTCATGGCGGTCGTCAGCGTCGTGTCCGTGCCGGGGAATTTCTCGAACGTAAAGCGCGGAATTTTCGTCACCACATAATCAATCGTCGGTTCAAAGCTCGCAGGCGTTGCCTTGGTAATGTCGTTGATGACTTCATCAAGCGTATAGCCCAATGCCAATTTCGCTGCCACCTTCGCAATTGGGAAGCCCGTGGCTTTCGATGCCAATGCGGAGGAACGCGACACGCGTGGGTTCATCTCAATCACCACCATGCGCCCGTCTTTCGGGTTCACGGCGAATTGCACGTTCGAGCCGCCCGTATCCACGCCAATCTCGCGCAGCACGGCAATCGAAGCGTCGCGCATGATCTGATATTCTTTGTCGGTGAGCGTGAGGGCAGGGGCAACGGTGATGGAGTCACCGGTATGCACGCCCATCGGGTCGATATTCTCAATGGAGCAGATGATGATGCAGTTATCCGCCTTGTCGCGCACCACTTCCATCTCATACTCTTTCCAGCCGAGTACGGATTCATCAATCATCACTTCACCCACCGGCGAAGCGTCCAAGCCTGAAGCGACAATCGCTTCGAATTCTTCACGGTTATAGGCAATACCGCCGCCCGAACCACCCATGGTGAAGGACGGGCGGATGACAGCAGGCAGGCCCGTATCCGCCAGTGCGGCGCGCGCCTCTTCCATGGTTTTTACGACATGGTTTTTGGGAACTTCTAAACCAATGCGCGCCATAGCTTGGCCGAATAACAAGCGGTCTTCCGCTTTGTTGATGGATTCGAGTTTTGCGCCAATCAACTCGACATTATATTTCTCAAGCACGCCGCTTTCTGCGAGTGCCTTCGCACAATTCAGCGCCGTTTGCCCGCCCATGGTGGGTAGCAACACGTCTGGCTTTTCTTTCGCAATAATTTTTTCGACATATTCCGGCGTGATGGGTTCGATATAGGTCGCGTCTGCCAAGTCAGGGTCAGTCATAATGGTGGCAGGGTTGCTATTCACCAGAATCACGCGGTAGCCTTCGGCCTTCAGCGTTTTCACCGCTTGCGTGCCCGAATAGTCAAACTCGCAGGCTTGGCCAATCACAATCGGCCCCGCGCCAATAATCAGAATGCTTTTTATGTCCGTACGTTTAGGCATTACGCAGCCCTCTTTTTCTGTGAGGCCATGAGTTCGGCGAATTGTTTGAACAGCGGCAACCAATCATGCGGGCCGGGGGATGCCTCGGGGTGGCCTTGCACCGAGAAGCACATGCCGTCTTTGGTGGCGATGCCTTGAATCGTGCCATCAAACAACGAACGGTGTGTGACCTCGACATTAGCGGGCAAGCCCTTATCGCTCACGCAGAAGCCGTGGTTCTGCGAAGTAATGGCAACCTTGTTCGTTTTCAAATCTTTGACAGGGTGGTTCGCCCCGCGATGGCCTTGTTTCATTTTCTCGGTTTTCGCGCCGAGTGCGAGGCCGAGCATTTGATGCCCGAGGCAAATACCAAACAGCGGCACGTTCGCGGCAATGATTTTTTGAATCACGGGCAGGGAATATTGCGCCGTGGCGGAAGGGTCGCCAGGGCCATTGCTTAAGAACACACCGTCTGGCTTCAGTGCTAAAATCTCTTCTGCGGTGGTGGTCGCTGGAACAACCGTCAGCCTGCAATCTTGCGAAGCAAGGCAACGAAGGATGTTGAGTTTCTCACCATAATCAATCGCCACCACATGGTGCGCACCATTGCCGATTTCTGTGTAGCCTTTGCCCAGCGCCCAGCGCTGCTTGCGCCATTCATATTGCGCAGGGGTCGTCACATGCGCGGCGAGCTCTAGGCCATTCATATCGGGCGCAGCGTCGAGTGCGGCTTGTAATTTCTTCTGGTCGATTTTGCCATCTTTGAAAAAACCAATCGCGCAATTTTGTGCGCCGTTTTTGCGGATATGCGCGGTGAGTGCACGCGTATCCACGCCGCAAATGCCCGTGATGCCGTTATTGATGAGCCAATCAGTGAGGTGCACATTGGCGCGGAAGCTGGAAGGGTCGGTGATGTTCTCGCGCAGAATTAACCCTGCGGCGTAGGGCTTTGCCGCCTCGATATCCTCGCCATTGCAGCCGACATTGCCAATATGCGGAAAGGTGAAGGTAATGATTTGACCGGTGTATGATGGGTCGGTGAGGATTTCCTGATACCCCGTCATCGCGGTGTTGAAGCAGATTTCACCCGCTGTAATACCATGTGCGCCAACGCCAAACCCTGAAAACACTGTCCCATCCGCGAGCATGAGCGCGGCATTGGGGGCAGTGGCGAAGGTCTGAGCCATCAGTAAAACTCCAATAAACGGGTAAACGGCTGTTACTTACGGGCTCACGCCCTGCCAGTCAAGCGGCAATGTGGTTAAAATGCTTTTGTGAAATTCAAGGCACATTGGGGCGTAGAATCGGTCAAACGATAGCTTGCGACCAGATCGAGCTCCGAATGCGTACCATCATCAGCCGCGCTACATAAGTTATTCCAATACATGGCGATTATTCTTCCAGTGGCGGGCTTACCGTCATCCATCTTCGTATCGATATTCCATGCTTCTTCTGGTTTTAATAGCGCAGTATGCGACGCGCCTGTTGCTGAAGCAGCCCCAAAGCGAAGATGGTTAAGATATTCGCCAGCATAGAAAGTGGTGTTGCCAACAAAGGGAGAGACAGAGGTGACTACCGTCCATCCGCCACTTCCCAGTTTACTCGATGGGCCATTTGTACCGATGATGGTGTGGTTTGCACCGCCGCTACCAGCAAGACCCGTATAAGTACCCTCTATTAGACCCGCCAAGGAGAGTTGTTTCCAGAATTGGAAACGCTCACCCGTTAAGCCCGCGCCGGCAGCATCGGTAATCGCGCCATCGCCGTTTCCATTACAGGTGCCAGGCGTGGCTGCGCTGCCGCTATGAGCGTTACAGTCTGTCGCGTTCTTACCCCAGAAACTAGTTGCGCTGCTCATATCGCCGGGAATCGCAAAGTACTTATCGCGGAAGGTATTCACGGCAGCAGCGTAGCGCTGATATTCTGTGCTTACAGCGCGCAGCTCGGATGCACGAATGAGCGACTGACCCGCGAGGATACCACCTGTCAGCAATCCGAGGATGACAAGGACAATCGAGAGTTCAACCAACGAGAAACCACGATTCATATCTAACAATTCTATAAATTGGTTAGCAGTAAAGGACACCCAAGCGCGGTCTGAACTAAATCATAGACTGAAGTGCTTGGCACGTCTGTGGTAGTGCAATTTAATCGAAAACTGGACTTTAAAGTTCGTATTTTACCTATAGCTGGCAGACCATCATCCATCTTGGTGTCGATGTTCCAAGCTTCTTCGGCTTTAAGAACACCAACGTTAGCAACGTTCGAAGTGTGTTGTCCACCTAGGTACAGAGTGTTGCCATAGCTGCCAGCAAATGGTGAGTTGGTGCCATCTTGTACCCCAAGCCACATCGCGCCGTATCCAGCGTTTGATAGTTTGCTGCGCGGCGCGTTGTTAGAACTGAACTCTACATGCTGCCCGCCACCGCTTCCGGCTAGGCCAGAGTAGGAGCCCTCAATCAGTCCCGATAAAGCCAGATGACGCCAAAATTGGTGCATATCGCCTGACTGGCCAGCACCGCCAGCACTGTTGATACTTCCATCGCCACCACCATCACAAGCCCCTGGTGAACCTGCTACTCCGAGGCCATGAGTGCTTACACAATCCGCATTCGTATTAAGGCGATTCCAGAATCTGGTTGCGCCATTAAAATCTCCTGGAATCGCAAAATACTTATCGCGAAAAGTTTGTACTGCAGCAGCGTAGCGCTGATATTCTGTGCTTACAGCGCGCAGCTCACTTGCGCGGATGAGTGATTGTCCCGCGAGAATACCACCTGTCAGCAATCCGAGGATGACAAGGACAATCGAAAGCTCAACGAGTGAAAAACCGCGCTGCATGGCGCGGATTATAATCTACGAATGTTTCTCAATCCAGCCTGTAATAACAGGGCGGACCTGCTCGCGCCATTTGCGGCCATTGAAGATACCATAGTGACCCACTTGTGGTGCCATATGGTATTTTTTCTTCGCATCCGAAAGATTCTTGGTGACCTCGAGTGCGGCTTTAGTCTGGCCAAGGCCCGAAATATCATCCAGCTCACCTTCAATCGCCAAGATAGCGGTTTTGGTAATCGCATCGGGGCGCACGCGTTGGTCATAATGCATCAACTTGCCATCCGGCAGCGAATGTTTGTGGAATACTTCCTCAATGGTCTGCAAGTAATATTCCGCAGGCAAATCGGCCACTGCGAGATACTCATTATAGAAGTCACGATGCGATTGCGCCTTCTCACCGTCTCCTTGTACGAGATGATTGAAAAGATCAACATGTGCGTCTTTATGACGCTCGAAGTTCATGCTCATAAAGCCAGCAAGCTGTAAGAAGCCTGGGTAAACACGGCGTGCAAAGCCTGGGTAATTGAGCGGCACGCGTGTGATCACATTGCTCTCGAACCACGAAATAGAATGTTCTTTGCTGAACTGATTCACCTTCGTTGGCGCTTTACGTGTATCCACTGGACCACCCATCAACGTCATCGTTTTAGGTGTGCAGGGGTCTTTGGTCTGGTTCATCAACGCAACGGCTGCCATGAGTGGCACAGAAGGTTGGCACACCGCCATGGTGTGAATGCCAGGGCCAATATGGCGCATAAATTCGAGCAGATAGTCGATATAGGTATTAAGCGTGAATTCACCCTTAAAGAGTGGCACTTCACGACCATCCAACCAATCGGTGATGTAGACATCATGATGCGGTAACAGTGCTTCAACTGTACCGCGCAGAAGCGTTGCATGGTGACCCGACATAGGCGCAACCAAAAGCAGCTTCGAACTTTTTTGTTTCGTATCGCGCTTAAAGCGCACGAGTTTACAGAATGCTTTCTCAAGCAATACTTCTTCCCACACGTCTACTTTTTTACCAGCAATCTCGGTCGTGGTGATGCCGAACTCTGGCTTAGGGTAAGACTGGGTGATGCGTTCAATCAACTCACCCGTTGCCGCCATGTGACGACCAAGACCCGTATAGGAAAGCGGGTGCAGGGGGTTTGAGAACATGTGTTTGGTGGCGTTGGCCATCATGCGCATAGGCGCAAGCGAGGCATGATGCATTTCTTTTAAATGATACAGGCCTGTGTTTTCGAAAATCATACTACCTCGTGGTCTAGCATTGTTGTTTTTGAGTCTTCAGAATAGCACCGATATCTGAAGAAACGGTTAAGCCACTTGCCTAGCAATAGTAGTTACGCATAAAACTACTACAAGATTTAGTATGTGGCTAGAAAAAACAGCATCTTAACGGTGTCGAGCCACATTACGCGCCAATACCTCACTCAGGAAGGCCATGGACACTGACGTGCACACCAACCATAAAACCATGGTGCCCATACCTGTGCGGGCGCAGACATTAGCATCCATCATCCGCAAGAATACTGCAAACATGAAGAGCACCGAAGCCTGAATGAAGAGCAACGTGCCAGGTTTGTTATGCGCATGCAGGTGCGCCGAGAAAATGACCAGCACCAACAAGATGGGTAGATAAAAAACAGCACCATTCATCTCGCGTGGGTTATGCAATTCGATGTTAATGTAATTCACCACAATAAACGTAAGTACGCCTAACAGCACATGCTTCCATCGCAGACCAATCACGTAACGAATGAAAATCGTGAAGAAGCCAAATACATAGGCCATGATAATAGCAACCTGTGTCCACAAGGTGGGTACGGATCGGAAGAAATAATTATAAACGCCCAAGATACCAATTGCCGCAATAGCCCACGCTACGGCATGCACCGCTTCTGCGGCCGCGAAACCATCACGACGGAAAATAAGATAGCGGCGATAGGTGTAAAGCCCAGCCAGCACAAAAGAAAGATTAGCCAACACATAAACAGGCATAGCCCACGTTACGTGATGACCCTTCACGCAGTAGGAACCCAAAATCATATTCAGCAATGATTCACTGAGCGCAGGATCCATAATGTAGGAAGTCTAGACTTTTTTACTCGCCGCGTCCAGCGCATGCGATTCAAGTATCACATCCTCTGGGTCACTTGCCGCATGCACCTCAATGGCACCACTTAATACTTTCTTGGCATGCACCAGATCAATCGCCTTCTCCCAGCGACCAATCACCAGCGTGCCTACGCAATTACCAATCAGGTTGGTGATGGCGCGCGCCTCTGCCATGAAGCGGTCAATACCCAACACGATGGTAACGGCAACCACTGGAATAATATCAAGCGTCGATAAGGTGCCCGTAAGCACGATAAACGCCGAACCTACCACTGCAGCCGCACCCTTAGAGGTGAAGAGCATCGTCAGTAAAATGGCCACTTCTTGCTCCCATGTCAGCGGTGTGTTGGTGGCTTGGGCAAGGAACACTACTGCCATGGTGAAGTAAATTGACGAACCATCGAGATTGAAACTATAGCCCGTAGGAATCACCATACCCACCACTTGTTTATGGACACCGAGCTTCTCAAGTTTATCCAAAATGCGCGGCAGCACCGTTTCCGAAGAGCAGGTGCCCAGCACAATAAAGATTTCCTCGCGGATATATTTGATGAGTTGCCAGATGGAGAGTCCCGTGGTCACTTTGAGCAATAAGGCAAGACCAACGAATACAAACGCCAAGCATGTCACATAAAAGAGCACCATGAAATAGAGCAGATTGCCTAAAGTCTCCACGCCGTAAGCACCAATGGTAAAAGCCATGGCGCCGAACGCACCAAGCGGTGCGAGTTTCATGATAATCGCGATAATTTTGAAAAACACCTGTGCGACGAGATCAATACCCTGAAGAATGGGCTTACCTTTTGCGCCTAGGCTCAGCATGGCCCAAGCAAACAGAATCGCAATCACCAGTACTTGCAGCAAGTTGCCTTCAGCAAATGCACCAACAAATGTTTTGGGAATGAGATTAAGCAGAAACTCCGTAAAGCTTTCGCTTTTGGTAGCACTAGCTGCGCTTAGATACGAATCTACCGCGCTGGGGTCAATCGAACTAACGTCGATATTCATGCCGTTTCCTGCGCCGCCTGCCGTTCCTACAATCAGGCCTATAATCAACGCCAAGGTAGTAGCACAAAAGAAATAGAACAGAGATTTAACACCCAAGCGTCCCGCCGATTTCATGTCACCCATATGGGCGATGCCAGACACTACGGTGCAAAAAATAATCGGCGCAATCACCATTTTGATGAGTTTGATGAAGCCATCACCCAAAGGCTTCATTTTTTGCCCGATATCTGGCGCAAAATACCCTAACGCAACGCCAATCCCAATAGCGATGAGCACCTGAATATATAAATGACTCAACCACGATTTTTTTTGAGCAGCCATAGGACCCCATGCATTTTCATGAATGGGCACCATAAAGACTTAGGCGTGAATTACTACCCCATAATCCCGCAGTGCAGCATTACGCTTTCTTTTTTCGTGTCTTCGGTGCTTTGCCAGTTGCTTTTGCAATAGGCGTTGCAGGTAATTCCAGCAGCATTGACTCCATGCGTTTTACCTCGTCGCGCAAGCGTGCGGCCGTTTCGAATTCCAAATCATTCGCGGCTTTGAGCATTTGCTTTTTCAGTTTCTCGATCTGCACTTCAAGCGATGTGCCGGTGAAATCTTCCAAGCCAGACTCTTTCACATCAACAGTCAAATAATCCTGCTCCTCGACCGACTGGCGAATATCCGAAAGCGATGCCTTCACCGATTGCGGTGTGATGTTGTGCTTTTTATTATAGGCCTCCTGAATCGAACGTCTGCGGTCGGTCTCTGCAATCGCGCCTTTCAGCGAGTCGGTCATTTTATCGGCATATAAAATCACCTTGCTGTTCACGTTGCGTGCCGCCCGACCAATGGTTTGAATCAGCGCCGTTTTGCTGCGCAGAAAACCTTCTTTGTCGGCATCTAGAATCGCCATCAGCCCGCATTCGGGAATATCCAAACCCTCACGCAGCAGGTTCACGCCAATCAGCACATCGAAAACGCCAACGCGCAAATCGCGGATGATTTGAATACGCTCCAGCGTATCAATATCCGAATGCAAATAGCGCACCTTGATGCCCGCTTCGTCCATATATTCGCTGAGCTCTTCGGCCATGCGTTTGGTAAGCGTCGTCACTAAGGTGCGCTGGCCGAGCTTTACTTGTTGCTTCACTTCGCTCAACAAATCATCGACCTGCAAACCAACGGGCTTAATAATACATTGTGGGTCGACAAGGCCCGTAGGGCGAATCACCTGCTCGGCGAATAGCCCATTCGTCCAGCCCAGTTCCAACTCGCTTGGCGTTGCCGAAACACAAATGGTTTGTGGGCGCATCGCGTCCCACTCCTCGAATTTGAGTGGGCGATTATCAAGGCACGATGGCAAACGGAACCCATGCTCCGACAAGACACGTTTGCGCGCTTGGTCACCATTATACATGCCGCGCACTTGCGGCAACGTCACATGCGACTCATCGACAAACAGCAATGCATTTTGCGGTAAATATTGGAACAACGTCGGCGGCGGTTCACCCGGCGCAGTGCCGGAAAGATAGCGCGAATAATTTTCGATGCCACGACACATGCCCGTTTCCATGAGCATTTCCAAATCAAATTGCGTGCGCTGTTCCAGTCGTTGCGCTTCAAGTAATTTTCCGTTGGCGTGCAGCCAATCAAGCCGCGCTTTCAAGTCCGTTTTAATATCTTTGATGGCCGCTTCAAGTGTTGGCTTGGGTGTCACATAGTGGCTGTTGGCATAAAGCGTAATCTCACTCAAGGTCTCGCCGCGCTCGCCCGTCAGCGGGTCAAATTCATAGATGGTTTCAATCTCATCCCCAAAGAAGCTCAAGCGCCATGCGCGATCTTCCAAGTGGGCAGGGAAGATATCGACACTATCGCCGCGCACACGGAAAGCACCGCGCACAAAGGCCATGTCATTGCGCTTGTAGAGAAGCTGCACGAATAGCGCGAGCAATTCTTTTTGCGTAATCTCGTCACCGATTTTGAACTTCTTGGTCATGCTCAGATAGGTCTCGACCGAGCCGATACCGTAAATACAGCTCACCGAAGCAACCACAATCACATCGCGTCGTTCCAGCAGCGAGCGCGTGGCACTATGGCGCATGCGGTCAATCTGTTCGTTAATCTGCGATTCTTTCTCGATGTACGTATCGCTTTTCGCAACATACGCTTCGGGCTGATAATAATCGTAATAGGAAACAAAATATTCCACCGCATTGTTGGGGAAGAAATGCTTCATTTCGTTATAAAGTTGCGCGGCGAGGGTTTTATTATGTGCCAGAATCAAGGCGGGGCGATTCGTTGCCTCGATCACCTTCGCCATGGTGAAGGTTTTGCCTGAACCCGTCACACCGAGCAGCACCTGATTTTTCGCCTGTGCTTCCAAGCCTTTGACAAGCTGCGCAATTGCCTGCGGCTGGTCGCCGCGCGGTTCATACTCGGAGATAACCTGTAATGAAGAAGCCATTACGCCTATATAGGCGAACTTAGCCGCCGGTTAAAGCACTACCATCACGCATGAAGCTGATAATCGCAGGCCCAAGGATGATGAGCATGAAGGCGGGCATCAACAAGAACACAAGTGGGATGGTTAGCAATACAGGCAGGCGTGCGGCCTTTTCCTCCGCCTTTGCGAGGCGCTGTAATCTGAAGTCCTCGGACAATACTCTGAGCGTATCGGTGAGCGATGTACCGAAGCGTTCGGATTGAATGAGCGTGGCAGTAAGTGATCGGAAGGCGAGCAAGTCTGTGCGCTCAGCAAGGTTAGAAAGCGCCTTGGTGCGGTCATTCAGCAATGCCAATTCCAGACGCGTGCGGTTCAGCTCTTGCGTCATTTCAGGAAAAGCGCGTCCCAATTCGCCACACACGCGGTTGAGCGATGCATCCAGCGCTAGCCCCGATTCAACGCAAATGAGCAGCAAATCGAGCGTATCAGGGAAAGCCTTGATGAGCAGGCTTTGGCGCTTGCTAATGGCGTTTTGTAAAAAGAAATAGGCGCCGAACACGGCAATAAATCCGATGAATAAACCCATCACGATAAAAAGGATTTTGCGCGTGCCGTCTGCAGGGGTGGCGACAAATGTCAGTGCTAACATTAGCAATACAATGCTCACCACGCGCTGGAAGAAGAGATAGAAAATCGGCGCATCGGGAGAAGGATTGCCCGCGCGGGCGAAACGCACCTCTAGTTTGCGCGTCGCTTCTTCAACATTCACGCCCATCATGCGTAGAATACCTGCCAGCGTTTTAGCGCGCATGGAAAGCTCTTTATCAAGACCAATTGAGCCTTCAGAGTCTTCGGTAATGCGTGTGCCATCAGCCGCGATACGAATGCGCAGCGAATCTTTGCGGCGGCGATTGGCCAAAAATTGGTCAAACGCGAGATAGCTTAGAAACACTACCAACCCAACCAGACCTGCGCCAAGAAGTTGCATTATATCTCCACGTCAATCATCTGTTTTACGACGAAGACACAGATGCCGAGCAGCCCAAGCGCGGTACCAAACATCATCATACCGATAGGGTCAGTGAAGAATGGCATCAGGTACGTAGGCTGCATGGCATAAAGCGCGCAGAACACAAATACTGGCAATAGGCCCAGCACCCATGCCGTCGCGCGGCCTTCGGAAGTCATAGCGCGAATTTTGTGTCGTAGCTGCTTGCGTTTGCGGATGATGCTGGAAAGATTGTTGATGATCTCTGCCAAGTTGCCACCCGTCTCTTGCTGAACCGTGAGTACAACCACGAAAAAGCGAATATCGGGCTCATTAATACGTACCGCAAGCCGTGCTAAAGCTTGATTCAAATTACGACCCATACCCAGCTCATCCACCACCTGGCGGAATTCTTCTTTAACGGGTGATTGCGAATTATCAGCCAGCATCTGCAGCGCGGTAGTGAGCGGAAAGCCTGAACGCACACTGCGCACAATCATATCGAGCGCATCGGGAAACTGGTCAAGAAACTGGCGATTACGCTTACGTACTGCACGCACGCAATGGCGGTATGGCAGATAATAACCAAGCAAACTTGCCAACAGCAAAGCGGCTGGCAGCGTGATGCCAAGCCCTATAAATAAAACAAGGCTGATACCAAATCCGGCCAGCATTAACGTCACCAAGAAGCGCAATTGATGCAGATATCCCGCTTGCACAGCCGCTTCATAAATAGGCTGCATGATGCGCCAGCCAAATACCGCACGCACCAGCGCGGACTCTTCCAGAAGCTGGTCTTTGAGAATAGTGGCCGTATCGTTCGTGCCTTGCGTTTCTTGATAGATGCGTTCTAGCGCTTGCTTGGTGTAATCACTCGCATCGCTCGGAATAGCCTTCGGAAATAGTATCGCGAACGCGATGTAGCTCACAATGCCCACACCTAATGCGAAGAGAAATACTTCCAATGAAACCTCCTATACGGGTCGTGGGAAGCACGACATAAGTTCATCCACTAGCCCGTAATATTCAGCTTGTTCGGCCATGCGCGGCTTGAACGGCATCGCTTCATATTCACCATCTAGCGTACCATCAGCGCGCACGCCTTTGACGCGATATTGGAACAAGGTCTGCGACTGAATAGTCTGCGAGTCAAAACCCGTGACCTCTTCAATTTGTACAATGCGACGCTTGCCATCTCGCATACGTTGAATCTGCACGATGAGATTCAGCGCGCTGGCGATTTGATAGCGCAACGAACTAACACCAATACTTACCGAAGACATCGCCACCAGATTCTCAATACGCGACAAGCAATCACGCGGTGTGTTGGCGTGAATGGTTGCCATCGAACCATCGTGGCCCGTGTTCATGGCAGACAATACGTCTATGGCCTCGTCACCGCGCATCTCACCAAGAATGATGCGATCAGGGCGCATACGAAGCGCGTTGCGCACCAGTTGGCGTTGATTCACCTCGCCCTTGCCCTCAATCGAAGCAGGGCGTGTTTCTAAGCGCAGCACATGTGGTTGCACCAATTGCAGCTCTGCCGCGTCCTCAATCGTGATGACGCGCTCGGTCGCCTCAATATGGGCAGAAAGCGCATTGAGTAGGGTTGTTTTTCCTGAACCCGTACCACCCGAGATAATAATATTCATGCGCACGCGGCCGCAAATCGCCAAGAATTTTGCCATGGCGGGCGAGAGCGAACCATAATCTACATATTGTTCGAGCGAGAGCTTATTCTTTTTGAATTTACGAATCGAAACCAGCGCACCATCCAGCGCAAGTGGCGGAATAATCGCGTTGAAACGCGAGCCGTCTGGCATACGCGCATCGACCATCGGGTTGGCTTCATCGACCCTACGACCAACGCGTGAAACAATGCGTTGAATCACGCCCAGCAGATGCTCTTCACTCAAAAACGTAATATCGGTGAGAAAAATTTTGCCATGGCGCTCGATGTAAATGCGCTTATGCGTATTAATCATGATATCGTTGACGTCAGCATCTTTGAGGAGCGGCTCAATGGGGCCAAATCCTAAAATCTCGTCCATCGCCTGATCTTTTATCAGCGAGATTTGCGGCGCGGTAAGCGGAATAGGAACGTTTGGTAATAGCTTCTCGGATGCTTCACGCACTTTGCGACGACGCACATCCACATCCATGCGCTCTAGTGCCTGAAAATCGATTTGATCGACCATATCAGCAAGCAACGCCTGCTTAGCAGCGCGATAATCCGCCGTTTCTAATTTGGAATCCAGATAGCGATAAAGCTCATGCTCACCTTCTGGTATGAAGGGCACTGAAGGGTTTGGCGCAGCAGTGGTAGCTGCTGGCGCTGCTGGTGTTGCAGAAGCTTCGAGAGGTTTTTTACCAAACATATTAACTTCCCTTCGTGAAGCGCGCTAAAGCACCCATAAAGCCACTTGGTTTTCCTTCGTCCGTGTCCAAGTCGGTGAGTGGATTAAGCCCCAACAACAAACGCGCGAGCTGTTCAATATCATGCCGCAGTTTGCTAGGTGGTAGCTCCATAATTGTCTTGGCTTCGCCTTCTGCCATTACTACGGATTTAATGTCATTGGTCACCATGTGGCGAATCGGTAGGCCGCACACTCTTTCGAAGTCTTTGGGCTCAATCGCCTCTTTGAATTTAGCGCCTGAACGGTTGATAACCAGTGATACCTGATCCATCGAGATATTATGCTCACGCCACGCTTTCAGCAGGCGCGCCGAGTGAGTAACGGACTTAAGCCAAAGCTGCGCCACCAACACTTGATGGGTGGAATATTGGCAGGCAGTAGCCACCCAAGGCAACCATACATGCGGCAAATCGAGAATGATCGTGTCATACGATTGCTTCAAGATGGTCAGCAATTCTGGAATGGCTTGCGCACTAAGATTGGGCAGAAAACGCAAATCACTAGGCGCTGCAATCACGTGCAGATCGCCATATTGGGCAGCCATGCGACGAATGAGGGTCGTATCAATACCACGCTCAGGATGTTCGAATAAATCACGAATACCGTACTGGCTTTGCAGATTGATATTCTTTGCCACCATGCCGAATTGGTAATCCATATCGACCAACACAGTGTGGCCTTGGAAAATTTCGCTAATCGCGTAAGCAGTGTTGAGTGCCAGTGTGCTAGCACCATCGCCACTTGCGGCGCTCATCATGGCAATCACGCGCTTTTCTTTGCCAGTGCTGCGCGTTGCGGCAGGGGCGGTGGCGGCTGCCGCTTGGGCAGGGGCAGCAGGTGCTGCTGAGGCAGGCCCAGCGAGTGCTTTAACAATATCTTGGCCCAAGGCTGGCATTGGCAAATAATCCAGCACTCCGCGTGATACCAGCGCGCGATAAAGTTGGATGTCATTGGTATTGCCTGCCGCTACTACACGTGTGCCCGCCACGCATTGTTCGCCCAACGTGTCAATTTCTGGCAATACGTCTGAGCCGCGCGAGCCAAGCTCAAGCACGATGTGCGAAGGTGTAATTTGATGTTTGGCAATTTTCTCGGCCGCGCTAGCAGGCGTACCTACCATAATCCAAGGTTCTTCCACACCCATGGCTTGGGCAACATCACGCGCCCATGGCTCAAGGGATGCTTCGCTAATAAGAATAAATAAACCGCTCATGACACTCCTGACACACTACACCGCTCTTTATGCCCGAGACCTAGGTGTGCGCAACGTATTACTGAGAACCAGAGGCACTTGTCAGTGAATTATCTATGGTGAGTGGTGCGCGCACCTCAGGCGACTTGCGGTAATTCTCAAAGGCTTGAACCCCTTTTTCTGCACCCGGATAATCCATCAAATTTGGATTCACAAACTGCTGTTTGTTTGGCACATGCTGAACGACGTTTGCCGCAATCGAGCACCCAAAAGACGCATGATTAAGCTGGTAGGGATTATCATTATCAATAAAGCGCTGTTCACAATCACGCGCTAAAATACGCTCATAAATCAGCGTCACGGTCTGCTCGCCTGATGGTACAAGTAAGGTAGGAACGCCATATAAATCGAGGACTTGTTTCGCCTCTTCGCACATTGGGTCGCCGTCTGTGCAGTAAAGTTCAGCGCGTGTTGGTTGGTCGCGGTTAATCCAATCCGATAAATCATTAAGTTCCGAATCGCTTTGCACGGTGAGATTGACCACTTCCGATGACACATCGATCAATGATTCAGGGCCACCACGATTAAAATAGGCCTGAGGTGACGGACGTTCGCACGCGCTGAGCGTGAGGGCAAGGAATGCGAGTGCTGCAAGGGATGCGCGCATTAGTCTACCATAAACCCAACGGGCCCCTCTGCAGTAGGTGTTGCATCGGTCGGTGCGCCAAGTGCTCCGTAGAAAATCGACTCCATGAAGCTGGCGGGTCTGAAATCATCGGTCGGTAATTTAATGTCGCCCGCTTTGGTTGGATCCACCAAATAAGGCGTTACAGCAATCACCAATTCCGTTTCATTGCGCTGATAGGAAGCGGAACGGAATAATGCCGAAAGCACTGGAATTTCACCCGCACCTGGGAGCTGATTGATTTGGGAAACCATGGTGTCGCGAATCAAGCCCGCAATCATGAACCCTTCACCTGGCGCAAGCTCCACCGTAGTAGAAGCGCGACGCGTGATAAGCGAAGGAGCGACAAAACCATCCGTAGTGGTGAAGGTGCGCTCATTGCTGATTTCGGATACCTCAGGCTGCACCTGAACGCGGATACGATTCTCGCTCAGCACGTAGGGCGTGAACTTAAGCGCCACACCAAAGGGTTTATATTGAATGGTAACACTGTCACCGTCTTGAGGTACGGGAATCGGGAATTCGCCACCTGCCAAGAACTCCGCCTGCTCGCCCGAAAGTGCCACCAGATTTGGCTCAGCTAATACCTTGAATAGCCCATCCTGCTCCAGCGCTTCAATCAATCCACCCAAACCATATTGCCCGCCTTGTTGCTGGATGCCAATACCAGAAAACGCGCTATTAGAAGCCTGATAACTACCGAATCGGAAAGAACGCTCGTTCGTGGCGGCATCTAATGCACCCAAACGTCCGCCACCTGTTCCGATGTTAAAGCTTAGGCTACCGCTTTTCACCGCCTGCAAATTCACACCAAGATTTTTGAGCGCCGTACGTTGGATTTCACCGATACGAATTCTCAACATCACTTGCTGGCCTGCGGTGATTTTCATGAGATTCAGAATAGGCGAGCGCTCGGCGTCGCCATCACGAACGGGACGCGATTTGGCTTCGTCTTTCGTCAACTTACCTGCCACGAATTGCTCGGCGATTTCAACGGCAGTTGCCGCTGTTTCTGCACTTGATACTTCGCCAGTCAGCGCAATGCGCGTATTCACCATCTCCACGCCAATGCGCTCATATGGTAAGAACTCGCGCAGTGCTTTGCGAATCGCTGGAAGGTCATAGACGACATACACATCGACGCTGCGAATGAGGCGCGATTTGCCATCAAATACACGCAAAGTGGTCTGGCCGATTTGTTTACCAATCACCGAGACTTTATTTTTGCCGTGCACATACACGTCGGCGACTTCGGGATCCGTGATGATGACCTCACCCATATCTACCGAAGTGGTCAATAATTCAGAGCGATTAATGGGTACATAGAAGGTCCCCGGCTTACTCGCAGCAAAGGCTTCATGCGAAAGCATGTTCAAGCCCAATACTATCAAACACGCGCTAAGAACACGTGCGAGGCGCGACCGAACCATTGTTTGCCCTTACTCTCAGGCTATTGCGTGACCGTCGACGCGGGCTAGTTTGCGGAGGGTTCCCCAGGATTGACGCGAACCGCAACCGCAGGCACAACCTGCGCTGCTCCCGATGCACCAGGAGCAAGGGCAGAAGATGCGATTTGTGCAGTCAAGTCAAGCGGCGCGGATGGGCCTGTGGATTCTTCTGGCTGCGTACCGCGAACGATGATGATGCCGCTTGTTGGCGTCACCGATTCATCAGGTTTTTGGTACTGCGAAATGTCGTTAAATGCCGTCACCATCATCGGATCAACCGATTCTTCATCCTGTGTCGAGCGTAGGGTTAGGGTCAGCGCGCCGACCTTTGCGCCCAAACGTAAACGCTGCGCGTCCGTCGGAGATGCAGCAAGCGATACAGAGCGTGGGATTGGAATCGTGCCATCTTCTTTGACGCCACCTGCTGCGCGCTGGTCGACCGCTAATACGCGCACGTTCGTGAGCAATGTCTCAGTAAGGGATTTGGTTTCACGTTTTTGTGAAAGTTGCCCTTTGGCGCCACCTGGGGGCTGCACCCATTTTTCTTCCTCGATCTCGTGCGTCAACATAACGTCCACACGGTCGCCTGGGAATACGAATCCCGCCAAACCGTCTGTTTCGTTAGTTTGAATGGTCACCATGCGCATGCCTTTAGGCAGCGTACCCGCAATGAAGTTGGGGTCGTCTTTATTAACGAGCTTATTAGTCAAGATTGGCTCTTGTGGTTGGAAATTACCGCGCGACACCATGCCGCTCACCACATCATTGCCTGCGATCGCGAATCCTTCGACCACCAAATGTTCTGGCCAAGGCTGAACTTCGAGCATTTCATCTTTAATGAGCATGCCGGGCACTATGGGCTGCGCCGCGACGATCACATTCGTTGTGCTCACGGATTGTTGTGGTGCTTGACCAGGAGTCTGCGCGACCTGCGAGCTGTTACCACCCGACATAGAAAGCACGATGAATGCAGCTACTGCCGCAAGGATAATTGCAAAAATAAGTCCGCCAAAACGCATGCCAACCTCTTATATGTGCCCAGTGAAGGGGCCTCGTTGTTGTTTTTCTACAAGAAGCGTGTGTGAATCCCCACAAACTTCTGTGCGTAACTATGTGGATAATAATGTGTATTACCCGCCTAGAGGCAAGATTATACGATTGAAAATGCTAATTTTCGGTTAAAAAGCTAAAAGGGCAGGCTGAATGGGGATTTCAGGTAACAGTGGTTAGAGCTGCCTCACGAAATAAACCGCACACGCAATGATGTTATTGGTCAAGTTACGGCAGAGTTGCCAAAAATGCCCCCCTAAAGCCACCTAAAACCACTATACATATCAGCCGCTTCACGCTAGACGAACAAGCCTATGAATCATGAACGTATCCTTATCCTCGATTTCGGCTCACAAGTAACCCAGCTCATCGCGCGGCGCGTGCGAGAGGCGGGCGTTTATAGTGAAATTCGCCCCTGCACCATTTCGCTTGCCGATATCAAGGCGTTCGGCGCGAAAGGCATCATTCTTTCTGGCGGTCCCGCATCTGTGCATGAAGATTACTCGCCCACCGTCGATAAAGGCATTTTCGATTTGGGTATCCCACTTCTGGGTATTTGTTACGGTGAGCAACTCATGTGTAATTTGTTGGGCGCGGCAGTAACGCCTGGCAACACGCGTGAATTTGGCCGCGCCATGGTGAGTGTGGTGGATGATAACGCGCTGTTCAAAGGTGTATGGGTGAAAGGCCAGACCAGCCAAGTCTGGATGAGCCATGGCGACAAGATCAATGGATTACCTGCTGGCTTCAAAGTTACCGCTACCACCGAAACCGCACCTTATGCAGCGATTGCCGACGAAGTGCGTAAATTCTACGGCGTGCAGTTCCACCCCGAAGTGGTTCACACGCTTGATGGTGCAAAACTCATCACGAACTTTGTGCGCGCGATTTGTTGCTGTAAAGGCGATTGGACCATGAAGGCATTCCGCGCCGAGGAAATCGCCCGCATCCGCGCGAAGGTCGGCAAAAAGAAAGTCATCTGCGGTGTGAGCGGTGGCGTTGATTCTTCCGTGGTTGCCAAATTATTGCACGAAGCGATCGGTGACCAGCTGGTCTGTATTTTTGTGGATACGGGTATGCTGCGTCTCAATGAAGGCGAGCAAGTGCACCAGCGTTTTGTGGAGCATTACAAAATCCCGCTTATTTACGTGAACGCCAGCCAGCTCTTTCTCACCCGCCTCAAAGGCGTGACGGACCCCGAGCGTAAACGCAAAATCATTGGTGAAACATTTGTCGAGGTGTTTGACGCCGAAGCAGCCAACTTCCAAGACGCGGAATTCTTAGCACAAGGCACTCTCTACCCCGATGTGATTGAGTCAGTGAGCTTCCATGGCGGCCCATCCGCGACCATTAAATCGCACCATAACGTGGGCGGATTGCCAGAAAAAATGAAGCTCGGTCTGGTCGAGCCATTACGCGAACTCTTCAAAGACGAAGTGCGCATCTTGGGTATGGAGCTCGGTATCCCTGAAGATTTAGTGTATCGCCATCCATTCCCAGGCCCAGGTCTTGCCATTCGCATTCCAGGTGAAATCACTCTCGAGAAACTCGATGTGCTTCGCAAGGCAGACGCGATTTACATTGAAGAACTCCGCCGTCACGATCTTTACGATAAAATCTGGCAAGCGTTTGCCGTGTTGCTGCCCGTAAAAACCGTAGGCGTGATGGGCGACGCCCGCACCTACGAAGCCGTCTGTGCGCTGCGTGCTGTTACCTCAACCGACGGCATGACAGCAGATGTATTCCACTTCCCGCACGACGTGCTGCATGCAATTGCAGTGCGCATCGTCAACGAAGTGCGCGGCATTAACCGCATCGTGTATGATATTACCAGCAAACCGCCTGGCACCATTGAGTGGGAGTAACCTATGGCAGAGAACGATAGTTTATTACGTGAAGTGGACGAAGCCATTCGCCAAGACCGCTTGATGGCGTTGTGGAATCACCTCAAAATGCCGATTATTTACGCATCCATCGCGTTGGTTGTCATCACGGCGGGCACCAGTGTTTGGAAGCAATATCAACAATCTCAGGCAGAAAAGATCACCCTCGCTCTGGCCGACGCGCAATCCCTTTACGGTGCACAAAAATATGAGCAAGCCGCCAAGGCGTTTGAAGCACTGACGCATCAAACACGAGGCGAGCTGGCCGATGCTGTAAATCTTTGGCAGGCGCGCGCCTTGCTTGGCGCAGAGAAAGAGGTGCCCGCCTTGCGTACCTTGCAAAACATTATCCTAGCCCCCGAAGGCAAGGATTTGTTCTGGCGCGATATTGCCTGCCTGCATCTGATGGGGTTGGTAAAAACCGCAGGTGAAATGCCATCACAATGTCAGGGTAAAAAGACGTCACCACTTTCGCCAGTACTTCAGCAAATATATGCTGCAGGGCTCTGGCAAGCAGGGGACGAGAAGGCTGCGCGTGCGCTGCTCGAATCCATCGCCAACGACACCACGCTACCGCCTAATGTTCGTGCACAAGCGCGCTCACTCGATACGACGATAGCGTACAAGGAGTAACATGCGTTACGCTCCACTCATCCTGACATTACTTGCGCTAAGTGCGTGCAGCGACACGCGCCTACCAGGTTGGATGGGCGGCGACCCACCTAAAATCGAGCGGTTGCCAGGTGAGCGATACGACGTGCTCGCCACTGAAACCACACTGAAGCCCGACGAGTCGGTACTGGATAAGCCCGTTGATGTACCCGAACAGCAGGCTAACGAAGATTGGCGCAACATCAACCAAGTCATGAGTGTCGCACACCCTGGTATTACAGGCCTTGAGAATTCCAGCTCAGCAACCATTGGTGATGGTGATGATTTCAAGCAAGGCATGGCGCCTTCCCCCATTGTTGCAGAAGGCACCGTCTATGCCATGGATGCGATTGGCAACGTCTCTGCCCATGCCGCCGATGATATTGACACGATTCGCTGGGTGAGCGAAGCGGCAGCAGAAGAAGACGAGCCAGAAATTCTGGGCGGTGGTATCGCTTATGATAATGGCACGATTTATGTCACCACAGGATTTGGCAAGCTTGTCGCGCTCAATGCTAAGAGCGGCAAGAGCATCTGGAAAACGTCGGTCGGCGCGCCCGTGCGTGGTGCACCTGCTATCTCAGAAAATATTGCGGTGGTGCTCACTGCCGATAACCAAACCCTTGCTTTCAATGCCACCACAGGTGCACCGCTTTGGGAGCATCGCGGCATTCGTGAAACCGCAGGATTCTTCTCGCGCACCTCGCCTGTAATCAGCGAAGGCGTGGTGGTTTCCGCCTATTCATCAGGTGAATTAGTGGCGCTGCGTTTGACCGCAGGCACCGTGATTTGGGCAGACTCCGTAAGTTCACCCATCAAAACACGTGCGGCGGCTGCATTTAGCGGTATTGATGCCGACCCACTCGTACAAGACGGTGTTGTCTATGTCGTAAGTGCTGGCGGCGTCATGATGGCCAACGCGCTACTCAATGGCCGCCCGCTTTGGTCACAGCGCATCGCTGCACATCAAACGCCGTGGGCCGCAGGCAATGCACTTTTCCTATTAACCGACGAGCATGAAGTGGCCGCATTATTTAAGCGCGACGGCGGAGTGCGTTGGGTGAGCTCGCTCAAACAAACAGACCGTGGGCACGACATCACCCCAAAATTATTTGGGCCTATGCTCGCAGGTAACGCAATCATCGTGGTGGATGCAGATGGCAGCTTCGTTGCGCTTTCACCGCGCACGGGCAAAAAACTGCGCATTCTCGATGTGCCTGATGGCATTGCTGCCGCACCAATTGTCGCAAATGGTGTACTCTACCTCGTCACCGCCGACGCAACGCTGCACGCGTTTAAATAGGAATCATTATCATGAGCTTCACCCTTGCGATTATCGGCCGCCCTAATGTCGGCAAATCCACCCTGTTTAACAGGCTGGTGGGCAAGAAGCTGGCCATTGTTGATGATGCAGCAGGCACGACGCGCGATAGGCGTTATGCACCTGCATCCTTAGCGGGGCTTGAGTTTACCATCATTGACACAGCAGGGCTTGAGCAAGCGCCAGCCGATGCATTGGAATCACGCATGATGGAACAGACCAAATCGGCAATCACCGAGGCCGATGTGATTTTGCTCATGGTCGATGTGCGTGACGGCGTCACCGCCGCCGACGAAGTATTTGCGCGTATGGTGCGTGCGTCAAACAAGCCCGTTATTTTGGTGGGCAACAAGGCTGAAGGTAAAGCCGCCGCCGCAGGAATTTCCGATTTATATTCACTGGGCTTCAACAAAATCGCCCTGATTTCCGCCGAGCACGGTGAAGGTATGGGCGAGCTTTACGAGGCGCTCGAAGAATACCGCGAAGAAAAAGACGAATGGGAAGAGGTGGAAGAAAGCACCGAGGAATACGAGCATCTCTCCATTGCCATTATTGGTCGTCCGAATGCGGGCAAATCCACCCTTATCAACGCGTTGCTCGGTGATGATCGCCTGTTGGTGGGGCCCGAAGCAGGCATTACGCGCGATTCGATTTCTGTCGAATTCTCACATAAAGGCCGCAGCCTGAAACTGGTGGATACGGCCGGTATGCGCAAGCGTTCCAACATCCAACACAAGCTCGAAAAACTTGCCGTTGCCGACTCTGTTCGCGCCATTAAATACGCACAAGTCGTGGTGGTATTGCTCGACGCGACCGCGCCGCTTGAAAAGCAAGATGCGGTGATTGCCTCACTCGTTGAGCGTGAGGGGAGAGCGTGCATTATCGGCCTTAATAAATGGGATTTAGTGAAGGCCAAGAAGAAGGAATATCTCGAAGAATTACGTTACATGCTCGACAAGCAATTACCGCAATTCCATGGCATCGAGGCAGTGCCGTGCTCAGCATTAAATCGCCAAGGACTTGATGCGCTGATGGATGCTTGCATGAATGCTTACGACATCTGGAATAAGCGCGTGCCCACCGCCGAGTTGAATCGTTGGCTTGAAATGTCGTTGCAGCACCATAGCCCGCCCATGGTGCGTGGCCGCCGCCTCAAGGTGAAGTATATGACGCAAATCAAATCGCGCCCGCCTGCTTTCCAGCTCTCGACCAACATGGCCAAAGAATTTCCTGACGCGTATTTACGCTATTTGGTCAACGGCTTGCGCGAAAGCTTCGGCTTGAAGGGGACGCCCATTCGCATGAATCTCAAAGTCAGCAATAACCCTTTTGCGAAGAACAAAAAGAAATAGTGTTTCCAAAGCTCTGCTTTGAAATCGCATATTTTGCTATATAAAGCGCCCATGACCGCACCTGCTATACGCATTGAGAATTTGCAAAAGACCTACCGCGCCAAAGGCGGTCAGGCGAAAGAAGCCCTGAAAGGCATTTCGCTGGAAGTGCCGCGTGGCGCTTTTTTCGGCCTGCTGGGACCTAATGGCGCAGGCAAATCCACCCTCATTAATATTCTTGCGGGATTGGTAATAAAAAGCGGCGGAGCGGCGGAAATCTGCGGCTACGACATTCAAACACAGGCGCGTCAAGCGCGCAGCGCGATTGGAGTGGTGCCACAAGAATTGGCGCTCGATACCTTCTTCACGGTGCGTCAGGCGCTCGACATTACGGCAGGATATTACGGCGTGCCAAAGTCAAAGCGTCGTACGCAGGAAATTATCGATGCGATGGGACTTAGCGACAAGGCCGACGTCCCCTCGCGTCGCCTGTCAGGTGGTATGCGCCGCCGTCTGTTGGTTGGCAAAGCCTTGGTGCATGCACCACAAGTGCTGATCTTGGACGAGCCTACAGCAGGCGTGGATGTAGAATTGCGCAGCCAGCTTTGGGACTATGTGAAAGAGCTGAACCGCAAGGGAACGACCATTCTGCTCACTACCCATTACCTCGAAGAAGCAGAGGAGCTTTGCGATGAGATTGCCATCATCAATCACGGCCAGATTATCGCGCATGATTCGAAAAAAGCCTTGATGGAAAAGGTCGATAAAAAAGAGATATTCTTTACGCTCACGCAAGCCTTGGCAACCATTCCCGAAAGTTTGGCCGACCTTAATCCGCGTATTGCTGAGGGTAAATTGGCGATTGAATATCAACCCTCCCACGCGAATATGGACGCGGTCATCAAGCGCGTGCACGAAGCGGGACTTACGATTAAAGACGTCTCGACCAAAGAAGTGGATCTTGAGGATATTTTCCGCAGCCTGACAAAAAGGGCAGCGTAGCTGGCGCACCCGACTGGAGTCGAACCAGCAACCTTTGCCTTCGGAGGGCAACGCTCTATCCAGTTGAGCTACGGGTGCAGCGCGCTTGCTATAACAGTATCCAACATTGGCGGCCAAGTAAAAACAGGTTTCATAACACTGGCCGTATGCTAGCATCGCGCCATGATGATACTTCCCGCCATTCTCGCAGGTGGTGGCGAGGGCAAGCGCCTCGCACCACTTTCTACGCCTGCCAGAACCAAACCATTTATCCCCTTGCCGGATGGCCAATCACTGCTCGAAAAAACCTTGCGACGCGTAAACGCCGAGGGATTCCTGCCCCCCATACTTATTGGCCGTAATGATGATCGCTATGCCTTGATGAATCACGCGCGCGCTGCATCCATTGTACCGCAAAGCATTTTGCTTGAGGCTTCGTCGTTTAATACGGCATTTGCGATTGCCTGCGCCACTGCCTATGCCCCGCCAGATGCGATGCTCGCCTTTCTGCCCGCAGATCACGCGATTGACCAGCCCGAGCCATGGAAAGAAGCCATGCAGGACGCAGCAAAACTTGCGCAAGATGGCGACACGATCGCACTTATCGGCATGGAAGGGGTGGCGTTTAGCGCTGAGTATGGTTGGATGGAGTTAAAGGGCACAAACATCATCAAATTTCTCGAAAAGCCCAATAAATTACCAGAATCTGGCAAGTTTTTTGGTAAATTCTGGTCAATTTATCGGTACATCAGGGGCATTTTCGCGCCTATTAGCCGAAAATAGCCCAGATATTTGGCAATTTGCCCAAAAATCTGTGCAAAATAGACAAAAACAGTGGGAATATGAGTGCCTAGATGCCTCAGATGCCGATTTTCAACCCATTTCATTCGATAAAGCGGTGATCGAGAAAGCCACTTCGCTGCGTGCGGTAAGCGCCTCCTGCGGTTGGCGGGATTTAGGAACATTGGCCGCATGGCTCGATTACACCCAGCAACCGCTCGAAAAACAATTACGCACGACCTCACGCGTCGACAGGCCGTGGGGATATTATGAGGTGTTGGATGTAAGTGCCGATAAAACCACTAAGCGCTTGCACGTTTTTGCGGGATGTCGTCTGTCGCGCCAACGTCATATTCATCGCAGCGAACATTGGAAGATTGAATCAGGCGAAGCCTATATCGAAAACGGTGAAGCACGCGCGACGTTGCATGCAGGACAAGAAATGACCATTGCGCGTGGAGCTTGGCATCGCCTCGTTAATCCCACGGACGCACCATTGATTATCCATGAAACGCAAATCGGTGTGGCCGATGAGAATGATATCGAGCGCTGCGAAGATGATTACGGCAGAATTTAGGTTTTGCGTGCGAAACCCCGTCGCCTGCGGCTAGCAATTTTTATCGTTACATGTATGATGTAGTTGGTGCACCTAAGCGCAGAATGTGGACAGCTTTGTGCATCCCGTGTGGATACAAGGATAGCATGCTCTAACGCACTCAAAAATAGTGCAAAAAAATAAATGTGAATCCACAGCATATCCCGATTGCGTCGCTGCCTAGAATCGCTAGCTTGTATGGCTCACTACCGCCTGAGTCATGGCAAAAATACCCCAGCGACTGTGGCGATTGAGACACAATATATAGTGTTGCTAAAAAACACAGATTTTGTGAAAAACTGGATACGACAAAAAACTAGGCTACTGATTTTGTGGAGTAAAATAACTTGCAACTGGAAAAATAGGGAAGTGTGAATAAAAATCCCCTAGACGACCAAACCACAATATGTAGTATTCGTCTTCTGCGAGAGTACTAACCCGCACAGACGGCCTACGACGAGACAATTAGGATACTGACAGGGTGTGCTAAAAACAAAAAAATGGAGAGTGAGATGACGATTAACGCTGCCGACATTACCACCGATAAAACCCGCGATGTATACCTCACCGATTTCGGCAAAGCGACGCTCGATGATCGTTACTTACTACCAGATGAAACCTATCAAGATTTGTTCGCGCGCGTTGCCGCAAGTTACGGCGATGACGCAGACCACGCAGGTCGTATTTACGATTACATTTCCAAAATGTGGTTCATGCCCGCAACCCCCATCCTCTCCAATGGCGGCACCAAGCGCGGCTTGCCCATTAGCTGCTTCTTGAATGAAACCGAAGATTCGCTGAACGGTATTGTTGATTTGTGGAACGAGAACGTCTGGCTTGCTTCACGTGGTGGCGGAATTGGTTCTTACTGGGGCAACTTGCGTTCGTTGGGCGAGAAAGTTGGTCGTAACGGCAAAACTTCAGGTGTTGTACCATTCATTCGCGTACAAGATTCGCTGACCTTGGCGATTTCGCAAGGCTCATTGCGTCGTGGTTCAAGCGCGGTATATCTCGACATTTCGCACCCAGAAATCGAAGAATTTATTGATATTCGCAGACCAACGGGCGGCGACCCAAACCGTAAAGCGTTGAACCTTCACCACGGCGTCAGCGTGACGGACGCATTCATGACCGCCGTAGAAAAAGACGAGAAGTGGGACCTGCTCTCGCCGAAAGACAAGCATGTTGTGGAGACCGTAAAAGCACGTGATTTGTGGGCAAAACTGCTGACAACGCGCATCGAAACGGGTGAGCCTTACATCCTCTTTATTGATACGGTGAATAAATCAATTCCAGAGCATCATAAGCAGCTCGGCCTCACCGTGAAGATGTCCAACCTCTGCTCGGAGATCACGTTGCCAACAGGATTTGACCATCTAGGTCAAAGCCGCACGGCAGTGTGCTGCCTCTCCTCGCTCAATGTTGAATATTTTGATCAGTGGAAAGATCACCCACAATTCATCACGGACGTGATGCGTTTCCTCGACAACGTCTTACAAGACTTCATCGATAGCGCCCCTGATTCCATGGCGCGTGCAAAATATTCTGCGATGCGTGAGCGTTCCGTTGGTTTGGGTATCATGGGCTTCCACTCATACCTTCAAAGCAAAATGATTCCGTTTGAATCGGTGATGGCGAAAGTGTGGAACAAAAAAATGTTCGAACATATTCGCAAGCAAGCAGATGCGGCGTCGCTACTTCTTGGTGAAGAGCGCGGCCCTTGCTTGGATGCCGCAGAAGTTGGTTCCAAAGAGCGTTTCAGCAATAAAATGGCGATTGCACCGACCGCGTCGATTTCCATTATTTGCGGCAATGCCTCACCAGGTATCGAGCCGTATGCAGCAAATGCATTCACGCAAAAAACCTTGTCGGGCAGCTTTGTGGTACGCAATAAATACCTCAAGCAGTTGCTTGCCGAGAAAGGCCAAGACACCCCAGAAGTATGGTCACTTATCACGACCAATGAAGGTTCTGTTCAGTTCTTGGATTTCCTTTCAGAAGAAGAAAAGCTCGTTTTCAAAACCGCGTATGAAATGGATCAACGCTGGGTGGTTGAACACGCAGCAGATCGTTCACCATTTGTGTGCCAAGCACAGTCAGTGAACGTATTCTTGCCCGCAAATATTCACAAACGGGACTTGCATAGCCTGCACTTTATGGCATGGAAGAAGGGTGTGAAGTCGCTGTATTACTGCCGTTCAGCAAGCTTGCAGCGTTCGGACAAGGTATCAAACAAAACGCCAGAGATTCAACTGGAGATGAGTTTGAAAACCAAACAGACCTCGACATATGAAGAATGTCTGGCCTGCCAATAACGATTACCCATATTTATACATTTTAGGAGACCTACATGGCACAAGCGAATACCAAAACATTCATCATCATCGGTGCGATCATTGCGATCATCGTGGCGATCGTTACCCAGATGGGCGGCAAAGTTGACCAAGCGGCGGTAGATACAGCCGCTGGTAAAGCAGAAGAAGCAACTAGTGCAGCAGGCGCTGCCGTAGAAGCGGCAACCACAAGCGATGCGGATGCGGCAGCAGCAACCCAAGCAGTGGATGCGGGCGCTCAAGCGGTAGATGCAGCAGCTTCGGCTGCGGCTCCAGCTCCAGCAGCTCCGGCTCCTGTTCCGCCAACACCAACGGATGCGGCAGCAGCAGCAGGTGCGGCGGCAGCAGGTGCGGCAGTTCCAGCTGCGGCGCCAGCCCCAGCAGCTCCAACACCAGCAGCAGCGCCAGCTCCAGCAGGTAACTAACACACCCAATCTCTCGCCCACTTAGGTGGGCGAGAAAACTATCTAAAGGAAAATCATATGTCTTCACTGCTTGATGCGAAACCAATCTACAAACCTTTTGCCTATCCATGGGCGTATGAGGCGTGGTTGATGCAACAACGTATTCATTGGTTGCCTGAAGAAGTACCACTCGCCGATGATGTGAGGGACTGGAAAAAGAATCTCCTGCCGCCCGAGAAGGCATTGCTCACGCAAATTTTCCGCTTCTTCACCCAAGCAGATATCGAGGTGAATAATTGCTACATGAAGCATTATTCCCAAGTGTTCAAACCTACTGAAGTGCAGATGATGCTCAGCGCATTCTCGAACATGGAGACGATTCACATCGCCGCTTACTCGCACTTACTTGATACGATCGGCATGCCTGAAACCGAATACCAAGCCTTCATGAAGTACAAAGAAATGAAGGATAAGTACGATTACATGCAGCAGTTCGGCATGGACAGCAAGATTGACATCGCTACCACCATGGCGGTGTTTGGCGCTTTCACTGAAGGCCTGCAATTATTTGCATCCTTCGCGATTCTGCTCAACTTCCCGCGCTTTGGTAAAATGAAGGGCATGGGGCAGATTGTAACGTGGTCAGCACGCGACGAGACCCTACACACCAACTCTATTGTGCGCCTGTTCAAAACTTTCTGTGATGAGAATCCAGAAGTCTGGAACGACGAGCTGCGCTCACGTCTTTATGTAGCGTGCAACACGATCGTAACGCACGAAGACGCCTTCATCGATCTCGCCTTCGGTGTAGGTGAAGTACAGGGCCTGACCCCAAATGAAGTGAAAAGCTATATTCGCTTCATCGCCGACAGGCGTTTGGCGCAGCTTGGTCTGCAGCCTATGTATCAGATCGAGAAGAACCCACTCCCATGGCTTGACGATATGCTAAACGGCGTTGAGCATGCGAACTTCTTCGAGAACCGCGTGACAGAATACGCAAAGGCAGCGACCCAAGGTACATGGGACGATGCCTTCGTGATTCACGAGGCTACCGAGGCAGCCTAGTGCTTAGTGGCGGGCTTTGGTTCGTCTTCTGGCCCTGACTTCAAGATTGGCAATTGACGCGGAAGCGTCGCAAATAATACGCCTTGAGTGTGTGTTGGTTGCTTGACGGGCTGTGTCTGTGTGTTCATGAAGTCCTCCATGACTCTTATACGCGTGACATCTATAGTATCCTGCGCGGGCGTTAACGAAACGTTACTATCCACAGGGAAATGATGCAGAAGCACGAAATCACACTCTATGCAGGCGCCGATGCGTTTGGTGATGGCTCTCACCCCACTACGCAGCTCATGCTCGCTGCGCTCGATGCGATCGATACACAAACATTCCTGCCAAACGCAGTCTGCGATATGGGGTGTGGGGCAGGGCTGCTTGCCATGCGCGCTGCGCAACGCTTTGGCTGCAAAGTGGTTGCAGTAGATATTGAGCGCACCGCCATCGAAGCTACTCGCGAGAATGCCACGAGAAATGGACTGGTCGTCGACACAGCGCACTCGGACGGATTTACACATCCCATCATCATGGCTCATGCGCCCTACGACCTTATCCTTATGAATATTTTGGAAGAACCGCTTATTCGTCTATCAGTTGACGTAGTCAACAATCTCGCGGCGGATGGGGTGCTGATTATGAGCGGTATGTTGCTATGGCAGTCAGAGAATATTATCAATGTTTATCAGGAGCTTGGGCTTTCTTTGGCCCATCGCTTACAGCGTGGTGACTGGGTGGCGTTAGCTTGGCAAAAAGCCTGAGATTATCGCAGCGAAGCAGCACGATTGACCCCATAGTTTCATCAAACCTTCACATAACTTTTTGACCAATCCGCTACACTGACAGCAAGGTAAAACAGGCCAGAGGGCTTTAACATGTCTAGCGTAACGGAAAATGGCATTCTCGACAAAAAGGACTTTGAATCATTCAAAGAGCGCACGGTTGCATCAAAATTCCGACACCAGTTGTTTTTGGGGATAGGCGGCGCGACGGTATTTGGCCTGGTTGGCGCATTCGGCAAAGCACTGCTTGATATTGCACTCCTGGGCAGTGCAGGTGCAGGCCTTGCATGGGCAGGTCTTGCTGCCACTGCGGTGGTTGGTCTTGGCTGTATTTATTTGGGCAGTAAATTTCTTTCAGAATCCATTTTAATGGATCAAGATTTTCAAGCTAAGAAAATTGCGCTTGCAACAGATGTATCTCGCGCGCAAGCTTTAGTACCAGATTCGCCGACACGACCTGTACATACAACGCCACCAGGAATGGCAATCCAGCGTCAACAAGAACTAGGCGATCCTGAAGATTCACAAGGCCATGACAAAATCTGGGCTGAAAGCGTACAGCGCCGCGACGCTACTGCCGTTGCACCCAAAGCCAAGACCGAAAGTTGGGAGCAGGTATTAGAAGCTGCAGAAAATTCACCCACTATTAGTCAACGCATTCACTAGGAACTAAATGGCAACGGAAATTACATTTGCCCATTCAGAACCTGCCCCACAAAGGCCACAATCTGTGCCGACTGCTTCTTATGTAGCAACACAGCGCGCCGCCACTCGCGTCACCCCACCTGATGCACGTCAGTTTGATGTACAAAAAATGGCGCAGCACCACCACATTCATGTAGAGCATGGCTCGTTATTTGTTGACCCCTATTTGGTGATTCACCCGCGCGAACTTGACCCCGCAAATGAAGAAGCGCTGAAGCGTAAATTACGCCTGACCTATAGCATTAACGACCCATCATTTTTCGAATCCGCGAAGCGCTTACCTGTTGCACTTAACATGGGTCAGCTAATCCCCGTATCACTGGCTGCCAAGCGCAGCAAATTGCAAAACGCCATCAAGCAATTTAACGACGAAGCTTCAGGCAATGGCCTAGACCAGCAGCTTGCTCGTGATGCACATGATCGCAATCATCCGATGGCGGCTATTGTCCGCGACACGTTGCAAGAACCGCATGTTGATCCTGTGGGTCTGGAGATGCTCAAGAACTCGCTGGCAATGTATATGCTGTGCCGTGAGCAACTCACGCGCCGAGGCTATTACGGTAAACTGACCGACTATATCAAGCGCACTAACTCGCCCGAACAGGTCCTGTCTGACTTGCAAGAGGAGTTGGGTGTAACCCCAAGCCAAATTCAAGACGCGGCATTAAATGGCGGCATTGATGGCGTAGGTAGATTAATGGGGCTCGATGCCAATTACATTGCCGAAGTGAAGCGTTTGAGTGATGTGAGTGCACAAAGTGACTTCTCATATAATTTGGTTGAACATTGGCATATTGGCCGCCAAGTACTCAGCGCGGATGCGTCGTTCGAGCAGAAACTAAGCTCAGGCCTAGAGGCGCGCATTAATGCAAAAATCAAAGAATACCGCTCACAAGTGCGCCACCACTATGATGTGCCAGAACCGATTCGCAAGGAAGAGAACCGTATCGCACAAGCATTGAAACTGGTGCACCCTACGCAAGCGGCATTGATGTTCGAGCTTGGCTATGAGCTGTGCTACTCACCAGAAATGACCGCAGATAAAATCGCTTTTCACCCAGGCATTTATGGTCTGCACCGCAAATCAGCAAATGACTTGCGCGATATCCAAGGCACCTATCGTATTTATTTCTCAGGCAAGGGCGATCTCAAAGGCTCGATGCGCACGCTGGTGCATGAAGTCACCCATAATTTATGGCCCGACTATCTAACCGAAAAAGAAGTGCGGGCGATTGATACGTTAGCCGCAGCAGATCGCGATCGCTTCCGCAATCTTTCACGCCTGATGGATGAGAAGTTTGATAGCTTTGCCAAATATGTGCATGCGTATCATGCGGGCAACCCGCAAGAAAAGCAGGCGGTGCTCACCAGTATGAACGAGCATTTCGCGCTTTATAATGTGCGCTTTGACCGCATTCTGCCTACGCTCAAGGACCCATATGAATTAATGTTCATGACCAAACATGCGGCCGATCGTCTGCATGTAGAAGGCGAAATGTATAATAAGTCAGGCTATGACACGCCGCAGGAACGCTTCCGCGAAGTGCTCTCGCGCTTCTCTGAATTGAAGCTCGTTGAGTTGCGCGACAATCAGCCTCTACTGGAATTTATCGCCCCTGGTTTGAACAAAGTATTTAATGATTACTACATTCCGCATCTCGAGCGTGTGCGTAGTGATATTTATAGCCGCGCGTCACGTAATGAGTCGCCCGTGACAAGAACTGCGGCATATCACGCTAGCGAGTCGCAACCCGCTCAAGAGCAAACAAGCATGCCACGCGCAGCAGATGCTGCCTGCGAAGCGCACGATAAGAATGCGACACCAGAAACGTCAATCTCCACTGAAACGGCGATCAAGATGGGTCCCGCGCTTCAGGCGCTGGAGTCAATGGGCGCCTACAAAGCGCACTAACACTTTCTGTTATTCAAGATTTGGCTAACGCTTTAGCTTCGTGAATCCCACAGGAATCACTACAGTTTCATTGGCATAATAATCAGATTCTGCGAACGGCTATGTAACTTCTTCTGCAACATGTAGGCCGTTTGGTTATGCAGCATTTGGTGCATGAAGGTTTCGTTCTCGAAAATCAACTTCGTTGCAAAAAATACAGCGCGCGGGAAGTCTTGTTGAATGCGTTCCGTGAGTTTGGATGCGGTATCAATCACGTCCGTACCGTAATCATGATAATAGGTGCTTGCAAGGCCACGATTGGTACAGAAATCGACATAATTCTTGAGCGTTAATTTCGTGTCGCGGCGCAATTTATGCCACATCGTCTGGTCGGTGAATTCTTCCGTATCAATCTCACCTACGCTAGCAAATACGAAGTTTTTGAACACATTCGGGAACAGGCGCTGCACCCACAAGAACGTGTGCATACCGCTTGCTGCGGAACCGCCCACCAAGAACACAGCCGTAGGCTCACGCGGGTCCATTTTGGGTTTTTCGGTAATGGTTTTGCTCGCGCCGCCAAACATGGCTGCGCCCAACTCTTCTTCGATATCACTCAGCTTTTTATGAACCTCGTCGTAGTGGCGGCGAATCCAAAGCCCAAGCGCGATTACAAGGCCCGTAACCAACACGGTTTTCCATCCACCATAGGAGAATTTCTCAACCAGCGTTGTAACAAGAATGGTCGCGCATACTAAAAACGCCAACCCAGCAATTGCCAATCTATGAAGCGATTTCCAGTTTTTGCGATCACGCCAACGATAGCGCGTAAGACCCGCAGTAGATAAGCTGAAGGTCAGGAAAACGTTAATGGAGTATAAAATAACCAGCACGTGCACTTCACCGCCCGTTAATAATAGCGCACCAATTGCAAGTCCGCCCATCAGTACCACGCCATTACGCGTGACAAGGCGGTTGGAGAGCGAGCTGAACATATGTGGCATCCAACGGTCCACCGCCATCGCCGCCAATACCGAAGGACCTGCAATAAAGCCTGTGTTACCCGCCACGAACAAAAGCCCCATCGCAAATAGCAGCGAGATGGTGACAAATTCTTTCGAGATATTAGTGCCAAATAATTCCCAGTCAGCCGTGACCGCTTTGAACGCAGTAGCGTTCAGCGTCTGGCCATCGACTTTTTGTACATCCCACAAAAGATACATCAGGATGATACCTGCCGCCATGAATGCCAGCGAAGCCGCCACTGCCCACATGGTCATTTTGCCCGTTCTTACGCGAGGTTCGGCAAGGCTTTGTACGGAATTTGAAACAGCTTCAAGACCTGTGTAGGTACCACCACCCAGCGAGAATGCTTTAAAAAATAATGCCAACACCGCAAGCCAGCCCACACTTTCTGTCATAGCGGAAGTTTCGTGCACAGCGTTGGGCATCACATCATCTAAGCCATAAGAGTGCGAAATAATCGCCGCTACAATAAGGACCACATGGGTGACGACAAAGCCCATGAAAATTGGCAGCAACATGCGTATGGATTCCTTCATACCACGCAAATTCATGTACGTGAGCAACATGACAATGGCGCAGCCCATCGGCAATTTATAGGTTTGGTACTCGGGAGGGAATAAGCTGAACAGCGCATCAATTCCTGCGGCGACCGAAATAGCAATCGTCAGCACGTAATCAATGAGTAGCGCGCCACCTGCCGTGAGGCCTGCCTTGGGACCCAGCAGACTAGAAGCAACACGATAACCACCACCGCCATTGGGGAATAGTTCGATTACTTGCGTATAAGCTGCCGCAATCAGGAAGACGGTAAAAGCGGTAGCAATCGCCAAGAAGATCGCCATGTGTGTGTGCGCGCCAAGCGCAAGGAACGCTTCTTCAGGACCGTAGTTGGCGGAAGACAAACCATCGGCACCAATACCAACCCACGCGAAGAAAGTAATGAGTGCTAAGTGCTTGCGTGTATCGGCCTTAAAGGGGTCGAGCGGCTTGCCGAAGAAAAATTGTTTAACTGCTTTTACGTTCATGGCCTGTGGCCTTCATTTCTTGCGCTAATAGCGTAATGACGCGCTGCAATAATCCTGTTCCATTGTAAATGCAAGCTTTCCGCATGAGTCTCTAGTGTTTTCTAGATAATTCAATGGGCTAGTAGAAAAATAAATCGCGTTGTGCTAGGTAAGCCACATGCATTTTATGCCTAAACAACCCAATCTGCCTCTTCCCGACATCGTCTGGGACGGCGCTACGCTCACCAGCCGAGCCTATGATGACGTCTATGCATCACGCGAGGGCGGCGTTGCAGAAACGGAATATGTATTCTTGGGCGGCAATGGATTTCCTGAACGTTGGAAAACACAAAACCATTTCACGATCGCTGAATTAGGCTTTGGCGCAGGCTTAAATTTTTTCACAACATGGCGACAATTCATCACCCACGCCGCACCAGAAGCGCACTTACATTTCATTAGCACGGAACGCTATCCGCTTAACGCGCAGGAAATGATGCGCGCTATTGCGCCGTACCGCGAACTGGAATGGATGGCACATCAATTCGCCGCGCGTTTACCGCAACGCCTTGCGGGTATTCATCACCTGCAATTCGAACGCGTGACTCTTACCTTGTGTTATGGCGACGCTGCCGAAACTTTACCGCAACTCAATCATCGCGTGGATGCATGGTTTTTGGATGGATTCTCGCCAGCAAAAAACCCCACTATGTGGGGCGAAGAGGTGTTGAAACACGTCGCACGATTAGGCGGAACATTTGCTACATTCACGGCGGCTGGTGAAGTGAAACGCCGCATGGAAGCATTCGGATATCGCGTCGAGAAACGCCCAGGATTTGGTAAAAAGCGCGATATGTTAATAGGTAGCCACCCGTTGCCTATGCCGCATCACAGGCGTGATAATGTGACTATTATCGGCGGTGGTATTGCGGGCTGTAGCACCGCCTATGCATTGGCGCGTCGCGGACATCGTGTGACCCTCTATGAAGAAGGCATCATCGCATCGGGCGCGTCGGGAAATCCAGCCGCATTACTCTATCCGCGCATCACCAAACATTGGTCACCAGAGATGAGTTTTTATCTGAGTGCTTATAGCTATATGCTTTCGCACATACCATACTGGAACAGCGCCCATGAAGTAGCGCCACTCATTAAAACCATCAAAGACGAACAGGAGCGCGAGCGCTTCACTGATATCAGCGCACGCACCAATATCGACCCGTCGATTCTGTATCTTGATAGGGCGCGTGACGCGTTGATATTCCCCAGCGCCATGTGGATCGACCCGCGCGAGCTATGTTATAAATTGCTGCAGCACCCTCACATCACGGTGCATGAGAATGCGGCTGTCGACGAACTTCCAGCCTCGCTCACAGTCTTGTGCAATGGCTATAGCGCGCAGCGTTTTGCACCCGAATGTGCTATGAAGCAGAATGCGGGACAAATTTCCCTCGTGCCCAACTGCCACCTGCAGCATAAACCCAACACACCACACTCACATAAAGGCTATATTATCCCGCATGATGCTGGGGTTTTGATTGGCGCTACCTACGACCGTGAAGACTTAAGTGGCGCGGTAACGCAGGCCAACCACCAAAAGAACCGCGAGGAAGCGCAGACCGCGCTCGCCGATTTATTTACCGATGATGATATGAGTGATTGGCAGGGCAGAACCAGCCTGCGTGCGACAACGCCTAGCCGTATGCCCTATATTCAGAAGGTACGCGAGGGGCTTTATATCAACGCAGGCCACGGCTCACGCGGGATGCTTTCTGCGCCCTATGGAGCCGAATTACTGGCAAATGAGATTTGCAATTCGTGAAAAAGACGCTAATCATGCCGCCAGTGCCGGCATAGCTCAGCGGTAGAGCAGCGCTTTTGTAAAGCGAAGGTCGGGAGTTCAATCCTCTCTGCCGGCACCATGCTATCGATTCGCAGATTAGCGCAACCGCGCCTGCGATTAGATAGGATGATTGTGTTGAGGGTTGAACGACGTTCACCACGAGGCCAACGGGCCGAGAGTAGGCAAGCGTAGCGCGCCCATCCTCTCTGCCGGCACCATTAACTTTCTTTCAACCAGCCTCTGAAATTCATCGGCTTTCCGAAATAATATCCCTGCAGATAATCGACCCCAAGCTCCATCAGCAGTTTGGCGACTTCACCATTCTCCACGAATTCCGCAACGGCCTTCAGACCGAATCCATGGGTGAAATCGAGCAGGGTTTTTACGAAAAAGCGCGAGTCAGCATTGTCGGTAAGGTCGCGCACAAATACGCCGTCGATTTTGATCATGTCGATTTCAAGCGACTTAAGTTGCGAGAAAGAAGTGTAGCCTGCGCCAAAATCATCGAGCGCTACCATCACGCCCATGGCTTGTAACTCTGCGCAGAACATCGCGCTTAATTTGAGGTCGCGGTGAATGGCCGTTTCGGTCAACTCGACAATCAGGCGCGGTGCGATAGCAGGCGTTTCATCAATCAACGTACGTAAATGTTTGTACCATACCGAATCATGCGTCGTCAGATTTGACACGTTAAGTGCCAACACCACGTTGGGGTCATGGCGTAGCTCTTTCACCACCATTTCCAAGGTCAAGCGATCAATGTCTGCAATCAACCCCATACGCTCAGCTACAGGAATCAGCGCCCCCGCCGAGCTGATTTTTCCATCATCGCTATGCAAGCGCAGCAATGCTTCGTAATGGCTTACGGCGCCTGTTTTGCTGGCGATAACTGGCTGGTAGGCCAGTCGAATCCGCTTGTGCTGAATGGCCTGCCCCAAGAAATTTGCCAGACCCATTTGCTCGCGGCTTTGTGCGGCATGTGTATCGCTACAATGGCCCGTTCCTTGATGAGCAAGCGCCACTAATGTGCGGCCCAATATCTCCTCTGTGCTTGCGTCGTTAAATGGCAACACATGATGCGCCACTGAAGCAACGCAATGCACGTCGCCATAGCGTAGCTGTGAGGAAGCCTCGCGCACATCGCTGCGCAATTGCGCAGCAAGCGCTTCTAAATCCGCAGAGGTCGTTTTAGGAATAAGAATGCCAAACTGGTCGCGCTGGGTGCGTGTTACAACGCTAGCAGCACCTGCTTGCATATCGATCAACTCGCGAATGTCTTCCATGACATTTTCAGCAACGCTCACCCCATAACCACTTACAATCATGGCCAAGTTATCAATCGATACAATGAGCAAGCCAGCCAAATGACCACCGCTTGCTGCTTGTTTAGCGAACATATCAAGAGTGGCGATGAAATCTTGCGGATAGCCGCAAGCACCTAAAGTAAGAGGAGAGTTTTCTGACGAATCAAAGGTCATAGTGTCACGCTAGAGTGCCACTCGTCAGCCAGAATAGCAATCAACAAAACAAGCCCTAACCATTCATTGCTGCGGAAGATGTCGCCCGCGTTGCTGCCGCGTCTGAGTCTGCGGATTTGCAGGCAGGCATGTGCCGCAACCAGCAATAACCCGAACTCATAATAGATTCCTAATTTAGCAATAATGCCCGCAGAAACTAGCAGCAGCCACATGGCAAGATAGCAGCCAAGCGCGAAAATCGGCACATACTTACCCAAACGCAGTGCGGTTGATTTCACGCCGATAAGTGCATCGTCCTGAGTGTCTTGAAGCGCATAAATCGTGTCATAGCCAAGGGTCCAAAAAAGCGCGGCGGCGTAAAACAGCCAAGCACTTAGCGTGATGTCGCCCGTAGTGGCGATGGAGGCGAACAAAATACCCGTGTTAAACGTCACGCCCAAAAATAATTGCGGCCAATAGGTGATGCGTTTCATCCATGGATACGCGGCAATCAGCGCCAACACGCAGAATGCAAGTGGCAAGGCGAGTGGTGGCAGGCTCAATATAATTGCGAGGCCAACAAGCAACAGAACCGCAAGCAACATTATCGCCTGTTTGAGTGTCAACGTGCCAGCCGCGAGAGGACGTGACTGCGTGCGCGCTACATGCTTATCGAAATCGCGGTCGGCAATGTCATTGAGGATGCAGCCTGCCGCACGCATCGCTGCTGCACCTAATAAGAATATAAGAAAAACGGTAGGTTCAGCGCCATGTACCGCAAGCGCCCATGCTGCGGGTAGGTAGCACAACCAAATGCCAATCGGTTTATGAAGTCGCATCAATTCGAGGATGGGTCGCATACGCTACTTCTAGCATCTTAAAATAATTCTGCTAGTGCTTGGCTATGACTATACACCGCATTGCTAGCATCACGCCGCTACAAAAGGGCATCATCCTCGCCTTGGATGAATCACAAGCTCATTATGTAACAAGTGTTTTGCGTTTAAAAACCAATGATACGCTCAGACTATTCCACGCCGACTCAGGGGAATATGAAGGGGTGATTCATGCCGTCTATAAAAAAGGCTGTGAATTGCGCATCGGCGAGCAAACGCGCTCACCCAAACGTAGCCCTGATTTTTGGTGTTGTTTTGCCCCAGTGAAAGGTGGACGCACCGAAACGATTATCGAAAAAGCCACCGAGCTAGGCGCGCGTGTGATTCAGCCCGTGCTTACCAAGCGCTGCGTCGTCGATAAAGTGAATCTGGAGCGTTTCGAAATCATCGCACGCGAAGCCGCCGAGCAATGTGAGCGCCTTGATATACCAGAGATTCGCCCGCTCATCCCATTCGAAAAATTACTTGCTTCATGGCCGAACGAGCGCCTCTTGTTTTATGGTGACGAGTCAGGAAACAGTGAATCCATCACAAAGACTTTGGAAAACAGAACCCCCCAAATTGCGAGTCTGGCTGGACCTGAGGGCGGGTTCACGCCCGAGGAATTTGCTCAGCTAAGCCATGTCGCATTTGCACGCGGCGTTTCACTTGGTCCACGCATCTTGCGTTCGGACACGGCAAACATTACCTTGTGTGCACTCATCATGCAGCAATTCGGAGATTGGAATGAACGTCCCCGCTTCCAGCCAAACGCCTAGCATCACGATTGTGCCAACGATTGAAGCGCTGCTTCGAACGCGCGGGGAAGATATTCGTGCGTGGTTCGCCAAAGTGCGCACACGGGTCAATGCGCCCTTTTATAGCTCGGTCGATGTGCGTCACGCGGGCTACAAACTTGCGCCCGTAGACACAAATATTTTTCCAGCAGGATTCAACCATCTTTCGCAAGCAGCCCGCGCGCGCGCCAAAGAGCGCATACAGGCACGGATTAGCGCACAAGAGATTAAGAATATCCTCATCATTCCCGAGAATCACACCCGTAATCAGGGCTACATCGATAACCTCTATGCACTTTCAACTCTTGTTGCAGAAGCGGGCGCTGAAGTGCGTATCGGTAGTTTAATCGCTGAGAAGAACGCGCCGATCGCGTTGAGCACGTCATCTGGCGCACCTGTGAATGAGTTGCCACTGCTGCGCGATAAAAACACACTCAGCACCGAAGATGGTTTTGTGCCAGAGCTGATTTTGCTCAATAACGACCTGACCTCAGGCCTGCCTGAAGTGCTGCGCGGCCTAACGCAACGTATTCAGCCACGCCCATCGCTTGGTTGGTATCGTCGCCGCAAGTCCATCCACTTCGATGCCTATGATAAACTCGCACAAGAATTCGCCCAAGCCTTCGATCTCGACCCATGGCTCATCACCACGGAAACGCATAAATGCGGCCTCGTCAATTTCGGTGATCGCAAGGGGCTTGATTGCGTAGCGGTTGCGGTGGAAAAAGTGCTGCACAAAATTCGCGTGCATTACCGCCATTACGGCATCACCAGCGAGCCCTACGTATTCGTGAAGTCGGACGCAGGAACCTACGGCATGGGTATCATGACTGCCAAATCAGGTGACGAAGTGGTGGAGATGAACAAGAAAGTGCGTAACAAAATGAACACGATTAAAGAGGGCACCCAAAGCACCGAGGTGATCATCCAAGAGGGCGTGCCAACGATTGACACCGTCGAGGGCTTCGCTGCCGAACCGATGATGTATCTGGTCGACGGCTATGCGGTCGGTGGTGCGTATCGTGTGAATCGTGAGCGTGATGCGGAAGGAAATCTCAATGCTTCTGGCATGTATTTCGCGGGTATGTGCGACGAAGGTGAAGTAGCCGATGCCGCGCACGTAAACGTCGCCAAATGCAGCTTCGGTGCATTCGGGCTGATTGCATCGCTTGCCTCACTCGCCGTACCCTCGGAAGAATACGGCGAGCAATATAGCATCTAATTATGCGTTGATAGGTTGCCTTCCCCGCTTATTGCGCTTGCGATGGGCCTGCAGTTTGTTGAGTTTATCCTTAATCATCAGGCGCTGCTTTTTGAGCATCATCACGCGCATCCAGTCAGGATATTTCTTGCGTGTTTCTTCCTCAATCTCAATTTGCACAACGGCAGATTTGTTCATGAGTGCTTTGAAAAGCTTAAACAGTTTGAAATTCATAGATCCTCCTTTGGTTGAGGAGGTAACGGTGCGTACTTGTCGATAGCACCGGAAACCTCCAGTGCGATCCGACATCACGCTTCACCATGAAGCGTCAGAGGGGCCCGGCTCGCAAAAGGAAATATGGGAAATAAAAACGCGTACGCAAGGGGTACGCCATGTAATTTTTTAATGAATCTAAGCTATTGAATAATATTATTCTAAGCTGCCTCGATCCAGCGCCCTTGCGGTTGCTGACGATAGGAAAGCGCCTCTGCTAAATGCGTATGACCAACGGATGGGCTACCTGCTAAATCGGCAATCGTTCGTGCTACGCGCATCACACGCGTCAAACCGCGCATGGAAAGTTGTAAACGCTTAGTCGCATCCTCGAGCAGCTTTTGTGCGGCCGCATCAAACTGCACCATGGATTGCAACGCATCGCCGCCCACTTCGGAATTGGTGCGCGCAATAATCCCCATCGTTGCAAAGCGCTTTTGCTGCATCGCGCGCGCCTCTGCGACGCGTGCTGCAACGTTTGTAGAAGGCTCTGCATTGGACGGCGTGAGCATCGAGAGTGTTTCCACCGCAGGCACTTCGACATGCATATCAATGCGGTCAAGCAGTGGGCCTGAAAGCTTGGACTGATAATCCACCGCGCATTTAGGCGCTTTGCTACAGGCACGTGAAACATCATCCAGATAGCCGCAACGACACGGGTTCATCGCCGCAATCAGTTGGAAGCGAGCAGGGTAAGTGATGTGCGCTTCAGCGCGCGCGATACTTACCGTACCAGTCTCTAATGGCTGGCGCAGCGATTCAAGTACACCGCGTGGATACTCAGGAAGCTCGTCCAAAAATAATACGCCTTGATGCGAAAGCGAAATTTCACCTGGCAATGCGCGCCTACCACCACCGACCATGGCTGCCATCGAGCTGGAATGGTGTGGCGCACGGAATGGCCGTGTATTTGAAAAGGTACCGCGCACGAGATTGCCCGCAACCGAGGCGACCAAATTAACTTCAAGCATTTCATTCGCATCCATTGGCGGCAGAATATTCGGCAAGCATGACGCCAGCATAGATTTTCCAGCACCTGGTGGCCCGATCATCAGCAGGTTGTGCGCGCCTGCAGCAGCAATTTCGAGTGCGCGTTTAGCGATATCCTGTCCGCGCACTTCTGATAAATCGGGTCCACGATGTGCCGTCCCAACCATACTTGGCGATGGCGGGCTCAACACTTGCTGCCCCTTAACATGATTAATAAGCGCTAGCAGTGAAGCGGGCGCAAGCACATCGATATGCTCACCGCCAAATGCTGCTTCTGCGCCATTATGCTCAGGGCAAATAATCCCTTTTTGTTGTGCTGCCGCCGCCAGTGCCGCAGGCAAGACACCAGCAACTGGTAATAACTGACCATCAAGCGCCAGCTCACCCATGGCGATGTATTCGCCCATCGCATCTTCGGGCAGCATGTTCAGTGCAGTAAGTAGCCCCAGCGCAATCGGCACATCGAAATGCGAACCTTCTTTGAGAATATCGGCAGGTGCGAGATTGATAAGAATCTTTTTAGCTGGAATTGCAATCCCCATGGATTGAATGGCGGCGCGCACGCGTTCGCGCGACTCGGCAACCGTCTTGTCGGGCAGCCCCACAATGGTGAACGCGGGAAGCCCCGCACCAATATGTACCTGCACCTCAACGGGCACCGCCTCAATGCCCTCAAACGCAACGCTGTGAATGCGAACGACCATGGGTAGGACGCTAGATTAATTTAACCCTATGGTAAAGCTGATGATTTTGGCATTAACCAAATCTTAACCTCTGGCGGATAAAACGCTTAAGTAACCGTTCTCTAAGACTTTCTTAGCGTATCCTTAACCCAAATCACGGCATACTCCATGCGAAATACCGTACCACAACTGACCGTTATTGATAAAGAAGAGCCAGTAGTGGATGCGGAGAATATTGCGCACAAAAGGAAGTTCATGGCGAAGCCGAACGCACAGTTTTTTACCCCCGTTGCTGCTGGGCCAGATGCGCGTGCTAAATCGCCGCGTGCGAAAACGCTTATCGCGTTCTCCGCACTCATCATGTTGTTGTTCTGCGTATTCGTGGCTTATCAAGCCAGCAAGGCATATGAGAATTCGGTGAATGAGGGCAAAAAGAATGCCGCACGCCTTACCAAGATTCTTTCCGACCAAGTTGAACTAACCTTCCTAGCGGTGGACCTCACACTGCGTCGTGCCGTTGAGCGCCAGTATTTCAACATGCTCTTTGGCGGCAACTTGCCACATGACATTGAAAATAATTTCCGCAATTGGGTAGAAGAAACGCCGCAAATCGCCGCGATGATGTTGGTGAATGAGCATGGCGCAGTTGAAATCGCTGCCAATAAAGACGGCTATGATAGCTGGTTCAACTATTATGAATCACTTAAAGAAAGCCCATCTTTCAGCAGCCTGCAAGACGATCTCGAGCGCAACTACTACATCGGCCAACAACACACACAAAGTAAAGAGCACCCCACACTCGTAGTGATGAGTCGCAGGCTTAATAAGCTTGATGGTTCCTTTGGTGGTGTCATCATTGCGGCAATTGATCCTAAATATTTCTCTGACTTCTTTACGTCTGTCGATTTTGGTACAGAGCGTTTCATGTCGTTGATGCTTGAAGACGGCACCCTGCTATTCACTGGCCCAGATCACGACCCAGAGCGCGACGTCATTCTAGATTTTATCGGCGATCATGCCAATGAACATGCTAAGCCGCATGCTGTCATTACCGATACGCAAAGTTTCAATGATACGATTAAAATCTACTCCTATTCACAACTTAAGAATCTCCCCATCATCACCGCCATCGTGATTGATGAGGCCGACTTCCTCTCCACGTGGCGTGATGCGCGTGTGAAGGATATTTCATTCCTCGCTATCTTCACCATTTTCGGTTCGGTGCTGTCATTCTTCGCACTCACCATGGCGAAACAGATTATGCGCGTGGAAGAATCCGAGGGTGCGGCGATTCTTGCCTCGCAAGCTAAATCCGAATTCCTTGCCAACATGTCGCACGAGTTACGCACGCCGCTTAACGCCGTCATCGGCTTTTCGGAAATGCTCAATGCGGGCTATTTTGGCCCACTCAACGACAAACAAAAAGAACGTATCCAAGATATCAACCTATGCGGCACGCACCTGCTGCAGTTGATTTCGGATATTCTCGAGTTCTCAAAAGGTGAAGCGGGCAAACTTGAACTTAACGAGGAAGAAGTCGATATCTCGCGCAGTATCGAGGAATGTACGCGCATCATGAACGAGAAGGCAAAAGGCAAACAGATTGCGCTGATAAGCAATATCGCACCAGGCTTACCGCTACTCAAAGCCGATAAGCGCAAGGTGCGCCAAATTCTGCTCAACCTGCTTTCCAACGCGATTAAGTTCACGCCGCAAGCGGGTTCCATCACGATTGATACGGGCCTCGAAGGCAATCAGCTTGCCATCACTGTTACTGATACAGGTATTGGTATTGCTGAAGAAGACATCCCCACCGCGCTTGCTGTATTTGGCCAGGTGCATCGTAGTCAAAGCCACGAAGGTACGGGACTGGGTCTACCGCTTTGTAAAATGTTCGCCGAACTCCATGGTGGTAAATTACAACTTACCTCCGCAGTGGGCGAGGGTACGACGGTGAAAGTCACCTTCCCCGCCAGCCGAGTGCTGCGCTAATATCACCCCCCGATGCTTGCTATCCACCATTCAACCCATAATATGCCTTTCTACTTGCCAACCTACTAAATATAGGTGTTATTAGCGGTACACACACTACGAATAGTAGGTATAAGTATCGTGACGACCCTACATCAACGTGCTCATAAACAAGAAGAAATATACCTTCGCGCGCGTCTTACGCACGCCCTCAAACATATTGAAATGCACGCACGTGCTACCTTGTCGCTAGAGCTGGAGCTGACCAGTTTCATCGAAACCTATTATGCGGCGGTGGGCGAGTATGTCGAAAAACTCGTCGCACTCGAATCACAACTCGAAGCAGCGCATGACTCCAAAGAAGAAGAATTCGCTGCCATCACCAGCGCGATGCATGACGCCGCCAAACAAGCGCAACTAGATCGCGCCAATGAACTCAAGAAACGTTACCGCACCCTCGCCAAACATATTCACCCCGATGTGCAAAGCACCGAAGATTATGTCGAGGCCGCCGTGAAAATGCAGGAGGTGAACGAGGCATATGACGCACGTGATCTTGCCAAACTCGTGCGTCTGCAAGCGGAATGGACGCTTGAGAATATTCTGAGCATGCCTGAGGATATTCGCCTGCCAGAATTACGTGCCCAACTGATTGCCGTTGAGAAGGCGAGCGGGCAGTACCAACAGGAACGCTTGGGATTGATGCATTCACCTGTTTATGAATTGATGCTGCGCGCAACCAGCGCACGCATGGCAGGCAGAGATTGGATTGCAGCAGTCGTGCATAAAATCAAAACGCAAATTGCGCTCAAAGAACGCACCTTAGTGACGGCAAAACTCGAAGCAATCAGCGATTGGCGCCATCAGCACCGTGCGGCAGTTGCCTAAGCAGCCTTCGGTGAAGGCAGAAGCGGTTTTTTCGCGGCTTCCAACACATACTGCGTCATTTTCTCGATGGCACGCGCCTCAATCTGGCGGACACGTTCACGCGAAATCCCGTAACGCTGCGAAAGATCCTCAAGCGTTACTGGCTCGTCCTTTAATTGGCGCTCCAGCACGATTTCACGCTCACGTTCATTGAGTGCTGCCATTGCATTCATCATCAGCGCACGCTTTTGCATGAACTCCTCATGGTCACCAAGTATTTCCTCATGTGACGCGCTGGGATCAGCGAGCATGTCACCATATTCAGCACCTTCACCGTCAGCGTTGATGGGTGCGTTGAGATGTTGGTCATGCGCCCCCATGCGCTGATCCATATCAATCACGTCTTGCTCCTGCACATTGAGCTCTTGCGCGATAATACGAATTTCCTGAGGGGTCAGTGATTTGGAATCATCGACCTCTTTGAGGCGCTTCTTCATTTTCTTGAGATTAAAGAACAAGCGCTTCTGTGCTGCACTCGTACCCATTTTCACCAAGCTCCACGAACGCAGGACAAACTCCTGAATCGAGGCGCGAATCCACCACATTGCGTAGGTAGAAAGCCTGAAACCTTTTTCGGGTTCGAACTTCTTCACCGCCTGCATAAGGCCAATATTGCCCTCGGCAATCAGCTCGCTCATCGGCAAACCATAGCCGCGATAACCACTGGCGATTTTCGCTACAAGGCGCAAATGGCTTGTAACAAGCGTATGGGCGGCTTCATAGTCGCCATCTTCCGTCCAGCGCTTCGCGAGTGCGTATTCCTCGTCTGCTTCTAATACAGGGAATTTCTGAATCTCTTGCAGATACTGACGAAGACCTGCATCCGTTGAGACTGTAGGCAGTGCTGCCATCTTATGATGTGCCATAATGACTTCCATTCCTGACATGTAGAGCGCAAATAATACCGCGCAAGGCGTTGCCAAACTTTTTATTATTCGTGTATTGGAAACTACCCCAAAAACCCTATTTTGTCAAGGAAGCCAGCCCGGCTTCTAAGGCCTTGAGATCCGCAGAAATAGGTGCTTCGAAGGTCATTTCGAGACCAGTTTTTGGGTGGCAAAGCACCAGTTGCCGCGCATGCAGCGCTTGTCGATCGAAAGACAGTAGTAAAGAAACTGTTTCTTCTGAAAGCACAATGTCATGAGATTTTAGACGATTAAGCCGCGTCTGCGTGCTCGGGCCATAAACCGGATCACCTATCAGCGCATTCCCTAAATGTGCCATGTGCACGCGAATCTGGTGGGTGCGCCCTGTATCCAGTTCGCATTCAATCTTGGTTGCAACCGTTGTGGCTCCCGCACGGTAACGCTCTAGCGTGGCATAATGCGTCACGGCATGTTTGCCAGTCTTGACCACTGCCATTTCTTTGCGCTTGTGCGGATTGCGCGCCAGTGGCGCTTCGACTGTGCCTGCCATTTGCTTGGTCGCGCCCCAACAATAGGCCAGATAGGTGCGCTTAAGTGTGCGCGATTTAAGCTGTGCCGAAAGATGCTGATGCGCTGCATCGTTTTTGGCAATCACCAACAGACCCGATGTGTCCTTATCAATACGATGCACGATACCAGGGCGCGCGACACCGCCAATCCCCGAAAGCGAGTCGCCGCAATGTGCAAGCAGCGCATGCACCAACGTTCCTTCGCGATTACCTGGCGCAGGGTGAACCGTAAGACCCGCCGGCTTATTGAGCACAAGAATATCCCCGTCCTCATGCACGATATCGAGATCCATTTTCGTCGGCGTTAGATCCAGCGCCACTGTATCAGGCTCGGTAAGTTCATAGACTTCACCCGCCTTGACTTTCTTCGAGGCATTATCGATAGGCGCACCTAAAAAATGGACACCGCCACCCGCAAGGAGGGTTTGGATGCGGTTACGTGTGAGCGAAGGAATCGCCGCCACTAGGAATTTATCAAGCCGCAGCCCGTGATGTTCTTCTAATACGGTGCATTGGTGGGTCTGCATTAGGCGGCCAGACGTTCCTGAAGCTTAACGCCCTCTAAGCTGCCATGTGGGCCAATCGCAGCAATGGCAGGCGCAGGATGCGCAAGGTAACGTTTCGCAACCGCGACGATATCATTAGCGGTGATAGCATCAATCTCGGCCAGCAGTTCTTCCGCCGAGCGCACCCGACCATAAATATGCAGGTGGCGTGCCATCCACTCCGCAATACGTCCGCTACTTTCGCGCGACATGACAAGCCCTGCTTTGAATTGGTTTTTCGCGCGCAGCAATTCTTCCTCATTTACGTCACTCAGCCCGTGAATGACTTTGCGCAAAGCGCCCAGCAGCGCATCCATATGCTCTTGTGTCGTGCCCGCATATATACCCAAAATGCCCGTGTCCTTATATCCAGAAACGAAACTCGAGACGCTATAAGCAAGCCCAAGACGTTCACGGATCTCTTGAAATAAGCGCGAACTCATTCCGCCACCCAAGATAGTGGATAGCACCTGAATCTTTGGGAAATCCTTGTGCGTCACCGCGATACATGGGAAGCCAAGCACGATTTGGATTTGCTCCAAATCTTTCTCAAGCGTCTTCACCAGACACTCGTGATGTGCTTCGATGATGTTTGGTTCTGCACCACGCGGCATGTCGCCAAAATAACGCGTCATGATCGCTTTGACGTTATCGGCATCAATCGCACCTGCTGCGCCCAGCGTAATACGGTTGGGCTGATAATGTGTTTGGGTATAGCGAATCAGATCCTCGCGCGTAAAGCTGCTCACGCGCTCTGGCTTACCTAAAATTGGGCGACCAAGGGGCTGTATGCCAAAGCTAGATTCTTGCGACATGTCAAACACCAAGTCGTCCGGCGAATCGTGATTCATGGCGATTTCTTGCAAGATCACTTCGCGCTCGCGCTCTAGCTCTGCTTGGTCAAAAGTACTATTGCGCATGATGTCGCACAAAAGCTCCAGTGCTTCGTCGGCATATTCTTTAAGCACTTTTGCATAATAAACCGTGTGCTCATGGCTCGTATAGGCATTCACATTCCCGCCCATTTTATCGAACGCTTCCGCGATGTGTTTAGCGTTCATCTTCGCCGTGCCTTTGAACGCCATATGCTCAAGCATATGCGACAAGCCACCATCGCTCGCATCTTCGTTACGCGCTCCAACATTCACCGCAATCGCAAATGCGGCGCTATGAATATTCGGCATCACTTCCGTCGCGATGCGAAGCCCATTATCCAGTTGGTCCAGTTTCATCATAAGCTGCGTACCAATGCTTTAAGTGTTTCAACATTATTCTCCATGGGCGTGATGCGCTCAGGGCGTGTATATAAATCTGCCAAATGGGCAGGAAGGGCTGGGCTAACACCCGTTGCTTGCTTCACGGCATCAGGGAACTTGGCGGGGTGCGCGGTGGCGAGCGTAACGGTTGGGCCAGAACATTCTGCCGCCGCTTTCACACCGCATGCAGTGTGTGGGTCAATGAGATAACCCGTATGCGCATGGGTAGCTTGAATCACCGTGAGTGTCGTTGCGTCATCCACGGCATGGGCATCAAATGCGGTTTGGAAACTCGCATGAGCAGCAGGCGAAAGTGTCAACGACTTGGCTGCTTTGAAATCCTGCATCATCTGTTCAATACGGTTGCCGTCACGTTCGTAAAGGTCGAACAGCAGGCGCTCAAAATTACTTGCTACTTGAATATCCATGCTCGGCGATAAGGTTGCGCTTACCTGTGTTGCTTTATATTCACCCGTCTTGAGGCAGCGCGCTAAAATATCATTCGAGTTCGTGGCGATGATGAGTTTACCCATCGGCAGGCCCATGCGCCGCGCAACATAGCCCGCGTAAATATCGCCAAAGTTACCGGTTGGAACGCAGAAATTGATGCTTCGCGCAGGTGCACCAAGTGCCAAAGCCGCGTAGAAATAATACACCACCTGCGCCATCACCCGCGCCCAGTTGATGCTGTTGACCGCCAGCAGATTTACTTCTGCGCGAAATGCCGCGTCATTGAAAACGGCTTTTACCAAATCTTGGCAATCGTCAAACGTGCCTTTCACGGCGAGTGCGTGAACATTTGCGTCCGCAACCGTGGTCATTTGCCGACGCTGTACGTCAGAAGGGCGCCCTTCAGGGTATAGGATCACGATGTCGATATTCTTGCGCCCACGCAGGCCAGCAATCGCCGCCGAGCCCGTGTCGCCAGACGTTGCACCCACCACGACAGATTTCTTTTTCTGCCCCGTGAGCGCCGCGCTCATGAATTGACCAAGCAATTGCAGCGCGAAATCTTTGAATGCCAACGTGGGGCCATGGAATAATTCGAGAACGAACTGGTCATGCGCTAATTGCGTAAGTGGCGCAATCGCACCATGCGCGAAGGGGCGATAAGCCGCCTCGATCATGCTGCGCAATTCAGTTTCAGAAAAACTATCACCCACGAATGGCGCGATGATTTCATACGCAAGCTCGTTATAAGAAAGTGTCGCCAGCCGACTAAGTTGCTGCGGTGAGAATTGCGGAATGGTTTCGGGCACATACAAACCGCCATCACTTGCCAGCCCTGCAAGTAATACCTCTTTGAATGTCAAAACGGGCGCCTGAGCGCGTGTCGAAATATAACGCATTCAGCGCTTGTAATGGTAGACGAGGAAAATGACAAGGATACCAAGCGCAATACCGTACCAGGTCACGATATAGCTAAGATGCTGATTATAAAGTTTAATTTCACCATCAAAGGGTATAGGATACTGCTTTGGGTCTTGCGTGCCAATTACATCCACCGTCACGGGGGCGACATTCTCAAGCCCACCCGCAATAGCCATCAGCTCCGTATCGCGTCCGAACCAGACGTTCTTTTCAGAGTTGGATGCAGGCGTAAACCGATTACGGTCCGCGCCGATACGAATCATCCCCACCAGACTGGTATGTCCCTTCGCCGCAGACTCAGGACGCTCGGTAATCTCTTTTCTTTTGGCAGGTACCCAGCCACGATTGACGATGACAATGCGCCCGTCCTTCAGACGTAATGGCGCGAAAATATGATAGCCCAATGTATCACGAAAATAGCGCGGCGTGACGTGGAACTCAGTGTCTTTCACCCACCAGCCAGAAAGTCTGATGCGTTCAAACTCATGTGCAGCAAGCGTTTCGTTGGGCGGCAACTCTGCAAGCGGCGCTTCGGTTTTCGCCCGCTCGATATCGGCGATCAAATGCTCTTTCCACTTCAAGCGCTGCACTTGCCACGTACCAAGCCCCAGCGTGATGATGAGAGCGCTTATAAAAAATAGTAATGGAATAGGACGCGGCTTAACGAATGGCATCTTTTTCTCGCAAACGATATTCATAGTGAATGAGGTAAGACTTGGACACACGCAGCACATAAAAACAAGCGGCGAATGTCAAAGGTATCCATAAAATAGCGTGCAGCCAGAAAGGTGGCGAGAAACTATATTCCACAAAGCCTGCGCTGAACGTCACCAAGAACCCAACAATCAGAATGGCAAAAAATACCGGACCATCACCCGAGTCGTGATCCTTGAGGCTTACGCCGCAGCTTGGGCATGCATCTACTACGCTGAGCACACCCGTAAATAGTGAGGCGTTGCCGCAGGCGGGACATTTACATGAAAGAGGTGATGCCATAGGAAGTGGTTCCCGTTATATGAGCGCAGTAGCGCGAATCAGCCTTGAGCACGCTTCATGGCGAGGTCAGCAGACCGAGCTGGAAGCATTAAAAATTACGACGTAAGCCAGTAAATTCCGATGAACAGGAACAGCCAGACTACGTCAACGAAGTGCCAATACCACGCGGCAAATTCGAAACCCAAATGGCCTTCCTGAGTCATGGTGCCCGTGTAGGCGCGACGCAAGCAGACCGCGAGGAAGATGGTGCCGATGATAACGTGAATACCGTGGAAGCCCGTCGCCATATAGAAGGTCGAGGCGTATTTACCATCCGTCAATGAGAAGGCAGCATGTGCATACTCATAGGCTTGGCAAATCGTGAAGCTGATACCAAGGCCAACGGTCCACCACAATGCGGTGCGCAGTTCTTTGGTATTACCTTGCAGTAGCGCCGCATGTGCCCATGTTACGGTAGTGCCCGACAGTAGCAGGATGAGCGTGTTCAAAAACGGTAAATCAAACGGGTCGAAAGCAATAATGCCTTCAGGTGGCCATACGCCTGCCGCAATGTCCCACACGTCGGTCAGTGGAGCTTTGGGGAACCACGCCGCACCAAAATACGCCCAGAAGAAGCACACGAAAAACATCACTTCCGATGCGATGAACAGCGCCATACCCAAACGCAAGCCGATACGAACTTTATCGGTATGTGCCTTATCATGAACACCTTCACGAATCACGTCACGCCACCAGAAGAAGGCGCAGGCTGCGGTTGCTGCAAGCCCTGCGAACAATACTAAATGCGCGAAGGCTTCCTTGTGTAAGGCCAGCGCTGCACCAATCGCAATGGTGAGCATGCTGAAGGCCGTAAGTACAGGCCATGGGCTTGGATTCACAAGATGGTAAGGGTGTTTCTGTGCGCTCATAAAGGCCTCACGTTATTTTGGCTTATTGGCACTTTCATAGCTAAAAAACGTGTAAGATAAAGTAATATTTCGCAAATCCTTGAGGTCTTCGTCTTCTAATATGGCGGGGTCGATGAAAAATGACACAGGGTAATTCGCGGTTGCTCGTGGATTCAAGCGCTGTTCCTCAAAACAAAAGCAGAGTATTTTGTTGAAATATTTACCAGCCGAGTGCGGTGAAACGTTATAGACCGCCGTGCCGCGCGTTTTGTAATTCGCTAGATTCTCAACATGAAATGCAGTTAAGCGCTGCTCGCCGATTTTCACATCAACATGGCGTTCAAGCGGGGTGAACGTCCACGGCAATTTAGGATCCATGTCTGTGTTGAAACTGACCGTGACAACGCGATCACTGATGGTATCGGGCGCTTTTTTGGCCAGCATTGGCGTGCCGTCAAATCCCGTGACGCGGCAAAACACATCGTAAAGCGGCACGGCAGCATAAGCGAGCATCAACATGCCGATAGGAATCGCAACATACGGCCAGACGCGCATGGATTATTGTCCAGTGACTTTGAGAATCGTCAGATAATAAAAGACGAAAACCACCAGCATGAGAATGGCGAATAACAGCCAGTTTTTACGCTTCTTTTGTTGATGAGTTTTTTCGTGCGGCATGAGAACCTTCCGTGACTAAGCGCTGATAAGCAGGGGCGCAATGAAACGATCTGTAAGGAGCGCACCAAAAAGAATGAAGAGATAGAGGATCGAGAACCCGAATAAACGCATTGCGTCCTTGGGAACGTCAGAGCGTAGCACGCGCCACGCATGCCAAAGATAATTCACGCCCAATGCCGTCGCTACCACGCCATACACTACCCCAACATCCGAAAACCAAAGAGGGGTAAGGCTGCTTGCAACCAGCAGCAAACTATAGATAAAAATTTCACGCTTGGTGCGCACTAAGCCGTGCGTCACGGGTAACATGGGCACACGCGCTTTTGCGTAATCATCATGGCGATAAAGTGCCAGCGCCCAAAAATGCGACGGCGTCCAGATGAAGACAATCAGAAACAATAACCACGGCGTAACAGCCCACGCATCACCCGTTGCGGCGGCCCAGCCAATCACGGCAGGAAAAGCACCTGCGGCGCCACCAATCACAATATTATGCGGCGTCGAGCGCTTGAGCAGCATGGTGTAAATCACCGTGTAGAAGAAAATCGCAAATGCCAACCATGCGGCGGCTATCCAATTGAGCGCCAAGCCCATCAGCCCGACCGATGTGATCGATAATACAAGGCCCATGACCAGCGCATCATCTTTAGCGATACGGCCTGCAGGCACAGGGCGCGACGCCGTGCGCTTCATCAGCGCGTCAATATCATGGTCATAATACATGTTGATGGCACCGCCCGCGCCCGATGCAAGCGCGATGCATAGAATGGCAATCACCTGCAGGAAGGGATGGATATGTACTGGCGCAAGCCATAAGCCTGTCGCGCCCGTGAACACGACGAGCGACATAACGCCAGGCTTCAGCAGCGTGAAGTAATCACCGATGCTGGAATCCGCGCCAAGTTCTGCCTTAGTGATGGCCACCCGATTTACTCATGTCTGGCTGTTCCTCGAACGTGTGGAACGGCGGCGGTGAGGGGAGGGTCCACTCCAGTGTTTTAGCGCCTTCGCCCCATGGATTATCACCCGCAGGACGTTTGCGCACGAACATGTCAATCACGACGTAGAGGAAGAAGAGAGCGCCGAAGCCCGCAATATAGGAGCCAATCGACGACCAGTAATTCCAATACGCATAGACATCAGGATAGTCTGGAATACGACGTGGCATACCCGCAAGACCCAAGAAATGCTGAGGGAAGAAGGTCAGGTTCGTGCCGATGAAGAAAATCCAGAAATGGGTTTTCGCCAAAAATTCGCTGTAGCGATAGCCCGTGATTTTCGGAATCCAGTAGTAGAAACCCGTGAATACACCGAACAGTGCGCCAAGGCTCATCGCGTAGTGGAAGTGTGCCACCACGTAATAGGTGTCATGCATTGCGATATCGATGGCAGTGTTGGCAAGCACCACGCCCGTGACACCACCAACGGTGAAGAGGAAAATGAAACCAATCGCAAAAACCATCGGTGTGTCGAAGCGAATCGAGCCGCCCCACATGGTCGCAATCCACGAGAAGATCTTGATACCCGTTGGAACTGCAATCACCATCGTAGCGAGCATGTAGTACGCTTCCGTATCAGGGTCCATACCGACCGAGAACATATGGTGCGCCCACACGATAAAGCCGAGAACACCGATGCAACTCATCGCGCCGACCATGCCAAGATAGCCGAATACAGGCTTTTTCGAGAAGGTCGATACCACTTCAGAGATGATACCGAAGGCAGGAAGAATCAGTACATACACCTCAGGATGGCCGAAGAACCAGAAGAGATGCTGGTAAAGAACAGGGTCGCCACCGCCTGCTGGGTTGAAGAAATTCGTGCCCAAATTACGGTCGGTAAGTAGCATGGTAATCGCGCCTGCGAGCACAGGAAGTGCAAGTAGCAGCAAGAATGCCGTGATCAGAATCGACCATGGGAAGAGCGGCATTTTGAACAAGGTCATGCCAGGAGCGCGCATGTTGAAAATGGTCACGATGAAGTTAATCGCACCAAGAATCGACGAGATACCCGCTAAGTGCAGCGAGAAAATCGCCAGATCCACCGCCATGCCGCGATGCAGGCCATCCGTCACTGAAAGCGGCGGATAAACCGTCCATCCCGTACCAACGCCGCGTGCTTCACCCAAGCCCACCACCGAAGATGCGAGCAGGAGAATAAGTGCAGGAACGAGTAGCCAGAACGAAATATTATTCATGCGCGGGAAGGCCATGTCGGGCGCACCGATCATGAGCGGCACCGCAAAGTTACCAAAGCCACCAATCAATGCGGGCATGATAAGGAAGAACACCATCAAGAAGGCGTGTGCGGTCAGGAAAACGTTATAGAGTTGGTAGTCGCCACCAAACACCTGATCGCCAGGATATTGCAACTCAGCGCGCAGCGCGATGGAGAAGGCAGCACCAAGCAAACCTGCGACCACCGCATAAATCAAATACATCACCCCGATGTCTTTGTGGTTGGTCGAATAAAGCCAACGACGCCAGCCCTTAGGTGCGTGGTCGTGATGGTCGTCATGATGATCGTGATGGGTCATAATCTGTGCCTCGTTTTTATTTTATGCAGCGTGTTTCACTTTCGCCCAAGCCAGCCATGCTTCATATGCTGCTTCGGAGACGACATTGATTTGGATTGGCATGAAGCCATGCAGTTTTCCGCATAACTCAGAGCATTGGCCATAATAAATACCTTCTTGCTCTGCCTTGAACCATGTTTCATTCAGTTTGCCTGGAACGGCGTCCATCTTCACGCCAAAAGAAGGCATTGCGAACGCGTGAATAACGTCCGCTCCCGTGAGTTGAAGGCGCACCGTTTTGCCAACAGGCACAACAATCGGATTGTCAACTGCGAGCAGGCGCGGCTCACCATCCAAAAGCTCGTCACCTTTTTTGATATTGCTATCAAACTCGATAGCCGCATCAGGATACTCATAGCTCCAATACCATTGGTGGCCAACCGCCTTAACGGTGAGATCGGGGTTAGCAATAGTGGTTTCATTGTCGATGAAGTAATGCGCGCGCAGCGAGGGGATGGCGATACCAACCAGAATCAAAATAGGTACGACCGTCCACAACACTTCGACGAGCACATTGTGCGTTGTCTTGCTAGGAACAGGGTTGCGCTTCTCGCGGAAACGGATGCAGGCATAGGTAAGCAATGCCAAAACGACAATGGTAATCACTGTGATAATCACCAGCAAGACATCATGCAGCCACACGAGCTCTTCCATGACGGGTGATTTAGCTTCCATAAAGCCTAGTTGCTTAGGTGCGGCGTGACCAACAATTTTGCTGGCATCAAACGTCAACGCATCTGGGATAACATTAATATCCACCTCAGGCGCAGCCTCTTGCGTTGCTGCAGGCGCTTCCTCCGCATGTGCGGAAGGGGTGATAAGATGAGCGCTCAGCACCATCGCCGCCAGCGCAATAATCATACGAATCTTCATGAGCAATCCATTACAATGAGAGAACAGTGACTTGCTAATCCATCAACCGCCTTCGTGCAAGCCCTTTACCGTTTCTTATAAATGAACGCTTTATTTTTGCGTAAGCAGTCACCATATTGCGCATATGAGCGCTTTTTCTCCCCTACATAATCCTGTGACCACACGCCAGCTCGAGGATGCGCTGCATGGCGCAGATGATGGCGAACTCTATCTTGAGTACCGCGTCTCAGAAAGTTACGTGTTCGATGATGGCCGCTTGAAGCAAGCATCGCAGGATACATCGCAAGGCTTTGGCCTGCGCGGTGTAAAAGGTGAAACCGCCGCCTATGCCCATTCCGCAGAGTTGAGTGAAGAGGCAATCGCCCGCGCCGCCAAGACCGTACAGACTGTCGACCATGGCCAAGCCTCAGTCAACACCGAGATCGCGCCACGCTTCGGTGCGAACCATACCTTATATACAGGCGCCAACCCTATCGACGCGGTGGCATTCCCCGCCAAACTGAAATTGCTTGAGGAAATCGATGCCTATCTGCGTGCCCGCGACCCTCGCGTGAAACAGGTAAGCGCGACATTGGCGGGCAGTTGGCAACATATCGAGATTTGGCGGGCAGGCGGCCAGCGCGCTGCCGATATGCGCCCGCTTGTTCGCCTCTCCATTCAGGTGGTAGTCGAACAGCAAGGTCGCATGGAATCAGGCTCCAGTGGTGCAGGGGGCAGGTATCTATATGACGGGCTTTTTGAAAATTGGAAAACGCAAGCCGATGAAGCGCTGCGCCAAGCATTAGTGAATCTTGAATCCGTTCCTGCACCTGCGGGCGAACTACCAGTGGTGCTCGGCGCAGGTTGGTGCGGTGTGTTGTTGCACGAAGCCGTCGGTCATGGGCTGGAAGGGGATTTTAACCGCAAAGGCTCTTCGACATTTTCGGGGCGCATTGGTGAGCAAGTCGCAGCCAAAGGCGTGACGGTGGTGGATGACGGCACGTTTGAAAATCGTCGTGGCAGCTTGACGATTGATGACGAGGGAACGCCAACACAGCGCAATGTGCTTATTGAAGATGGCATTTTGAAGGGATACATCCAAGACCGCATGAATGCGCGACTCATGAATGTTGCAGCAACAGGCAATGGCCGCCGCGAATCCTATGCGCACTTACCGATGCCGCGCATGACGAATACATTTATGCTGAACGGCAATCACACGCAGGAAGAAATGATAAAGAGCGTCAAGCGCGGTGTCTATGCGGCGCATATGGGCGGCGGACAGGTGGATATTACTTCTGGTAAGTTCGTATTTAATGTCACCGAAGGTTATCTTATCGAAAACGGCGCTATCACTGCGCCGCTAAAAGGCATCACGCTGATTGGTTCTGGCCCTGACATCATGGGTAAAATTAGCATGATCGGTAACGATATGGCGCTCGACCCAGGTGTAGGAACCTGCGGTAAAGCTGGCCAGTCCGTTCCAGTCGGCGTTGGCCAGCCCTCGCTTTTAATCTCTGCTATGACGGTTGGCGGAACCGCAGTTTAGTTGGGTCTGCCACCACCGCGATGTGGGCGATCTTGGCGAATCTCGCGACGATCGCCACGAATCTCGCGATGATCCTGTCTGATTTCACGGCGCTCTTGGCGTACGTCTTGGCGGCCATCACCATCATGGCGTGCCTCGCGTAAATCACGACGATCTTCTCTCAAGTCACGGCGATCACCGCGCAATTCTTGACGATTATCCTGTCTGTCCTCGCGGCGCTCTTGGCGCATTTCGCGGCGTTGTTCAAAACGCTCACGAATGGCCTCGCGGCGCTCTTGGCGCATTTCCATATTGGGTGGGGTGGCAGGCGTTGTCTGTGCAAATGCTGCCGTTGATAGTGTCGTAAGTAAACCAGCCAGTGCGAGCGTCGATAGGGTTTTCATGTGTCTCTCCCGTTAGACAGTGAGTGAAGTAGTGAAGCTAGCAAAACCACATATGAAATACAATCATTCGTCGTTTCAGTAACTTATTCCAAGGCGCCCCATGCGCCATTATGAGTGATACGCGCAAGCCAGCCAACCCCCTGCGCGGAAATGAGAGCCAGCAAGCCTTGCCAATAATTTAATAAAATTGTCTCTAATTTCAGAGCTATTTTATTAATTCGCTTAACCAATTATTAGGGAGTTTCGCGTACATTGAGTCTATGGGGCAGCCTTTATAGACCCCGATGGAGAGCTAGATGAGTTTATTTAGTGCGTCAGAGTCAGCAGCGCTTGTTTGCAGAGCTGGTAGCACATTAGTATCTGGTGCTGGCAGCAATAGTGCAAACTGGTTAGCGTTCGCGCAAGGAATGATTCAAGAACAGCGCTCTCAAGCTATGGCGTGCAGAACTGCAGGTTCAGATAATATCGTTTCCCAAGCAGTTTCATTCGCGCAAGATTTTGCAGCACGCTTGCAGCAAAAGAATAATGAGCTTGGCTGAAGCGGGCTTTCCCCTTCCAACTTTTCCAAAAATAACTATACTGGGCGCTTGAAAATTCTGAGAGCGTGAACGCCAACGCATGAATACTACGTGGAAAACCAGTGCCTTCAGCAAGAACACGACACCTGTTTCGGTGGACGAAGCGCTGCTCAATGAAAAAGGCGTGATTTTGCTTCAAGGCAAAAATATCTATGACGATCAGATTTTCACCTATCTCGAACTAACGCTGCGCAGCTTAATTCAACTGCGTGATAAAATGCGTGCACAAGAAGACTTCATGCCCGCCGAATATGGCACGGTGCTGGCGGCAGGAAAGGGCGAGCCTTCGCCCGAGCTCAAATCAGAAATGGCCGTGACGCATAATATGATCGATGTGCCTAAACCAAAACCTGCTGATCAAGCAGCATTTGCAATTCCCCAGCCCAAATTGTGGGACGACTAGCCTTCTGAGCCCGTGCTAGAAAAATAATTTTCAAAATAACCTAAGCGGCTGATTCATCTGCGTGTTTAAGGTGATTTTCAACCACCTGTTGCCCCACATGCCAACTGACGTTAACGAAACATTTACATCTGCATGCCTATGCTCCGCCTTATGGATAGGAGAAAACCATGCAACACGTAAATGATATGAAGATGCTCAGCTCGGTAGTGGACGCTCAAGTATTTGGCGCTCGTGGCGAGTGGGAAAAGCACGAAATTGCAGGTCAGGCGACCTATGTAAAACCAATCGCCGCGACCGACCCAGAACTCAAAGCGCGTATCGCTGAGCGTTACGACGAACTCGGTTTCGTACCGATGTTCTTCCGTGAGTCAGGTCGTGACTTTGTCGCACTCGAAAGCATCAAGGAAGCAGCGCGCAAGCGTTACAAAACGACCGAAGATGCATTCGTCGCGCAGATTCTGAAGAAGCTTTAAGCGATCACATCCCGCATCGTATAGAAACCAGCAGGTTTTCCTGCTGCCCAGTGTGCTGCGCGTAATGCACCCAGCGCGAAAATATCGCGATTCGCCGCGTGGTGAGAGAGAGTGAGTACTTCACCTGCGCCCGCAAAAACAACCGAGTGATCACCAATTACATCACCACCACGTAGAGCGGTAAAACCAATCGTACCTTCTTTGCGTGCACCCGTAATACCGTCACGCGATTTGACGGCTACATCATGCAAATCAACACCGCGCCCTTTGGCGGCTGCTTCCCCCAGTGAAAGTGCCGTGCCCGATGGTGCATCCACTTTATGCTTATGGTGCATCTCGGTGATTTCAATGTCGTACTCAGTGTTAAGTCGCGAGGATGTTTGCTCAACAAGTGCCATCAGCAAATTAACCCCCACACTCATATTCGACGACCACACGACTTGCGTTTGCTCGCCCGCGCGAATCAGCGCTTCTTTTTGAGTGCTGGTAAGTCCCGTGGTTCCCGAAATCAGGATTTTCTTGTGGCTGGCCGCAAGTGCCGCAAGGCCGACCGTGTTGTCTGGACTGGTAAAATCAATCACACACTCGGCAGTAAAAAGCTTGGCGGGTGCTTCTACCATCAGCTCTTTGGCAAAGCTTAGCCCTGCTTGCTCGAAATGCGCACCCGCAAGCTGTGCGGTGCCCGCGCGAATACCGCAGGCGGTCAGCTCCAGCGTTGGGTGGGTTGAAAGGGCGCGCACCAGCGCCAGACCCATACGCCCCGTGGCGCCCGCAATGGCAATGGTAAGTGGTTGACTCATTGCTTCAAATCTTCCCAGAATTCTTTCACTTTCGTAAAGAATCCTTCTGCCTCAGGACTGGTGGAATGTTTGCCGCCCGCATGGTCGAACTCTTCTAATAATTCGCGCTGGCGTTTGGAGATATTCACCGGCGTTTCCACCTGCACCTCGACATACATATCGCCCTTCGCTTCGGAACGTAACACGCTCATGCCTTTTCCCTTCAGGCGGAATTGGTGGTTACTTTGCGTACCTGCTGGCACACTGACTTTGACGCGGCCACCATCAATCGTTGGTACTTCGATATGGCCGCCAAGCGTTGCAATCGTCATTTTCAGTGGCACGCGGCAATAAATATTCGCGCCCTCACGGCGGAAAAGTTTATGTGGCTTGATAGTAAGGAAAATATAGAGATCACCTGCAGGCCCGCCACGAAAGCCCGCTTCACCTTCACCCGCTAAGCGGATACGCGTGCCTTCCTCGACACCTGCGGGAATGGTAACGGAAAGCGATTTTTCTTTGCGCACACGTCCCGACCCCGCGCAGGTTTTGCACGGCGTTTTAATGACCTTGCCCGTGCCCTGGCAGTTTGCACAGGTGCGCTCAATCGTGAAGAAGCCTTGCTGCATACGCACCGCGCCGCGCCCGCCACATACGCTACAGGTTTCAGGCTGCGTACCTTTTGCAGCGCCTGAGCCGCTACAATCACCGCAACTATCGGAAGTCGTAACCTTGATCGTCTGCTGCTTGCCTTTGAAAGCATCCTCGAGGGTGACATCCAGATTATAGCGCAAGTCTGCACCGCGTGCCGCGCCGCTTGATTGACCGCTTGCGCCGCCTTGGCGTCCACCGCCGCCACCGCGCCGACCCGTAAAATCACCGAACAGATCTTCGAAGATATCCGAGAAGCTACCAGAGAAATCAAATCCACCAGCACCACCACCGGCTGCATTACCGCCGCCTTGGGTAAACGCATCATGACCGAAACGGTCATAGGCGGCGCGCTTTTGCTCGTCTTTGAGCACATCATAGGCTTCGTTGATGGCTTTGAATTTCTTCTCCGCCTCGGGATTACCTTGGTTGCGATCAGGGTGATATTGCATAGCAAGCTTGCGATAGGATTTTTTAATTTCCTCATCGCTTGCGCCTTTGGCAACGCCCAATAAACTATAATAATCCTCGGCCATATGGGCTAGGGTCTAAGGGTTAGGGGTTCGTTGGTCAAGCCTGCTAGTTGGCTTTTTTATCATCACCGCTCAGATCTTCGAACTGCGCATCGATGACTTCGCCATTATCGCCAGAGGAATTCGATGACTGTGCTTCTGGCTCTGCTTGAGCAGACGCTTCGCCCTGAGGTGCAGATTGCTGTGCCTTGTAAATGGCTTCGCCCATCTTCATCATCGATTGTGCGAGTGCTTGCGACTTGCTCTCAATGTCGTCTTTGCTGCCCGATTCAAGAACGCCTTTGAGTGCGGCAACATCGGCCTCGACTTTTTCTTTGTCGGAAGCGGCGATGAGTTTCTCATGCTCGCGCAGGTTCTTTTCTGCTTCGTGAACCATCGACTCCGCCTTGTTCTTGGCTTCAATCAATTCACGACGCTTCTTGTCTTCTGCGGCGTTTGCTTCTGCGTCCTTCACCATTTTCTCGATGTCGGCATCGCTGAGGCCACCTGACGCCTGAATGCGAATCTGCTGTTCTTTACCAGTCGCCTTGTCTTTTGCCGATACGTTCACCAAACCGTTGGCGTCGATATCGAACGTCACTTCGATCTGCGGCATACCGCGTGGTGCAGGCGGAATATTGGTCAAGTCGAACTGGCCGAGCAGTTTGTTATCTGCTGCCATTTCGCGCTCACCCTGGAACACACGAATCGTCACCGCGCTTTGGTTATCATCGGCGGTCGAGAAGGTTTGTGACTTCTTGGTTGGAATCGTGGTGTTGCGGTCAATGAGGCGCGTGAATACGCCACCGAGCGTTTCAATGCCGAGTGAAAGTGGGGTCACATCAAGCAACAACACGTCTTTCACTTCGCCGCGCAATACGCCACCTTGAATCGCCGCGCCAATCGCCACCACTTCATCAGGGTTCACGCCGCGATGTGGCTCTTTACCGAAGAGTTTCTGCACGACTTCGATGACTTTCGGCATACGGGTCATACCGCCTACCAGAATCACTTCGTCGATATCGCTTGCCGAAAGACCCGCGTCTTTCAGTGCTTTTTTGCAAGGCTCGAGCGTACGCTCAACCAAATCTTCCACGAGCGATTCAAGCTTCGCGCGCGTCAATTTGATGTTGAGGTGCTTGGGGCCATTCTGGTCTGCCGTAATGAAGGGCAGGTTAATGTCGGTCTGTTGCGTTGACGACAATTCGATTTTTGCTTTCTCCGCCGCTTCTTTGAGGCGCTGAAGGGCAAGCTTGTCTTTGCGCAGATCAATCCCGTCTGATTTTTTGAATTCGTCGGCCAAGAAATCCAGAATGCGCATGTCGAAGTCTTCACCACCAAGGAATGTATCGCCGTTGGTTGACTTCACTTCGAATACGCCATCGCCAATCTCAAGTACGGATACGTCGAACGTACCACCACCAAGGTCATAAACCGCAATGGTCTGGCCTTCTTTTTTCTCGAAGCCGTAAGCGAGTGCAGCCGCCGTAGGCTCGTTGATGATACGCAGCACATTAAGGCCCGCGATTTTACCCGCGTCTTTGGTTGCTTGGCGCTGTGCGTCGTTGAAATAGGCAGGAACGGTAATCACCGCATCGGTCACTTTTTCACCGAGGTAATTTTCAGCCGTCTCTTTCATTTTCTGCAAAATGAACGCCGAGATTTGTGACGGCGAGAATTTTTCACCGCGCGATTCTACCCATGCATCGCCACCGTCGGCCTTGACGATTTTGTAAGGCACGAGCTGGATGTCTTTTTGCGTGGTTGGATCATCAAAGGTGCGGCCAATGAGACGCTTGATTGCGAATAAGGTATTTTCTGGGTTGGTTACCGCTTGGCGCTTCGCTGGGTGGCCAACCAAACGCTCACCGTCATTCGTGAAACCCACGATTGAAGGAGTGGTGCGTACGCCCTCTGCGTTCTCGATTACTTTGGTCTGCGTGCCTTCCATAATTGCAACGCAGCTATTCGTGGTGCCCAAATCGATGCCGATAACCTTAGCCATAGTCTTTACCTTTTTCTTATTTTTCAATTAGTTAAACATGAAGGAAACGCAATGTTTCCCTTTCCACGAAAGGCTATATAGGCAAGGTTTTTAAGAATGCAAGCCCTACGGGCAAGCAGGAGGGGGCACATAGCCGAACTGAGTCATATCGATGAAGTTCATCGAACCGCCCGAACACTGGTAGCGCGGCTTATCGGCCATATAAATATCAGTCTTATAGTTACCATTTGCAATACACGTTGAAGCGCAGTTCTGGCCATCTGTAAACAAACACTCCGTAGGAGCGCATGGCGAACCTGAGCATACGCCTGAATCTATTGCATCCATGCCAGGGCATGCAGGCGATAAGTTGCTAACAGTCAACACGCCGCTACAGCATATATATTCACTACAGGTGCTGGCAAATGTGCGTGATGTATCATCGCCAATACAGAGCGGATTGCCCGTGTTTGGATGCGTGGTACTACAATTTGGTGACAGGCAAGGCGGCACAAACGGTGCGCATGTCGCCCCTGGGTTCGGCGATGCGGCCAGTGTTCCAGCAGAGCAGCTAAAGCTCGCAGATCCCTGCTTAGGCCCGACCGTGTCATTGGCTATGCCGTTAGAACCACTGGATGTTACGGGTACTGTCGCAGTGCAGGTATGGGCGCCCACTGTCCATGTACGGGTATCTGAAGCGCAGCTTGAGGTGCAGCCCGAGCAGCATACGCCGCCGCCAATGTCCGTTCCAATACAACCAGTGCCGTAGAAAGGACCAGTCATCAAGCAGCCTGTACCCATTCCTGCATCAAAGCATGGGTCGCTTGCAGCAGAACACGATGCCCCACTTTGGCTTAGCACGCCCGCATTACAGGTAACGGTCACGGAGCCAGTATAACCTGGTGCAGCATTATTGACGCTCGTGTTAGCACCATTGGCAAGCAGTGGTGCATTGCCTGTACAATCCGTATTCCAGTTCACTGCCTGTGCCGCGCAATCACCTGGTGGCGGCGGCGCTGCAACGGAGCAATTGGAGGATGTTATGCTCAACACACCGTCCGTACAGCTAAATTCAGCATCGCCTGAGTAACCAGGATTTGTATTGGTAATAGTGCCGCTACTTGCCGTATGATTCACCAGTGGCACATTGCCTGCGCAGTTGCCGCCGCTCCATGATTGTGCGCTTGCAGTACAATGTCTGAAGCAGCTCTCGCCCGAATAGACCAGCGCACCATTATCGCAAGCAAGCGTCGCGTTACCTACATGCGTTGAAGTATTGGTATTGGAAACATTCTGCCCGCCAGTTCCGCTAAGCATATTGCTCCAACTATTATTGCTGCATCCTGTGCCCCATGTCGCATTGCCAATGGTTCCCGCTACGCATGGGCGATTCATCGACTGCGCCACTTCATCCACGCGACTCCACGCAATAATGTCGTCAAAGAAATTAGCGCCTGCGGAGGTCTCCATGGTTGTATCGACAAACACAGCATCCGTGTCGTTACAATTGGCTTGGTCAACTCCCTGCGTTGCCGCACAGACTTTGCCGACAGAAGCGGCTTTCGCACCATAACCACCTTTGCCGTCAGCGCCGTGTGATACAATCACGAATGCTGCATTGGTAAGTTTAGCAGCGCCCGCAGCATCATTCACCCTGATGACGCCGCTAGCAGTCGTGAATTGATACGGGTCGGTGAGCGCTTCACTCACCGCATAAAGAATGCGGTTTTTCCATTCATCTTCGCCCGCTGATTCAGTAAGGCCCAATGTTTTGGTCGGTATGGTGCCGATGCGTATATGCACACCACCGCCAATATCAAGCCGCACCGTGCCACCCGTTGCTGCAGCGCCAGCCGCACAATTCGCAAGCTCTTCGGCGTATCCCACCGCACTCGGTAATACATTGCGTGGCGCGACACATGGCAAGCGATGGTTCGTGCGCTGATAATCAATTAATGCCTGTTGGATGCGCTCAAGATTGGTATGCGAACCTGTGCGTGGGTTCCACACTGCCTCAGTGTCTTTACGCATCAACACGGTTCCTGCTGCCACGCCGATAACAACGAGCAGCACGGCGACAATAACCAAAGAAAGCCCTCGTTGATTGCGCTTCATGTGCATGAGTTTAACCTATGATTTCGTATGCACTGACACAAGACAAATTACCTTTTCTGCGCCTCAACGAATCTCGTTGCAAGAGATGTATGATGTTTTTACCCATCTCGTGAAAGCTTAGTAATGGATTCGTTGTATCGACTATTTCTCGACCCGCATCATAATATTGTGCACTAATACACCATTCACATAGTATGTATGATCGCCATCCAGAACAAGACCCCTCAATATCTCTTCCGTTTGATAAGGCTTAATGGAATCCACCGTCACGGTCTTTTTGTTCTCAAGCACTAGCACATCACCTACCACGAGCTGTCTGTAGTTGCGCTTATCTTCAGGGACGAGTTTTGACGAGTCGATATATGACCAACCTTTGTTCGTCATGAGCAGATGCTCCCCTGCCACCAATAACATGCCATCATTGATGTTATAAACATCGTCGTTGGTATAGTGCGTTTGAACCGTTTCAACACGGTTAACGGAATGTCTACCATACACCATGTCGCCTTTAACAATTTCTGAGAGAGGCTTCATGTTGCCATCGGCCATTCTCACCATAGCCTTGCCTAAGAAGCCGCCGCCGTCACTGCCGACATTGTGCATCAGGTATCCGTCCGCAAAGTAGCTCAAGTCACCATCAACCGAGACGTTATAAACGGTGCGTTTTTTGGCTGGTGTCTCCGTAATCGTATCCACTTTTATCGTACTGTCGCGTGTGATAATCGATACGCCCTTAACCAGCTTATTAGGTTTGAGGCCGTTATGGGTCTCGACATAGGTCAGTTCAGGGTCGATCGCATAGAGTTTGCCATTAACACCGATGAATGGGTGCTCAGCAGTGACGAACGCACGACCATCGTTGATGGAATATATTGCCTCATTCGTGGTGTATTTCGTCAGTCGTCTCACGGTGTTGGCACCTGACTTGCCTTGGATACGCTCGCCAAGCTCAAGTTCCGAAATCATTTTCGTCGAACCATCTTCCAATATCACTTTGGTGTCGCCCAGGAAGCAACCACCACCACCGCCGCCACCAAAGCCACCACACAGGCCGTCGCCATCAAGGTCGGCGCGGCAGCAGTTGCCATCATCAGGCAGGCCATTGGCAGTACATGAAGGGGGAGGACAACTATTAATGCCTGTAATCGCTATCTGGGCATATTTGAAGTTACTGCTGTTCTTTTCGTACTTCGCTGTCGCGTAGATACTGCACGAACCGTCATAATATACAGTCGCCTTGGTACTCTTCTTCTTGCGGTCATATGGCTTGTAATACTGTGTGGAAGCAACGCCCTGTGTAAAGTTCCATTTGTGTACTTCGGCGTGCCAGCTACTGCCCGCAGTATCGGTCGTGAGGATGAATGCATTGCCTGCCGCTACTCCGCCCGTAGTACAGACATTGTAGGTGGGTGTTGATACCGGGCCGTTCCATACGCGTGCAGAGGCATATCCCGTAATCCCAGTGGTCGAACAGCTAACCGTACACGCGGCGTTATCGATACTGCAACTTGAATTGGTGCCGCCATTTTCGCCTTGGCAGGTCCATGTATGTGTTGTGCCGCATGCGGTTTGACCACCATCGCTTACTGGATCGCCAAAATCACAGGTCATCGGTGTATCGCTACAGACACCATTGATTGCTGGGCATGCGCCGCCAAGGCAGCACGTAATGATGTCACCTCCGCTTGGACCGTTTGGATCACCGGTGGTTCCCGTATCATCCGTATCTGACTGGTAGCTGACTACGGACTGGCTAACGCCACTGATCTGATAGTCAGTAGTACACACGTAGGCAAAGCTACAGGTTGGGTGGTTGGAAGCACCGTTCGGGCAGGTAATCCCAGCCACTATTGCTTCACAGCCGCTAGTATCGGTCGCGCCATCTACCCATGCCGCACCACAATTTGCCCGTGTCTGTGTCGTATACGCGGTGCCACTATGATCTGCAGGGCAGGCCGACTCAACGCTGCGCGTTGAACCGTAACCATCAGGGCAGCTAAGGATACACGTCACGCCACTCACCGACATGGTGCCAGAGTTACATGAGAAATTACCCATACCCGAATAGCTTGCCGCCGAGTTGGCAACGTTATTAATCGTTTGGCCGTGCGTCATCGCGCCTGGGTTGGCCGAACAGCCCGCGCCCCAGCCCAATGTAGTTGCCGTGCAGTCTGGTGGGGTGAAGGTACAGGTTGAACCTGTCGATGACCATGAACCATAGGTACAGAGCAACGTATTACTGCCCGAGTAACTAGGAGTCGTGTTGTTGATGGTTGGAGCAGAACCGTGAGCGCTGGTAGTAGAGTTCGCTGTACATGAAGCACCCCAGTTGTGGGTAGTGCCTATACAACTTGCAGGGTTACAGACGATAGCTGATTGCACCAGCGCGCCATCTTGACACGTAACAGTAACCGAGCCTGTTCTACCGCTTGCCGTATTGGCCACGCTTTGCGATGCGCCATGGTTGAGAGATCCCGCGACAGGTCCAGTACAACTATCCACTGTCCAAGTTTGAGCAGGAAGTGGAGAAGGGCAATGAGCGTTACATATGCCGCCCGTGTAGGTTAACACACCGTCATTACAACCAATGGTCACGCTACCAGTTGCTGCAGTAGTGTTGGTATTGCTGATGGCCTGACCAGAGTCGCCATGCAACATATCAGTCCACGTATTGTTACTACATTGACCGCTATCCCAACTCGCGTCGCCTATCGTGCTGCGAATACACGGTTTATTGGTGACTTGCGCCTGCGCGTCCACCGCAGCATAGGCAATCACGTCATCATAGAAATTAGAGCCTGCGGTTGTATCCATATCTGCGATACGGAAGACCGAGTTCGTATCGTTACAGTTTTCTTGGTCTTTGCCTAGAGTTCCAGTGCAGGATTTGGTAGCGCTCGTCCCTTTCGCACCAACGGCACCCTTAGCGTCTGGACCGTGAGAAACAACGACCCACGCCACATCGGTCATGATGGGGTTATTGGCATTATCATTAACCGTAATCGCGCCTGTACCTGTCATGAACTGCGCAGTATCGGTCAGCTTTTCAATCACCGCGTACGTGAAACGATTGCCCCAACGATCTTCACCAGCATTTGCACTCAAACCAAGTGTGTTATGCGGTAGCGCGCCAATACGAAGGAAATTACCACCACCAATATTCAGACGAACCGTGCCTGCCGGTGCAGCAGAGTTGGTGTGACAGTTCGCAACACCTGCGGTGAAATTAATTTCATTACCATAACCCATGCCACCTGGTAAAACCGCGCGCGAAGCAACGCAGGGAAGACGCTGATAGCGTCGTTGGAAGGCGACCAGTGCATTCTGTACGTTCGTGAGATCTTGTTGCGATTCGGTGCGTGGAAACCAGAAGGATTCTTTATCTTGCTTCGCCACCATGTTTGCGGCAAGGCCGCCAGCGACAATCACCATAATCAAGGCGATGATTAGACCAAATCCAGCTTGTGAGTTTCGGCTTTTGTTTCGCATGGTATCCTTTTCCAACGCTTCCGCCCTTACCACAATGTGAAACTACATTACGCAGTAACATTTGGTAAGAATTCACTACAAATGTGCATAAATCGCACATATGTCGCTTGTGTCAGACCAGTATCATCCACAGAAGTTAATAAAAGATTAATTTTTGCAGTGCGAATTTACTAGCATAGGTGGTCATTATTCACTCTGCCTCGCAGTCTATCAATGGTGGGGCGAGAGGGATTTGAACCCCCGACCAAGGCGTTATGAGCGCCCTGCTCTAACCGCTGAGCTATCGCCCCACGTGGCTACTGGATACCAGCTTACACTCGTATGACAAGTAAGAAGAATTATGAGTGATGAAACTTGTATAGCACCGCAGATGCGCGAGCCGCTTGCGGCGGGGTAAGCGAAGCGAAGGGGCGAAGGGCCCCTTCAAATCTTGCTAGTTGAACCACTGTGATTTATCGACGGGGTCGAGTGAGAAGCGGCAATAGGTAAAGCCTTCGTTCCATGCCGTTTTATACATCTCGCTATCATTAAGCTCTGGGCGTTTTTTGAACCCATACATCGCTTTATAGACCATGCCGCCTTGTGCTGCGAGACCCGAGTCACACCCATCTTCCCAACCAAGCTTGTATTCGGGCGGACCCGCAGGCTCGACCATATACAGCGACGGTGGGCGACAGGAAGCCACCATAAAGAGCGCTGAGGTGATGAGTAGTAGTTTTCGCATGGTTTCAGTATAGCAAAACCCATGCAAAGAATTGTGAAGATTGTGTGAAGCTGTGCGCCAAATCTACGCTAAAAGCCTGAGTTCCGTAACGAGGACTAGACAGCGCGTGCCGCCCATTCCTGCGTTGCCAGTTCAGCGATATGACGTCGCATCCAATCAGGGGCCACACCGTCGCGTTTCATAATGAGCTGAACAATTGGCTCATCTAGCAACTCATCCAGTGTCGGCTCTGCGTGGCGAGACGTACTTGCCATCAGATGTGGGCTTATCATTTTTAGCCTCATTTTCTTGCCTTAGGTGGAATATGCATATCACAAAAATGCGGCTATTTCACGCATAATCGACAAATTATACGTGCAGTGCAACACCAGAGCTAAGCACTTAGACGCGCTCAGCAATCCAAATTGCTGCTCTGCAACCACGCTTGATGATGCCGCTTAGCAATTCATAAGCAGGGGCGCTTTCGGCGTCGTGCGCAATGCCGATATCGTGATGCTCCATTTCTTCCGCGCGAAATTGTGTGATGGTATCGCGTAACTCTGGCTCATCTTCGGGCATGTTTTCAAGCTGCTGCTGGTAGTGCTCGGCAATCACGGACTCAACGGCTACCGTGCAGGCCATAGCAGCCTTAGGCCCTAGCAATGCGGTGCCAGCGCCCAACGCATAGCCCGCAACATGCCAGAACGGTATCAGTGCTGAAGGGCGTGCGCGCCGTTCCGTCATCAAGTGATTAAACCGCGCTAAATGCACCTGTTCTTGTGCTGCCATATGGGCGATTTCAGGCGCGGTAGCGTCGTGTTTCAGCACGGCAAGTTGTCCTGCGTAAATGCGTTGCGCACCGTATTCGCCCGCGTGATCCACTCGTATCATGCGGTCAATATGTTGGGCTTTGCTTAAATCACCAGGGATCATGCCTGTCTCCGTGCCATGCGCAGCATATAGAGCATGCCTAGCGCCAATACTAGTCCCGTGACGCCGTTCCAAAAAGGCATAGAAATCCCCAAGAAATCCCAACCCACTTCCGCACAAGACACAAGCGGCGCCGAGGCGATTTGCGCCTTCAAATCTTCGAGTGATGTTGAGGAAACCGCGCTGCTAACGCACTCGCCCTGATAATCCACCCAGCCTTGCTCAATGCCAAAATGGTAAAAGCCCAAGCCCGAAGTGGTAAGCCACGCTAGTACCGCGAATACGGCCTGCATCTGAACCCATTCTTTGTAACGCATACCAATCAGGGCGAAGATGGCCAGCACCAGCACCAGCACATACGGATAGCGCTGATAGATACAAAAAGGGCAGGGCGGCAAATGCTGAACATATTGTACATAAAGCGCAAAGCACAGAGGCAGTGCCGCGCCGAAAAACATAGCTTGGATGAGCAGGAATGGGTGAACCTGTAAACGCATGGCGGGATGTAAGCAGAAATCACGCCCTATGACAATGATTGACGCAGGCCATCTTCTGGCTATAGTGCGCGACCTTAACTGCTAGCGGATGTATTTTCACAAAGCGCAGCAGAAGACACTAGGCAGTGCCCCTGTGGTGGAATTGGTAGACGCGCTCGACTCAAAATCGAGTGCCGCAAGGCGTGTTGGTTCGAGTCCGACCAGGGGCACCATTTCCAAAAAGGCCATTGGCTTCTTGGAAATAGTTCTGCGTCAGGCCGAGCACCAACTGGTTCGACTCGTAGCTTAGTGAGCGTAAGCGAACATAGCGAGAGCGGAGGAGCAAGGCGAAGCCGCCGCGAGCATGTCCGACCAGGGGCACCACCCTCAAAGCAGCCTACTTTCTTGGCGATAAGCGCTTGATTACCACCTATGTGGTTGCTATGAAGTCACCTTAACTAGAAACTCCGTACTCAGCACAAGACGAGAAACCATGAGCGCCGCCTATACCAAATACAAAAGCGTGTTTGCGATTAAACCATCTGGCAACGATGAAGTTAAGCGTATCCAGCAGGAAATGGATGCATTGGATCGCAACGCCCAGTATGGCTGGGGCCACACGATTGATTTTGGCGCATTTGAGAAACAGGGCGTGTTGGGCGATAATTACCTCAACATCATTGATAAACTTGACGAATGGGGCTGGCTGAAGCCCGATTATTCGGGCGCAGCGATTGCCGATATTGGCTGTTATACGGGCGGCATCAGCGCGATTCTTGCCTCGCGCAACCCGCGCATCGTCTATGGTGTTGACGAATTGCCATCGCACCTCGAGCAGTGCAACTACCTCGCAAAGTTGCTAAAAAAAGATAACATCAAAACGATTCCGTCCTCAGTTTACACGCTGGGGCAGCATATTGAAAATGCCTCGCTCGATATGATTCTATTCAGTGGCGTGCTTTACCACATGAGCGATATGTTGGTAGGGCTTTACCAACTGAACCAACTACTCAAGGTTGGTGGCGAATTACTCATCGAGACCAACGCGGTGGACGATAAAAACCGCTCATATGCGAATTTTGGTCGTTACCATGGCGGCATGTGGTGGCAGCCTTCTGGCGTTTGCTTGCGTGATATGTGCGAGTTCATGGGCTACAAAGACGTTGAGGTGAAATTCTACACCTATGGTCGTTGCCTGGTGCGTGCCATCAAAGAGACCGAGCATATTCCGTATCGCTGCGGCGTGAACTGGCCGTTTGAATCACGCATGGACCGCAAAAAATCTGTCGTGAACGAGTTGATCATGGCGCCTGCGCGCTCGAACTCAATGCGCATCAAGCGTATGATTCGCCAAACGGTGCGCAAGATATTCGGAAAAGAATAGGCTCATGCGCCGCATTCTGTTTATCGCCATTCCCGTCATTATCATCGTCGGGCTGCTGTTCACGAATCTTCCCTATCAGTGGCTAACCCAACGCACGATAGAGAATGTCCTCATCAAAGATAAGCAAATCTCTACCGAGAGCCAAAGACGTGAAAATGTCGTGACCAGCACGTACCTCATCTACACGGATCACGGCGTCTTTCGTAACGACGATGCGGGTTGGTTCCTGAAATATAATAGCAGCGATTTTTATGGTGATCTGGACGTGGGCAAGCGCTACCGCTTGAAAGTGTATGGGTGGCGCATACCCATTCTCAGCATGTACCCAAACATTGCGCGCATGAAAGAAGTAAAGGAATAGCGATGGAAGATCTCATTGTAAAAGATAGTAACGGCACGCGTCTGGCAGACGGTGACTCAGTAACACTCATCAAGGATTTGAAAGTCAAAGGCGCGAACGTGACTTTAAAGCGCGGCACGATGATCAAGAACATTCGCCTCACGTTTAACGAGGACGAAATTGAATGCAACGCCGAGAAAGTCAAAGGCCTTGTATTGCGTACCGAGTTCTTGAAAAAGGCGTAACCGCTACTCCTTCGCGGGCGCTTCTTCTGCTTTCTCATCGAGCGCTTTAGCAGCCTCGGCCGCTTCCGACGCAATCGCTGCAGCTTTTGCAGCAACATCAGCCGTAGCAACAGCAGCCAATTTCTTGAGACCCTTGCTCATCATGCTGGTGCAGATATCTCCACAATCCATGATAACGCTCATCGCCTTGGCAGCAAAGCCTGCTTTACCTTCCATTGCCCACGTCACTTTCGTGCCCTCTACGGTAGGTGAGAAGGTGAAAGTAACGGTGCTTTTGCCAGCCATTGGCTCGACGAAATCCAGCGCGAATACGACGCGATCAAACGGCACACTTTCGGTGATGGTGGATGAACCTTTGCCCACTTTCGAGTTACCTTCCCATGTCACGATTGAGCCAACACCCGACTCTGCGCCTTCGTAGCTAATCTTCATATCGGGATCTTGATCTGCCCATGGCGACCATTTTTCCCATTCCTTCTGTGTGTTCACGAAGGGGAAAATAACATCGGCCGGTGCGGCGATCACCAGAGCACGCTCATAGCGATACTCTGAAGGTTTCGTTGAAACATAACCAACAAAGCTAAGAATCAATACGACGAATACGAGAAGGATTTTTTTCAACATGAGTAGCTCCAGAAATGATTTCACTCATGCCATAATATAGCGCCGCGCATTAAGCAAGCATCAGCTCCCAATGTTCTTCGGTAAGCGGCATACCACAAAAATCCTGCACCTCTTCTTTCACAATCTTAAAGCCCACTGCATCATAAAGGCGACGTGCGGCCAGATTGTTCGAGGTCGTGAAAAGCGTGACACGTTTATAATGTTTGCTGCGCGCAAATTGAATGGCCTTCTCAAGCAGCTTCGTTGCCAAACCCATGCCGCGTGCGGCCGGCTCAACATAGAGCAGGCGCAGCTTGGCCGTTTCTGCATCGTGGCGTACTAGAAAGAGTGAACCCAGAATATCGCCATTACGCTCGACGACATAGCTACGCTCCCACGCTGGTTGATACTGGTCAATAAAGTCGGCCAGGATGCGCGCGCAAAGCGCTTCAAAGCGTGTATCCCAGCCAAATTCAGGAGCAATCAACGCCCCATGACGATGCACAATCCAGCCCGCATCACCCAGTTTGAGTTGGCGAAAGATGATCGGCGCAGAGGGGTCTTCGTTGATGGTGTTCAAAATTGTCTGCATGGATTTAACCATCGTGTCGCGCTTGGCGGGCACGAGCGATGCCAACTGCTCGCTTACATAATGGTTGGCGAATGCCTCAACCTCATTAAAGCGTTGTAAGCCTGTAGGTGTAAGTTTCAGGTGAAGTTGACGCTTATCCATCACGCTGGGTGTGCGCGTGACGAGTTTGCGTTTCACCAGCCGTGTCAGAATACGGCTAAGATACCCCGCATCCATATCCAGCAGGACGGTAAGCTCCTTAGCGGTAATATCGGGCTTTTGCGCAATAGCGTGCAAGATATGTAACTCAGGCAGACTATAGCCTTTTGGCAAGCTCTTGCCGTTCACTGCGCCCACATGGCGGGTGTAGGTGCGGTTAAAGTGCCGTATAGCGGCGACGTGCGAGGCAGTTCCCATATACTTGACTTTATCAACTATCTACATGGTCCTGTCAATTGTCAAAAGAGCTGCTTTTGTCTCAGACAGTTGACGGGACGGGCGGCCTCGTTTAGCGTGCGCCTCATCAGGAGAGCCCATGGCACGCATTGCAAAAGTCGAACGTAAAACGAAAGAAACCAGCATCGTCGTTGAGGTGAATCTCGATGGTACGGGCCAGTACCAAGTGAGCACGGGTATAGGGTTTCTCGACCATATGCTCGAGCAGCTTTCGCGCCATTCGTTGATGGACCTTAAGGTTGAGGCTAAGGGCGACCTCCACATCGATTTCCACCATACCACCGAAGATACAGGTCTGGCGATTGGCCAAGCCGTGGCCGATGCGCTGGGTGAACGCGTGGGCATTCGTCGCTATGCAGACGCCCTCTCGCCCATGGACGAAACATTGACCCGCGTGGCGATTGACCTTTCAGGCCGTCCTTACTTTGTGTGGAATGTCAGCTTCACCAAACCAAAATTAGGCGAGATGGACACCGAGTTATTCCGCGAATGGTTCCAAGCCTTTGCGCAGACCTCAGGCATGACACTGCATATCGAGAACCTCTATGGCGTGAATAACCACCATATCGTGGAGAGCTGCTATAAAGGTGTTGCGCGTTGCTTGCGCCAAGCAGTCGAGATTGACCCGCGTAAGGCCGATGCCGTGCCCTCCACCAAGGGTGTTTTGACAAAGAAATAACCGACGCTTAGTACGCGAAGCGAATTTAGCAAGAAGGCGAAGACAGAGCCGAGCATATGTTCAACTCTATTCAACTTTATGAAATCTATCAGCACCCGAACAAGCCAGAAGAAGAGGCCACCGTGCTTGTGCGCCAAGGCTTTTCGATATTCGCATTTTTGTTTCATGGTGCATGGTTGCTGTATCAGCGCTTGTGGCTAGAGGCGATATTATTCACCGTGTTGCTGGTTGCATCGGTTATGGTTGGCCAAAAGCTTGGGTGGTCTGAAGTGTCGATTGGTATCATCCAACTTGCTTTACAATGCTGGCTCGCTGCCAATGCTTCAGAAATTCGCGGCGCCGCACTGGAGCGCAGAGGCTTTATTTTGCGAGATGTCAGCACTGGTAGCAATGTGCTGGATGCAGAACGCCGTTATTATTACAGCCACGAACACGCATGAAACAGATCCTCATCATTGATTGCGGCGCAGGGAATTTACATTCTGTCCGCAAAGCCTTGGCACATGTTGCACCAGACGACGAGGTGCGCATCACCAGCGATGCCGCAGAGTTGGCAACGGCAACGCATATTGTGCTGCCAGGCGTTGGCGCATTTGCCGATTGTATGAATGGTTTGAAGGCCCTGCCAAATATGATTGCGGCGCTTGAAAAACACGTGCGCCACGGCACGACCCCTTTTCTGGGTATCTGTGTAGGCATGCAAATGCTGTTCGAGCGCGGCCACGAATTCGGTGTGCATGAGGGGCTTGGTTGGTTCAAAGGCGAAGTCAAACCACTTACCCCTGCGGATCAAAATCTACGCATTCCTCACATGGGGTGGAACAAGCTGCGCCTTAAGGCGAATCATCCGTTATTCAGTAACATTCCGCAGGCATCGCATGCCTATTTTGTGCATAGCTACCACGCGGTAGGTGCCGCACCAAACGATGTGCTGGCAACGGTTGACTATGGGGGTGATGTTGTGGCAATCATCGGCCGTGACCACATCGTCGCGACACAGTTCCACCCAGAAAAGAGCCAACGCATTGGCCTTGAGCTTCTAACCAATTTCGTGAGGATGTAATGCCCATTTCGGTTGAAAAAATAACAGCGTTTCGTGGCTCGGATTTGAGTGACCTTTGCCAAGCCACAGAAGATGCGATTACCGACGGTATCGGCTTCAATTGGCTTACACCGCCCATCCGCGATGTGCTGGAAGCGTATTGGAAAGGTGTACTAGTCGTACCTTCACGCACCTTGCTAGGCGGAAGACTGGACGGCACATTGGCAGCTTCCATCCAACTGGTGCGCCCTAGTAAGAGCAAAGAAACTTCTGCATTCTCCTGCGAGATTGAAGCGCATTTCGTCGCACCATGGGCACGCGGACATGGGTTGGCAAAAACACTGCTGGAGCATGCGGAACGCGAAGCCGCGAAAGATGGCTTCTCGATGGTTCGCCTCTCTGTGCGCGAAACGCAAGAGCGCGCGCTACAGATTTATCGTGAGTCTGGATACACGGAATGGGGCAGGCTGCCTTACTATGAATTCGTCAATGCCACGATGGTCGCTGGCCATTACTTCTATAAAAAACTCGAGCCTATATCTGGGCTGGTATGAGACTCTACCCCGCCATTGATCTGAAAGACGGTAAATGCGTACGCCTATTCAAGGGTGATATGGCGCAGGCCACAATCTATGGCGAGAACCCTGCCGAACAAGCTGCCGAGTTTGAAGCTGCGGGCTTCAAATACCTTCACGTGGTAGATTTGAATGGCGCGATTGAGGGACAAAGCGTGAACAAAAAACCCGTCGAGGCGATGCTAGAGCGATTGACGATACCCGTGCAGCTTGGTGGCGGTATTCGCACCCGCGCACAAGTCGAGGCATGGTTGGAAGCAGGTATCGCGCGCGTCATACTCGGCACGATTGCGCTTAAGAATCCCTCGTTTGTTCGCGAATTAGCGCGCGCATTCCCAAAGCAAATCGTTGTCGGCATCGACGCGAAGGGCGGCATGGTGGCGGTTGAGGGCTGGGTGAACACGTCGCAAATGCGTGCAGTTGATTTAGCCCGCGCCTTCGAGGACGCAGGCGTTGCAAGTATCATCTACACCGACATCGGGCGTGACGGAACTTTGAGTGGCCCTAACTTGGAAGAAACCGCAGCGCTAGCCAAGTCCGTGCGTATTCCCGTGATTGTATCGGGCGGTGTGTCGGGCAATCACGATATTGAGGCTGCCGCAAAGATGGACTGCTTTGAAGGCATTATCATTGGCAAAGCGCTTTACGAAAAAAAGATTGATTTGAAAGCATTGAAAATCGCATGACGTTTCCTGTCAGAATCATTCCATGTCTAGACGTCACGGGTGGCCGCGTCGTCAAGGGTGTGAACTTTGTCGATTTGATGGATGCAGGCGATCCCATCGAGCAAGCCAAGCTCTACGATGCACAGGGAGCGGATGAGCTCTGCTTCCTCGACATTACCGCTACTTCCGATAATCGCGGCATTCTATACGACATGGTGGATAAGGTGGCGCAGCAATGTTTCATGCCCTTCACTGTGGGTGGTGGCGTGCGCGAGCTGGGCGATATTCGCACGCTATTATTGGCAGGTGCAGATAAAGTTTCCATCAACAGTGCGGCGGTCAAGCGTCCTGAGTTCGTCAAAGAAGCGGCCGAGAAATTTGGCGCGCAATGTATCGTCGTGGCAATTGATGCCAAGAAGGTTGCTGACGGAAGATGGGAAATCTTCACCCATGGTGGGCGCAACCCCACAGGGTTGGATGCGGTGGAATGGGCAAAAAGAATGGCCTCCTCAGGTGCGGGCGAATTGCTAGTCACCTCAATGGATAGGGACGGCACCAAAGACGGCTACGATGTCGAGCTCATCAAGCGTATCACTAGCATTGTGCGCGTACCAGTCATTGCCTCTGGCGGTGTTGGCAGTCTCAAAGATTTCGCAGAAGGCGCCAAAGCGGGCGCCACGGGTTTGCTTGCCGCAAGCGTCTTCCATTTTGGCCAATTCAAGATAGCCGATGTGAAAGAGTCTTTATCAAATGCTGCGATTGCGGTAAGGCAGTAATATGCAAGATTCACTTTACAAGCTCTTCAACACGATCGTTGCTCGGCGCAATGCTAGCCCAGAAAGCAGCTATGTTGCTAAGCTGATGAGCAAGGGCATCGCGCACATCGCCAAGAAAGTGGGTGAAGAGGGCGTTGAAGTATCAATCGCCGCGACGCAAAATGACAAGGATGCTACCATCCGCGAAAGTGCGGACGTGTTGTTTCATTTGATGGTGCTATGGGCCGCCATGAACATCACCCCCGAAGACATCATGAAAGAGCTCGAACGCCGCGAAGGTGTTAGTGGCATCGAAGAAAAAAACAAACGAGCGCAGTAATGGCTTACGATAGCAATAATATCTTCGCGCGGATCCTAGGCGGTGAAATACCTTGCAATAAAGTGTATGAAGACGTTTTCGCGCTCGCCTTTCACGACATTGCACCTGCCGCACCCATACACGTATTGGTGGTGCCGAAGGGGGATTATGAATCCTTCGCAGATTTTGTTGCAAAAGCGGGTGCAAAAAATGTCGGCCAATTTTTTGAGTCCGTGCACAAAGTAGTGCAGCAATTAGGACTCAAAGACTTCCGCATCATCACCAATAATGGTGCAGTTGCTGGGCAGTCGGTATTCCATTTCCACGTGCATATTCTTGCAGGAAAATCGATGAGTGCCCTGTTAGCGGAGTAGCTTTGCGACTTCGTAAAGCGGCAACCCAACGACGTTTGTGAAAGAGCCGCGAATCATTTTCGTGAACGCTGCCGCAGCGCCCTGAATAGCATAGCCGCCCGCCTTACCTTCCCACTCACCTGTTGCGATATACGCATCAATATCGACATTGCTAAACTGCACAAGCGTGGTGACAGCAATCACCTTACTCACGCCGTTTCTACGCACACAAACACCTGTAATAACCTTGTGACGACGATTGGAAAGCAAGGCGAGGCATTCGCGTGCCATAGCCTCATTTTCACCTTTAGGCAGAATACGCCGACCACAGGCAACCACCGTATCTGCCGCAAGAACAAAGTCGCCTGCTACTGCATCCGCCTTTTCGCGGGCTAGACGCTTGGCATAAGCAAGCGGCAGCTCGCCCTTGTGGGGTGTCTCATCAATATCTGCGGGGATAACTTTGGCGGGTACGATGCCGATCTGCGCGAGTAGCTGCAATCTGCGTGGTGATGCAGATGCGAGTATCAACGACACGATTATTTCTCGCGGAACTTGATTCGTCCTTTGGACAAATCATACGGCGTCATTTCAACGGTAACCTTGTCGCCCGCCAGTACGCGAATGCGGTTTTTGCGCATCGAGCCCGAAGCATGCGCCAACACAACGTGGCCATTTTCAAGGGTTACCTTGAACATGGTATTGGGCAGCACTTCCGTGACCACGCCTTTGAATTCTAAGAGTTCTTCTTTAGCCATGTGCGGGCTTATAGCATGGCAGGCTTAATGTGCAATATGCAAATTGCGTAGCGCCGAAGCTGCGCGAGCCGCTTGCGGCGGGGGTCGCAGGGGGTAAGGCTCCCTCAAATCATTATTTAATGTGCAACACGCAAATAAGTGTGAAAAGGCGGCGCGCCGTATCAAAGTCGATTGCTGCGGCATCATCCAGCAGCGATTGGAGCTGCTCAGAACCTTCATTATGCACGCCGCGACGTGCCATATCGATGGTCTGGATTTTGTCCGAAGTGGCGTGTTTAATAGCCTCAAAGTAACTCTCGCAAATCATGAAATAGTCTTTGATAATGCCGCGAAACGGCGCCAGTGGCAGCACAATATCATGACCCTGAGACTGGGGATTGGTCAGCCGCAAAGTCAGGCGATTCTCGCGCACACTGATAAATAATTCGTAAGGGCCTTCGCACCCATTCGAGCGCAACGCGAAGCGATTATCCTCGACCAAATCTGCCATCGCCACGCGCCGTTCATGTTCGACTTCTGGTGTGCGACGAATGATGCTGGCGTCGTCAAGGGTGACTTTGGTAATGCGGGCCATGCGCCCTTATACCATCACTTGGTGCGCAATCTCAACGAAAGTGCGTGTGCGGGCAGGCCTTCACAGTCTGCTAGAATCGCCGCAGGCTCGGCCAGTGCTTTAGCAGCAACAGGGCTGCAACCAATGATGCTGGTGCGGGTGACGAAATCAAACACCGACAAGCCTGATGAGAAGCGTGCCGCACGTGATGTCGGCAATACGTGTGAAGGGCCCGCAATATAATCGCCAATCGCTTCAGGTGTATGACGCCCAAGGAAAATTGCCCCCGCGCGCTTTACCTTGCTGGCAAAAACCTCAGCGTCCTCGATAGCAAGTTCCAAATGTTCAGGTGCAATCATATCGATCAGTGGCAGCGCATCGGCAAAGGAATCGACCACAATGATTGCTCCATGATTCTTCCACGAAACACTGGTGATTTCGCGACGCGGCAGCATGGCTAAGAGCATCTCGATTTCTTGCGCGACGGCGTCAGCAAACGTGGCATCATTCGTAATCAGAATGGCTTGCGCCTCTTCGTCATGCTCCGCTTGCGAAAGCAAATCAGCCGCGATCCATGTAGGTTCGTTGCGCGCATCGGCCACCACGAGAATCTCGGAAGGGCCCGCAATCGTATCAATCCCCACCGCGCCAAAGACTTGACGCTTAGCTTCCGCCACATAGGCATTGCCTGGGCCGACGATTTTATCGACAGGCTGAATCGTCTCTGTACCGTAAGCGAGCGCCGCCACTGCCTGCGCACCACCGATGCGGTAAATCTCATCAACACCTGCAATTTGCGCTGCTGCCAACACCGCAGGATTGATTTTGCCAGTAGGCGTGGGCACTACCATAACAAGGCGTTCAACACCTGCCACTTTTGCAGGAATCGCATTCATCAAGACGCTGGATGGATAGCTAGCCTTTCCGCCCGGAACGTAAAGGCCCACCGAAGCTAGCGGCGAATATTTCCAACCCAGCGTAACGCCATCTGCGTCCTGATAGCGCTCATCCTTGGGGAGCTGCTTTTCGTGATAATCACGAATGCGTTTTGCTGCCAGCTCAAGCGCCGCATAAACTTCTTTGTCGCACTCAGCCGTCGCTTTGGCGATTTCATCTTTGGTGAAGCGCAAGCGACCTGGCGATAAAATCACCTCGTCAAAACGCTTGGTGTAGCTGATGAGCGCTGTGTCACCATTGCGGCGAATCTCTGCGATAATATCGCGCACTACGGGCGTAACATTTGTCTCACCACTGATACGTGCTGCGAGTAATTCGCGCAATTTATCGGTATCTTTATGGGTAAGTCTATGCACCATGTTTGAATGCCTCAATCACTGCGCTGATTTCTTGGTTACGCGTTTTGTAAGCCGTGCGATTGACAATCAGTCGTGACGAAATATCCATAATTTTTTCGATCTCGACAAGTCCGTTTGCTTTCAGCGTCGCGCCGCTTGAAACCAAATCAACAATCCGCTCACTAAGCCCTACTGCGGGCGCAAGCTCCATCGCGCCATTCAGCGTGATGCATTCTGCCTGCACGCCACGCGCAGCGAAATGGCGAGCGGTGAGGCTTGGATATTTGGTAGCAATTTTTACGTGCGTCCAGCGTGTGGGGTCGTCATTATCTGCCAGACCTTTCGGTTCAGCGACACTCAAGCGGCATTTACCAATACCCAAATCAAGTGGCGCATAAAGTTCTGGGTAATTGAATTCTTCCATCACATCCAAGCCGCACACGCCAAGCTGTGCTGCGCCATGCGCAACGAATGTGGCAACATCGAAGCTGCGCACACGAATGAACGAAAGATTTTTAATGTTCGATTCAAAACGCAGCGAGCGATCATTCTCGTCGAAGAATTTTGCTTCAGGCTTAATACCAAGCTTTGCAAATAGCGGCGCCAACTCCTCAAAGATTCGACCTTTGGGAATTGCAAAAATGGTGGGTTGCGAAAAGGTAAGACTCATCGGATCCTGCTTATCTTCGCGCCACACAGCGTGAGTTTTTCTTCCAGACGTTCATAGCCACGATCAAGGTGATAGATACGGCTAACAATGGTTTCACCCTCAGCACCTAGTGCGGCAATCACCAGTGAAACCGAGGCACGCAAATCCGTTGCCATGACGGGTGCACCTTTGAGTTTGGTGCGCCCATGTACCGTAGCGGTATTACCGTTTACGCTGATATTTGCACCCATGCGCGTAAGCTCTGGCACGTGCATAAAACGGTTTTCAAAAATCGTTTCAGTGATGGGCGAATCGCCTTCGGCCTGTGTCAGCACCGTCATCATCTGCGCTTGCATGTCGGTGGGGAAATCAGGGTAAGGCTGCGTAGAAATGGCCATCGGCTTGAGGCCTGCGCCATTGCGCCACACACGCACAACATCATCACCTTGTTCGACATGCACGCCTACTTGTTCCATCGCGGCAACCACATTGCCGAGTGTATCAAGGCGCGCATCCACCAATTCCAGCTCGCCACCCGCCATCGCCACCGCAGCAAGATAGCTGCCTGTCTCAATGCGGTCGGCAATCACGCGGTGCGTGGTTCCTGAAAGCGCAGAAACACCACGAACGGTAATGGTTTCTGTGCCCGCACCTTCGATGTTCGCACCCATCGCGTTGAGCAAATCAGCAAGGTCGGTAATTTCTGGTTCACGTGCCGCATTGTAAATCACGGTCGTACCTTGTGCGAGCGAGGCAGCCATCAGCACGTTCTCTGTCGCGCCGACCGATACTTTCTCAAATCGAACTTCTGCACCTTTCAATCCTTGAGGCGCTTCAGCTAACACATAACCTTCTTCCAGTGTAATCTTGGCACCTAGTGCCTCCATCGCTGCTAAATGCATATCGATAGGGCGTGTGCCAATCGCACAACCGCCAGGCAACGATACCTTGGCGCGGCCTTCGCGCGCCAGCAGTGGGCCAAGCACGAGAATGGACGCACGCATGGTGCGCACCAAATCATACGGTGCGGTGATGCTGGTAATTTCTTTCGCCTGCAGCGTCAGCTCACGGCTATAGCGCCCAGCCGTCGGGCTGCTATCCGCAAACAAGCCCGTTGCGGGGTCGCGCATCGAGAGTAGCACGCCATGCTGCATCAGCAGCTTTGCCATGGTCGTGACATCTGCCAGATACGGCACATTCTCCAGCGTTACCTTTTCACTGGTGAGTAATGCGGCGCACATAAGCGGCAGCGCCGCGTTTTTCGCGCCACCAATGACAATGCGTCCAGAAAGCTCCGTACCGCCGATAATGCGTAATTTATCCATAGGGGGCGGGTTTTAGGGTAAAAAACCCCATGCGTCAAAGGCCTATTCGTGGAATTCGGCAAGCTCTGGGACTCGGGAAAATGCGATCTTGGTGCCCGAGAACTGGCTGGAAGTCTTAGGTAAAAAGCCCATAGCCACGGTATCACGCCCAAATTTGGCATTGAGCCTATCCATCGCCTTGCTCGCTCTTTCGAGGCGATCGGCGCGTTGGGGATTGCCTGCCTCCATCGCATCGAACAGGGTAGGCTGAATGGCGGTATCCGCTTGCAGACCGTGCAGCGTGACAGAAATTTTCTTGAGTCGCGCTGGATTCATTTCCTGCAGAAGCTGTCGCCATAAACACTCAAGTGCCCGCATGAACTGCATGGAGTCAGCAGCGAGTGGAAACTCGGCGCGGTAGGCAACCCGTGCGCCATTTTCGATACGCACCGACAGATCGAGGAATCGCGCATGATAGGCTTTGCGCCGTAAGCGGCTTGCGGCTTTGAGCACAAGCCGTTGCGCCACAATATGCGCCGCCTCTATAGCGCGCCATTCAGGTGCCAGCACATGCGAATGACCAATGGTGGATGTATGGGTCGGCGCATCGGGAATCTCGACCCCGCGCAGGCGATAATAAAGCTGCTCGCCCGCCACGGAATGCCATATTCTGCGCATATGCTTTGGCTCGAGCTTCCAGATATCGGCAAAACTTCGAATGCCATGCTGTAGCAAGCGCTGCTCCATATTATAGCCGATACCAGGCAAGTCACGCGGTGCAAGTGCCATGAGTTTGGCAGGTATATCTGCGTGGCGAATCACGGTAAGGCCATCGGGTTTTTGCAGGTCGCAGGCAACTTTTGCCAAATAGCGATTCGGTGCGATTCCAATCGAGCAACGTATGTATTTTCCTGCTTCATGGCGTATTGCATCCTTGATGCGCCCTGCGATGTTGATCGCTTTTTCCTCTTCGCACTCATCACCCATCAGCTCGCACCCAAATTCATCAATCGATGCAACATAGGAAACAGGAATCACGCGATGCACAATCTCGTGCAGCCTATCGTGGAAACGTACATAGTGCTCGTGATTGGCCTCAACGATTTTGAGATGCTTACAGATACGCTTGGCCTCATAGACTGGCGTGCCAGTCTTAATGCTAAGTGCCTTGGCCTCATAGCTGGCTGCGATGGCGCTTGTGGCATCCGTCATCACGGGTACGACAATCACAGGCTCGCCGCGCAAATCGGGCTTTAATTGTTGCTCGACTGAAGCGAAGTAGCTGTTGAAATCAATGAATAGAAAACGTAGTGGCTGCATGCCGCCACCATAGCAGAACGACAAAAAGTTACGCGGATTTTTTCGACTCTACCTTTGGTAGGGTCACGCCAGTTTGACCCATATATTTGCCTTTACGGTCACCGTAAGAGACTTCGCACATCGACTCGCCTTTGAGGAAGAGGAACTGGCAAGCACCCTCGTTGGCATAGATCTTCGCGGGCAGGGGTGTGGTGTTAGAAAACTCCAACGTCACATGGCCTTCCCACTCTGGCTCCAGAGGTGTCACGTTCACGATGATACCGCAACGCGCATAGGTCGATTTGCCAAGGCAGATGACCAGAGTATCACGTGGGATGCGGAAATATTCAACGGTACGTGCGAGCACGAACGAATTTGGCGGAATGATGCACACGTCTGTTTTACGGTCGACGAAGCTTTTGGGGCTGAAGTCTTTCGGGTCGACGATGGCGGAATCCACATTGGTGAAAATCTTGAATTCGTCAGCCACGCGCGCGTCATATCCATACGACGACAAGCCGTAAGAAATCACGTTTTCGCGTTTCAGGTTCTCGACGAACGGCTCAATCATCTTGTCTTTGAGCGCGCGGTCGCGGATCCAATGGTCGGGTTGAATGGGCATAGAGCCTGTCTAGCGCGTTTATATGGATAAGCAAACCGCTAAGCACAGCCTATGTGGATAGCGTGAGTAACTAAAGCCCGCGCCCACCACCGCCTTCGGTGCCCGCAAAGCGGTTCCAGCGATCTTCGGCCATACGTTTACGACCATCCAGCTTATTGCGCACCTCTTGCATCCGTGCTGACCATGTAGGCTCGTCTTTTTTGTTCTTCGCCCCGCGTTCACTGGCTTCGCGGGCGCTATCACGCAATTCCTCTTCGCGCTCAAGGTCCAAATCCCGCTCGCGCCCATGCTGTTCGGCGTGCTGGTTAATTACTTGGTGGCGCCGGTTTTTGAGGTTCTGAAGCTTCTTTTTCAGTTTTTTAGCATCCGAGTGGTCACTCATTGGCTACCCGCTTTCTTCGGGGCGGCCTTACGACGCGCCATGTTGCGCTTGAGCGCGGCGGCCAGTTTGACCTTGCGGCGCTGTGCCGTTTTTTTCTTGGCGGGGTCTTTAATGATAGCCATTGGTTTTTCTACCATAAATCACTGCTTGCAGGCAAGAATGGTTTGTGGCATACGCGCCACTTCGCAAGTGTGCTGCTGTAGCTCAGTGGTAGAGCACGTCATTGGTAATGACGGGGTCGTAGGTCCGATTCCTATCAGCAGCACCATTTTCGCTCTAGTTTTGTCCAGAAGGCAAAACTAAAGCGAAAATCTAGAAGTTTCGCTAAGAACGAGGCGAGCCATCGAGCGGACGTTTAAAGCTTAGGCGTACATTTTAAGCATTTTGAGCTAGCGCTTTTTCAAGCTGTGCTTCCGCTTCACTCAGATCATTTTGCAGTTTTTCGTATGTCAGGTTGAGGCGTTTAAGATTATTTGCATCACCTGTTTCGCAGCATAGCGCGATCTCGTTCTCCAGCGCATCCTTCTTTTCGATGAGCGTGAGGACGTTTTCTTCGAGCTTACCGATGTTGGTTTTCTTGCCGCCTTTTTCGCGGCGACCTTCTTTGCGCGCACTCTCGCGCTCGCGGCGACGTTGCTGCACTACGAGTTTCTTGTAGCCCTCTAGATCATCCTCATACGGCACGCAGGTGCCATCAGCCACCAGCCATAATCTATCGGCTACACTATCGACCAAATGCGGGTCGTGGCTCACGAGAATCACCGCCCCTGAGTAATTGTTGAGCGCTTGCATGAGCGCTTCACGTGCATCAATATCGAGGTGGTTGGTAGGTTCATCCAGCAGCATGATGTGTGGCGCATCATAACTCATCAAACAAAAGAGCAGGCGGGCTTTCTCGCCACCCGAGCAATCGCCAACCTTGGTGTCGGACTTGTCTTTATCAAAACCAAAGCGCCCTAGCGCGGCACGCACTTTCGACTCATGAACACCCTTCATGGCGGCTTGCATGATTTGGTAAGGGGTTTGGTCAACTTCCAGCTCGTCGGTTTGGAACTGCGCAAAATAGCCGACCTTCAATTTGCCTGATTTATTGATGGTACCCTTCATGGGCGGCAAACGTCCCGATAGCAGCTTAACCAAGGTTGATTTACCGTTACCATTCGCACCTAGTAGTGCGATGCGGTCATCCATATCAATGCGCAAATCAAGGTTCTTGAGAATCGGTTTGCCCGTTTCATAGCCCGCATCCACGCCATCGAGCGTGATGAGTGGTGAGCGCAATTCTTGCGGTTCAGGGAATTCAAATGCCGTCACGCGGTCGGCCATTACGGCATCTACGATATCCATTTTTGCAATGGCCTTGAGACGGCTTTGTGCTTGGCGTGCTTTGCTGGCTTTTGCACCAAAGCGCTCAACAAATTTCATCATATGTTCTCTTTGCTTAAGCTGCTTTTCACGCAGTGCAGTTTGGTTCAGCATCTTCTCAGCACGGCGGCGCTCGAACTCGTCATACGTGCCCGTATAGGCATTGAGCTTCTGATTCTCCATGTGCAAAATATGCGTCACGGTTTTATTCAAGATATCGCGGTCATGGCTGATGATGAGCAACGTCTCGTTATAGCGCATCAGATAATTCTCCAGCCACACCATCGCCTCGAAGTCGAGGTGGTTGGTGGGTTCATCCAGCATCAGCAGGTTGGGTTGGCGAAACAATGTTGCTGCCAGTGCCACGCGCATCCGCCAGCCACCTGAAAAGTCCGAGATAGGGCGTTGCTGCGCCTCATCATCGAAGCCAAGGCCAGAAAGGATGGTTGCGGCACGCGAAGGTGCATCATAGGCGCTTATCTCATCCAGGCGCGTATAGATATACCCCATACGGTCAGGGTCGGTAACGGTCTCGGCCTCTTTCATGAGAGCAGCGCGTTCTGTATCTGCTGCCAATACGATATCGATGAGCGGGGTATCATCCTCCGGTAAATCCTGACGCACCCAACCCACACTCGCATTTTTGACGAGTGATATTTCACCTGAGTCGGCAACCAACTCGTTCGAGATAAGTTTGAAGAGCGTCGATTTACCAATGCCGTTCGGCCCAACCAAACCCACGCGCTGACCTGCCCCAATAGAAAGCGAAGCTTTATCTAGCAGGGTTCGGCCACCAATGCGGTAGGTAAGGTCGGATATCGAAAGCATAGTCGTCTCTAAGCAGCGATCGCTTGCATTGGCGCTTTGTTGCCACCGTGACCACTGCGGTCGCCGCGATTGCGATTACGGTTACGGCTACGTTTACGCTTCGGGCGTTTTTTCTCGACACCGTCTGCATTCACACGTGGCTGCTGCCTATCAATTTGCGTTTGGCCTGGGTTCAGCAATTTTTGAATCGCCTTCCATTTCGGACCATCTTTCGGCGAAATCAGATTCACGGCTGCACCTTCCGCGCCCGCGCGTGCGGTACGGCCAATACGGTGAATGTAATCTTCCGGCGCTTGTGGCAAGTCATAGTTAATGACGTGCTCAATATGCGGAATATCCAAACCGCGTGCTGCAATATCGGTTGCAACCAGAATGCGTGTTTTCTTGTTACGGAAATCATTGATAGCAGTATCGCGTTGATTTTGACGCAAGTCGCCGTGAATTGCGCCCGCTTCGTGTTTCATCGCACGCAGCTTTTTCGCTAGACGGTCAGCACCATGCTTCGTTTTCACGAACACAATGACCGTGCCTTGACGATTTTGTAACTGCACCAGCAACTGGCTGTATTTATCGTCATCGGAAACGGTAACATTTTCTTGTTTGATTTTTGCAATCGGCACGTTGGTTGCGCCCATCGAAATACGCACGGGATCTTTCAAGTAGCGCGCCGACAACTTAACGATATTATCGGGCAGCGTGGCTGAGAATAGCAGCGTCTGACGGTTGCGTGGCAGATGTGCTACGATGCGGTCAATCTGCGCACTAAAGCCCATATCAAGCATACGATCCGTCTCATCAAGCACCAGATAATTGGTGTTGTCGAGCTTCAGCGTACGCTTCGCGAGGTGGTCATTGATACGTCCTGGAGTGCCCACAATAATGCGTGGATTTTGGCGCAGTTGGTTGAACTGCTTGCCCATGGATTCGCCACCAATCAGCAGCGCGCCTTTGATGCCGCTATCAAGGCCGAGCATCAAATCGATCATATCAATCACCTGCACGGCGAGTTCGCGCGTGGGTGTCATAATCAGTGCAGAGCCATGCGGATTACGCAAAAGCTTAGCAATCAGTGGGATGCCAAAAGCCCCTGTTTTACCAGTGCCGGTCTGTGCCGAGCCTAAAATATCGCGGCCAGCAAGCACGTGCGGAATCGCTTCTGCTTGAATAGGGGTGGGTTTTTCGAAGCGCAGATATTCCAGTGCTTCGTCAAGTGCAGGTGGCAGATCAAATGCCTTAAAACTATCGATCGTCATTGTTTTGTCCTTTCCAGACAACATGTCGTTTGACACGGCGCATTATTGCGTCGTGAGGGTAGTCGAGAGTTATTTCCGCCTGAAAGGCAGCAACTCTTAATCAAACGCTGGTTGGCTGGACTGAAAAAGCCCAATTTTGCGCCTCAAAGGCGCGCCGCAAATGAAGATTCACTACGGCCGGCACATGCAAAAGAGTACAAAACTCAGGGCGCACCATACGCAGGATTCGCGCAAAGTCAATGCAAGACTAGAGGCGGGGCGTATAAAACCATTGACGTATGGTATCAAAAACGATTAGGAAGCAACGCCTTAAACCCGAGTTTTGCAAACATATGTTACGCATTTCATGTATTCTGTTGCTAGTGATGGCGGCCACTGCCAATGCCCAACCTAAAGCAGACCCAAAGCTCAAAATTGTAGGCTGGGTTGAGAACGTGACTGTTGCAGAGGTGGATATTACCTTCAAGGCTAAGCTGGATTCAGGCGCGAAGACTTCCTCCATTGATGCAGAGGTCATTGATATACGCAAAGTTGGTAAGCGCAAAAAAGGCTACACAGGCGAGCAGGTGGTTTTTAGCATCAAGAATGATAACAATAATAAGTCGGTCACCTTTGAGCGCGATATTGTACGCTATGTGCGCATTAAAAAGAAAAACGGTGGCTTTCTGCGCCGCCCAGTTATCAAAATGGAACTCTGTATCGCTGGCCGCCAGGTGAATGAAGAAGTGAACCTTGCCAATCGCGAAAACTTCATTTACCCACTGCTGATAGGTCGTAACATGATGCAACATGCCAAGCTGTCGGTGGATCCTTCTCGTACCTTCGTCAGTCGCGCTCGTTGTACTGAGGAATAAGCATAATGCGTAGTCTGCATGTCTGGAGTTTGGCGCTCATTTTCGCGGCTATCGGCTTTGGCATGGCGGCGTATAAGCACCTCACTCTCGAATTCCCACTAACGCCCGATACGACCTATAAAAGCTGGTACGTTGAATCACGTGTCGATCTCGCATCGAAAAACCCATGGCGTCAGGGCGATAAGCCCATCATTTTCACGCTGCAATTGCCACACCAGTCCGAACGATTCGTGTTGGTGGACGAGAATATTGTCGCCCGCGGCTTCGGCCATGAAATCACTGAGTCGGACGCAGACGGCAACCGCACTGCTGTTTTCTCCAAACGTCGCATGGACGCCAACGAAACCATTTTCTACCGCGCAATCGTTTATGAGCTCGACTCACCTTCAAAGCAGGTCGTAGCAGCGCCGCCCCAGCCAGACTCTTCCTATCAGAAAAAGAATCGCCCTAAACTCGAAGAGGGTGAAAAAGAAGCACCTGTCTATGTTGCGATTGATGCGCTGATAGGCGAAGCGAAGGACAAATCTGCCTCCACCAAAACGTTCGTGCGTGAAATCTACCGACTGGTCGGTGACGCGAGCGATGACCGTGTAAAACTCATTCGTGATTCCGTAGAAGAAGAACTCACCGACGTAGAGCTCGCTTCACTACTCTTACAGGCGGATGGTATTTCAACCCGTATTGCACATGGTTTGAAATTATCTGAAGATAAGCGTCGTGCAGGCACTGTTCAGTGGCTTGAAGTATTCGTGAAGAATGATTGGGTCGGCATCGACCCCGAGCACCGCAGCTTCGGCCTAAAAGATAAATATATTGTCTGGTGGTACGGTGATAAAGGCCTTTACAGTGTGGAAGGTAACGCGCGCGCTGAGACGATGATTGCCGTGCGACAGAACACCAACAACGCATTGACCCGTGCAATTTGGAAGAGCGGTCAGCTTGCTGATTTATTCCTGACCTTCTCGTTCTATAACCTGCCGTTGGATGCACAGCTCGTATTTAACGTACTACTCATGCTTCCTGTTGGCGGCCTTGTGATGGCCTTTCTGCGACAAGTGATCGGTGTGAAAACCTTTGGTACCTTTATGCCCGTGCTGGTCGCGCTTGCTTTCCGCGAAACGGGGTTGTTCGCGGGTGTGCTGTTATTCACGTTGGTGGTGATACTTGGTGTGATCATCCGCAACTATTTTGATGCACTGAAACTGCTTCTCGTTCCGCGACTAACGGCGGTGCTTACCGTGGTCGTTATTGTACTGAGCTTGATCGCCATGATCACCAATCAGTTCGGCATGATTGTCGGTCTGTCGATTTCGCTCTTCCCAATCGTTGTGCTCACGATGACGATCGAGCGCATGACCATGATGTGGGAAGAATATGGCTCGGAAACCGCGATTAAAACAGGTCTGATGAGCATGGGCTGCGCTATCATCGCCTACTTCGCGATGAATGACGAAACCCTCAATTACCTAATGTTTGCATTTCCTGAGTTGCTACTCGTTGTATTGGCACTTGCTATGGTGATGGGCCGCTATAACCACTATAAACTCACCGAGTATATTCGCTTCCGCCAGTTGCAAAAGTCGCTCGCCGCGCTTGAGAAAAAAGAAGCTGAGAAAGTGAAATAATATGTTTGCTGGAATGCTGGAAGGCTTGGGCAAATATAAAATCATGGGCATTAATGCGCGTAACCGCGATTTTATTTTTCCCAATAACCGTAGGCGTTTCTACCCACTGGTAGACGATAAATTACTCACCAAAAAACTCGCCCTCGAGGCGGGCATTCAAGTGCCCGAACTGTATGGCGTGATTGAATTCATCAACCAAGCAGGGCAGGTGGCGGAGATTGCCGCACCCCATAAACAATTCGTGATTAAGCCTGCGCGTGGTTCGGGTGGTGATGGTATTACCCTCGTCAAAGACGTGATTGGCGGCAGTTTTCAAAAGGCCAACGGCGAACTGATTTCCGCAGGTGATATGCAATACTACATCACCAATATCTTGGGCGGTATGTACTCAATGGGCGGCTCGAGTGACAAAGCAATTCTAGAATATGTTGTGCAGTTCGACCCCATCTTCAACGAAATCACCTATCAGGGCGTGCCCGATATTCGCATTATCGTCTATAAAGGTGTGCCGATTATGGCCATGCTGCGCTTACCAACCCGCAAGTCCGACGGTAAAGCGAACTTGCACAAAGGCGGTATTGGCGTTGGTATTGAAATGAGCACTGGCAGCACCATGTATGGTGTACAAGGCAGCAAGTTCGTCAACGAACATCCAGAGACATTGAAACCGCTCGCTGGCCGCCAAATTCCGCGCTGGCCATTTTTGCTTGAGATGGCGAGTAAATTTTATGACATCACCAAGCTCGGTTATGTTGGCGTGGATATTGTACTCGACAAAGACAAAGGCCCCATGGTGCTGGAGGCCAATGCGCGCCCCGGCATTGCGATTCAAATCGCCAATCGCTGCGGACTTTTAAGCCGTACCGAGAAGGTCGATGCGGTGGATGTGAGTAAATTTACCCTGCGTGACCGCGTAAATTTCGCCCTAAACGCCTATAAATAGGCGCAGCATAGCGGACAAATGACATTATCTTTCAATAAGATAGGCCAAATCTTAACCATTTGTTAACTATTAAATAGCCTATTAAGGGAAAATTAGATAAAAGTTAACCCAATTGTAACGATTGCTGTGCGATACTGCGAGCATAGTAACAGGGCAATCAAAAGCCCGAATAGGCAATTTTAGGAGATCAAGATGGTTGGCGAGAACTTTATCAATGATAGAACCAGCGACACGGATGAAGTTGTCAACAGAGACGACTTGACGGTAGTTCAGGCGCAGCGCCAAGGAAGATATAGCTCTACTGTCAGAGCGATGGGCCAGCTTGCAATGTATGAAGAGATTCTGCCAGCAGAAACCTATCGAGCTATTCGCGCAAGATATGCAACCGCGACGAATGATACTAATACAGAATTAGATGGTATTCAGCTCAGTCCAGAAAATAGCGATAGATTCCTAAGAGAAGTAACAGAGGCTGCTTTGGCGGAAATGTACGCGAACCCTCAAAGGGTAGTGGCGTATTTTGAAGAATTACAAAGACAAGGAATGTTGCCAGAGCGTTTCGTAACCTTTCCTGTTGGTGGGGTTGATACGGAAGCAGAAGCGCAAGATCTTATTGATAATCCGCGCGGTCGAAGCGCACGCTCGTTGCAGCGCATTAGAGATGTTGCGGCTGGCGGAATCGTGGGTGCAGAAGAACAACGTATTCTGCGCGAACATGCGACCTGGCTCGTCGAAGCAGGAACAGCACACGTCAACGATATTGACGCAGTGCCTGCTAATTGCGGCAAATGGGTTTACAATTACCCATTAACGCCAAATCAGGACGTTAAGTTGTTAACTGACCAAACTCCAAGATATCACCCGCTTAACACCTGTACGGATGGTGTTTGTACGCTTACCGTAGAATTAGAAAGAGCCCTTGAACCAGTAATCGCCGCCGCACCTGTCGCCGTGCAACCAACACCAACACGCGTACTCGTGCAAGAGGTGCTATCGACGGGCAGTCGCGAAGAACAACAACTATCTGTTGATTACTTCAACCTCATTCGCGGTAGACAGCCTCGAGATGTTGCTGCGGATGGCCCAGAACGCCGCGATATGCGGCCAGGTCGTGCCAGTGAAGGCACGTTGGTACAAGACGGAACAGGCAGAGATGCAAGCGTTACCGATACGTCTCGTAATAGAGGCGCTGAGGCTACCTTCCGCCCACAACGATCGGTAAACGTTGACCAGTACGGCCAAGCGACAGACTATAACGAGGAACAAACGCAGAAACTGGAAACTACCCCACGCCTCGTGTTCGATGCGGATGGTAATGAAGGCTGGAGCATTGATGGTAGTGCATTGATTTCTATCAATCGCCGTCGCGACCCAGATTTCGAAAATATTTTCACCAACTTCTCAACGGCACGCAATCGCATTAACGAACTCAACGCTACCGCAGAAGGTTTGCGCTATTTCACCAGTCTTCGTGCTACGGAAGATCTTCGTCAACCATTGATTCAAAGTACGACCCCACTATCATTTGCCGATTCGGAGCGCGCATTACAACTCACGTTGCGTACGGCACTGAACCCACTGGTGCGTTCAGAATATGGCTATGGCGTGGAGCTCAATAGAGATCTTATTCGCGCGGATTATGACAGAGTTCTGGCGAGTGCATTAGCGAACGAGTCTATACCACAAGCAGATAGGGACCGCCTTCGTGCTACTTATGCGGGCTATTCCGAATTGCTGGATGATCCCCTCGCACTTGCAAATGCGGTGGCCGACCATCGTAACGTCAATACACAAGAAGCGCTCTACACCAATACAACCGTTGTGGTTGATATGGGCGGCAGGGAATCAGACATTCAGACACGAAACGTCACCCTATCGGCAGAGCAGCGTGCTCAATTAGGTATTAGGGATGATGCAACGGGCGCGGATGCGCTATTCAATCCCGAGAAAGCCATCATTTCACAACGTGTTGAGATTAGAGACATTCGCCGTGCATATCGTGCAGAAGATCAGCGTGCTACGCGTGATAGAGAGTCGTCAAGACAAACACAAACGAGAGAAGTGCGTGAAGTCTTGCGATATGCGCAAGCGAATGCTGACCGTAGTAATGCGATGACCACGGGCGCACCTAACGTTCGCGACATTGATGTGGCAACAGGCGTAACATTTAATAATGAAACGCAAACGACAGAAAGCATCTTGCAGCAGGCAACTGAATTGCAGACTGCATTGGGTGACCCAGCAAACGAACAATTCCGCAATGCTTACGTGGATTATGTGTTGAGCAGCCAAGATAACCTCTCACAGATTCTAGAAATCTATAATTATGCAACGAATCCAAATGGAGCATCAGAAAATTGGCGCGCGCTTGGTTTTGAAACCCATGAAGAAGCGCTAAATTATACGCGACGTCACGCTAAAACCCTCAGTGGCAATAACAATCTGAGAGGCAATCTCCAATACGAAGATAACCGCGATGGTTTCTTATTCTTCAGTTGGGAAAACCGTAGCGAGAATCTTCGCCAGGGTCAGGAGGTTGCGCAGGCTATGTTGGCGCGTTACAATAGCCCTACAGCTACCCCTGAAGACAGAGCTATTATTCGTCGTGATTTGATGGATATGATTGGTCGTATCGACCCCAACAGCCCTCAAGCAGCGCCAATCTTAACGCGCTTGATGAACAGCGTCAGTTTGGACGTAGCTTATGATACGGGATCGGGTATAGCAGGCAGGGAAACAGGGGATCTTAACCCTAGATACCAAGCCATAATAGATGCACAGCCTGCGGAACTGGATATTGCAGAAATAGGTAATAATTGGGACATGTATCGCAGCACGGTAGACGGACGAAACCTCGCTGCAAACATCGCAATTTCTATACAGCAGCGCATCAATAATGGCGAAAATATTGTGATTGTAGATGATGATCGCGCCATCGAGTTGGCGAATGCAGCAATTGACAATAATAGTACTGTTGTTGATTTACCCCCACCTGAACCATTGGCCTCAGCGCTAGCAGATCCAACGGTTCTCGCAGGTGAAAACAATCTGGCATCTCAGCCACCAGCACCAACGGATGGAAGACCTGTGATAGCGACTACGCTATTATCTGCTACCACTGCAGGTGCAATACCAGCTATTAATTCCGATAGAATCACCGAAAACCAAATGAATAGTGCATTAGTAGATCGCTTGGCACTGCAAAGCCCTGCGCTTTACTCGCAACTGTTGGTGGCAGGTTTCTTCTCGGGTGATCAGGCGGCTAGACAGCAGATTGCGCTAGAGCTGCAACGTATGGCAGGTGCCCGTGGCAATCCTGACCAAGCAGCTTATGCAGAGCTCATGAGCAATTGGATTGTTGCCCGCGCTAATGCTGCGCAGGATGCAAATCCGCAAGCTGCAGTGACTGCAATCGATGCGGCATTCACAGACCAATTAAATAGCTACTTTAATGCGAATGGAGAAGTGGCAGTGCAGGCACTGCGTGCGCAGCAAACTCAGGCATTCAACGCGGTTCTTGCAGGGCAGCCTGCGGTGAACGCGTCTATTATGTCTAGCCTGCGTGCAGCATTAGGAAATGATAATGCACGCCTGAATGCGGCATTAGGCATGATACAAAGTGGCGACCTCAATGCCTTGCGCGCTGGCCAAAGCAATGAGTTTAATGCGCTAGTAGCTGGCATCGAAAGTGACGTTGATGCTCTAAATGCAGGTACAGGCCTAAACTTATGGATGATTGGTGGGGGATTAATCGGTCTTCTTGCAGGCAGAGAAGTAACGATAATTAGAACACTGATTGAAGTAATACAATTGCTTGATCCAACTAAAGCAGGAGGTCTGGATGGCCCCCCAGGCGACCCTGGACAGACGGTGACGACGACGACGACGACCGAAACAAGGACAACAAGTTATGATGTCGTTGATGGCGTTCTGGGCGGAGTTGCTGGCGCATATGCTGGCGATAGTTTGGGTAGAATGTTTGGCCGTATGGATCGCACCGATGAGGGTGAAATAGATGGAGCTCTCGCAGGTGCGGTTGAAGTAGAAGACCCTGCGGCTATACTATCCGCTCCGCCTTCAGCAACGCCTGATAATAGGCGTCGCGAGGAGAATGCGGTTGGTTCTGCTGTGCCAAAATCGTAATAATCACTAACCTTTTACACGGAAAGCCGATGGCAAAAAACCATCGGCTTTTTTGTTGGTGTCTAGCTAAACTGCAATAGGTTCAGCAAATCGCTATTAAAGGCTTGGGTCTGTGCGACCACGGAAAGTCCCACCTCCTGCTGCAAGGTGAGTGCGGCAAGGCGCGTTTGCTCACGCGGCACATCGGTGTTCAGCAAGCTGCCTCGCGCTGTGTCGATATCACCAATCGCTGCGGCCAACCCGTCCGCATTGGCGCGCAGCTCACTCAGGCTTGCATTGACTTCTGCCTGCACAATACCAAAGCGCTCGCGTGCGTCCTGCACCAATGGCAGCGCCGCTTGCGCATTCGATTGGCTGGTTATATCGGGCGTGGCACCCGCCAATAACGTGGCGCTATCGACCGCATCAATGATGACTTCCACACTGCCGCCATTTTCACCTACGGCAAATTCAAAGGGCGAGTTCGCGCCATCGAGCAATGTACGTCCACCAAAACGTGTGGCGCTTACAATCGCATCAATCGCGGCGCGCGTATCTTGAAAGCCCGTGTCTAAAAACACGCGGGCATTATCGGTGAGGGTAGAATCATCCGCTTGTCTGGTGAGGCCTTCGAGGGTTTCAAGCAGCGTGCCTATGCGCGTGAGGGCGTTGGCCGCAATCTCAAGCAAGCTACCTGCCGCGCCACTATTCACTTGGCCTTGGCGTAGCGTGCTGATTTGTGATTGCAGCGTCGCTGCGATAGTGATGGTCGATGCCTCATCCCCCGTACGCACGATACGGTTGCCCGAGGCAATACGAAAGGTAGAGTCGCTAATCTCGCGGCTGACGCGCGCGATGGCCGCGACCGTAGGATTGGCAGCAGCAGTAGCAGGCGCTGTGGCGGAGATATCCACCATGCGTTACCCCACATCTTGTCAGCGCGCCCGCTACCTGATTACGCGGCCGATGGTCACCAACGCCTCGCTATATGCCTAGGCGCAATGAATCGGTTGTGAGTGTAGCAGAAAGGGAGGGGAGTTTGAAGCGCATTTGGGCTTGGCCAAACTAGTTACGTGGCGGCACGGGTCTTTCGTTGTCGATTGCGGTTCTTAGAGGGGCAAGCCTGTTCTTTAGGTCTGTTGCTTCCCCAACACCTGCGCGCATCCAATCTAACATGCCACCAGTTTCAACGCCCAATAAACCGTTTACAAAAGATTCTCTGAAATAGGGGTCACTGAGAATAGCAGCAATACCAAGATCCTTATCATCCGTGGGGCTATAGCGCTGCCCTGATTCTGCCAATCCTGAATTAGCCAAAGCAGTCATAAAAATATTGCCAGTAGTATTAATACCAGCCCAAGATTCAAAGGTATTATTTGGTGTTTCGCCTTCTGGTGAGCGGTCAATCCACCAATTGTCTTTGATGTAATCCATCAAACGTTGCTGGGCAGGCGTCATATTATCTACATCCACGGTATTGAAGAATGTGCGAATCGCCGCCACGACTTCTGTGCTTTGCAAGCGACGTTGTATGTCATCATAAAGCTGTTCTCTTTCAGTTTGAGACATCTCAACTTCTTGACCAGTGGAAACCTGCAAGAAGAAATTAACAAGACGCAGGTTACGTGCGTCCGCATCGACTTCTGCTGCATTTTTTGCAGCTTCATCGCCAGTGGTCACCTCACGGCCTGTTGCTCTATCAATGCTATCAATCAGCGTCACTAGTGCTTCAAGGTTATAGGTACCAATGCGATCTGGGTGACCAGCAAGCGCAGCAAATCTACCATCAGCCGCTGAAGCTTGTTCAACACCATTGCCTGTCAAGAATGCTCTTACGGTTTGTTCACCGTAGCCTTCGGGGGTGCTTAGTGAGTGGGTTACTTGCTGTCCAGCAAGTCGTGCCAGATTTTCTAGAATAGCATTATTCTCACCTGAAACTAACGCGCGTGCGTTATTGTTGGGATCGTCTTGGAACAGTAAGCCCATCAGAGGTGTAAAATCTGACTCACTGCCGATGGCCTGTTGGAATGCACTATTGATACTTGCGCGCAACGCCTCATTTCCGCGCGTGCCCTCGTTGACTTGTCTCAAAATCCCAGCGCTTGCTGTAGCAGTTTCTGCCGACAGACTCTGTAATGGAGCCGCGCGTCGACGAATGCTGCTATCTGCTGGTTGCGCATTAATAAACGCATCAATTGCTGCTTTATTCGCACCATAAATCGCCAATAATTCTGGGTATTGTGCCATCACAGCATCCAATGCTGCGGCTCTTTCTTCATTTGGTGTTTGGAGTGCAGAGAGTTGTCCCTCTGTAAGGTTGAACGCACCTAGAGCATTCACAAAGCGCTCAAAGGTTCCCGCACCAGCGACTTCTAGAGTTTTTGCAAGATCAATAACACTCTGTGCGCCCTCGGGCGTGCTGAGCAGGCTGCGCATATCTCCCGTAAGTGCACCAGGGCCTTCGGTTGGTGCTAGGCTCGCGAGCGCACTTAGGCGAGGGCCATTCAAATTGGTATTGTTGGCGTTCGCTACAAGCGCCTGAACGGGATTATTGGCAAAAGCGATAACCGTATCTACGCCCAAAGCCTGCATTTGGGCACGTATTTGTGCAAAATGTGCTGCTGGCTCAACGCTGCTGCCAACTGGTGGAGTGGTCATGCGTTGAATTAAGCTCTGTGCTTCTGCATTACTTGTAACCGTCACGCCGCGAATGATGGTAAAGAGCGTAGCATCTGGAATTCGAGTGTCACTAGAATCTGAAATGAGACGTGCCACAGTCTCGCGCATTTGTGTTTGGCCTTCAGCACTTTCTGCTGGAATGAACGCCGCAAAAAGCTGGCGGCGCTGTTCCGCACCAAGACCATTCAGTGCTGCTTTTGCTTCAGTGCTAAGTGTTACGTTACCCAGCGCTTCTGCGTACTGGTACATGACTTCTAAACCTTCAGCTCTAACGCCAGCGAATAGGGTAGAATTGTTAAGCAGGCCGCGTACGGCATTAAGTACGTGGTTTTGTGGGCGCGCTGGAATAGGTCTATTATTAGCGCGCGCTTCCTCAACAGAACGTTGATATGTCTGATCTGCTAATTGTGCTTCACGAATGGCGATAGCGCGAGCATCATTTAACATGCGGCGACCATTGGGATCATTCAATAAGTAACTCAACGAGTGTTCGTTAAATGCCATGCCGACAAAATCACCGCGCGCTACGCGACCTGTCGCGCCATTACGGCCAGCTGCAAGTGCAGCGTTCAGCGTTGCTATATCTTGTGCGCTTTCCGTCTCGCCGTCGCGAATCATTGCTCTGGTCATATCTTCGGAAAGACCTGCCATCTGCAGTGCAGCGCGTGCGCCAGCACCTGTCATATATTGTGCAAAGTTGCCGAGCACGTTCTCGCGCAACCAGTCGCTCATGCCCTCAGGAAGGAAATTTAACAATCCTTCAACCATCGGCGCAAAGAATTCCATTACGGGTCTTAACCATGGCTGATCATGGAAATTATTCAGTAGCCAGCCGCCACCAAGAAGAATGATAGGTCCCCAGATCAGTGCTTGGAAAACAAATCCCAAAACGTCAAAGCCGCTGCGTACAGCGTTGCCCGCACCTTGCACGGTTTCGTTGAATTCTCTTACTGGACCTGCGATTGCACCAATACTCATTTACTTGCCTTCCTTCTTAAGAAGATACCATTTCAATGTGACGGTTTGATGACAAACCCCTAGAAAAATGGATGTTTCAGCAAGATTTTTGGTGGGTGGTTTAAGGCCGCAAAAGCCCCTTAAATCGAGGATTTGGGGTGCCAGCCAGCCCTCGAGGAAAACAGGCGGCGCAGCTTGGCTATAACCAATTGTATTATATTGTTTTTATTGGCTTTGCGCGCTAGCTCCAGCAGGTCATTTGGCAGGGCTGCCGTGACGTTTGGTATAACGGAACCGTAATATAATCTATACATATTAGGAATTGCTAATTTAACTGCCCCATGACCCCATTTATTCACCTGCTGGGGTACACGCGCCAATGCCTCGATACAGGCGATGGCTTCTTCCTCTATCGGATCATCGCGGCGATACGCATCGGCATTAGGGCTAAGATTGAAGGCCATGTCCTGCACGAAATGCGTCAGACCTGTTGCGCAACGTAAGCGAGGATAAGTGTGCAGCGTTGGTAGTGCCCCAATGTGACGTGCTGCAAATATCACCCACACGAGTGCACGCCACATTTGCGCGAGCACATAGCGTGGTGAAAAACGCAAGCGACTACTATAAAAATCGACGACCTGTTCAGCTTTGAGTAATGCACCAAGACCTCTTTGGTTCCATGAATCTAATAAAAACATTAGGCGCTGCCTGTCTGCATCACGCGCTGCTTTGCAAGCGGGGCTTGGCGCAAGCTCATACGTATCAGCAGAGATGCGCCCAGTAATGCCATGCGCTGTGCGGCGAAGGTCGGCATAGTGCCCAATCTCTTGCCCTGCAATCACCACCATGCGCGCGAGTGCTGGCCAGCCATCCGTGGTGTAGGTTTTTTCTTCACCCTCAAAAAACGGGTCGCCACTGCAAGAAACATAAATCGCCAATCCTTCATCTGCTGCGGATTGCAGGCCGCTTGCCGTGCCATGCGTTTGCCAGAAATGCATCGCCATGAGATCACCCACATTATGCGAGTAGGACACAAAGAATTCTGCACCTTCACGAAGCGCTAGTAACATGACAGCAGGATGCGCTGACTGCATCAGCACACGCGCGACTTTAAGCTCTTTGGCTTCATCAATACCGCGCGCTTTTTTCAGCTCGCGGTGCAGTTGCTCCAATACATCATCTATCGCTGCATCACCCAGCCCCATCGGCACGGATTGCGCGATGGTTTGTCGTGTTTTAGGCAGTAATTCGGGGTTGGTTAACTCGCGGGCACTGAAGCTACGGTCACTATCCACCGTCGAGTATTTCACGAAGTTACGCTCATGGTCTGCATTGATACGCAGGCGGCCTGATTTCACCAATTGCTGCGCCATTTGTTCCAGCACAGGCGGCATCTCCCACGCCTCAACGGCGGGTATAAAATGCAGCAGATGATATTCGTTGGAATTAGGCATGCGCATCCTTAATGTGGCGTGCCCGACAGGAGTCGAACCTGTGACCCTCTGCTTAGAAGGCAGATGCTCTATCCAGCTGAGCTACGGGCACGCACCATTTTCTTATAGCAGTGTGCTTGCGCCACAGGCAAGAACATGCTACGTGCCCGAATTATGAGCACAAACCCATACAAAATCGGCATCATCCAGATGTCAATGTCCGCAGACCCAAAAGCCAACATGGATAAGGCGATTGCCTTGCTGCGCGATGCAAAGAAACAAGGCGTGCAGGTGGCTTGCCTGCCAGAGCTGTTCTTAAGCCCCTATTTCTGCCAGAGCGAAAATCACGACTATTTCAAATACGCTGAGCCAATCCCAGGCCCGAGCACCGAGACATTGAGCAAGGTTGCCAAGGAATTGGACATGGTGGTGGTTGCTTCGCTGTTCGAGCGCCGTGCTGCAGGTGTCTATCACAACACCACCGTGGTGTTCGACGCAGACGGTACGGATTTAGGCATCTACCGAAAAATGCATATTCCAGATGATCCACGTTACTACGAGAAATTCTATTTCACGCCGGGTGATACGGGCTTCAAGAATTTCGACACCAAATATGGTCGCATTGGCGTATTGATTTGCTGGGATCAATGGTTCCCCGAAGCTGCGCGCCTTACTGCCATGCAAGGCTGCAGCGTGATTTTCTATCCGACTGCGATTGGTTGGCACCCCGCCGAGAAAGAACAATACGGTGAAGAGCAGTGGAACAAATGGCAGACGGTGATGCGTGGTCATGCCGTTGCTAATAACGTATTCATTGCAGCACCGAACCGCACGGGTCTTGAAAAAGATACGGATGGTGGTGCGCTCGAATTCTTCGGCCACAGCTTCATTTGCGATACGTCTGGCCGTTACATCGAACATGCAGACGATCACTCGCAAGCTATCCTTACGGCGACGATTGACCCCGCAAAGGTCGAGAAACAGCGCCAATACTGGCCGTTCTTCCGTGACCGTCGTATCGATGCCTATGGCAAAATTCTTGAGCATCCAAGCGCGTAAGTCATGAGCAACTTCCTCATGCCCGCAGAGTGGGCGCCACAAAAACGTATCTGGCTTTCGTGGCCGCATAACGAGGCCGATTGGCCAGGTAAATTCGCGCCCGTACCTTATGTGTTTGCCGAAATGGTGCGCCTTATCTCGCGCGACCAGCGTGTGGGATTATTGGTGAAAGATTCAAAAGCAGAGAAAGACGCCAAGCGTCTGCTCAAAGATGCGCACGCGAATCTCAAACATGTCGATTTTGTGATAGCGCCGACCGATCGTGGTTGGCTGCGTGACTGCGGTCCCATCTGGGTGAAAAGCGGCAAAGAACTTGTCGGGCTGGATTGGGGTTTCAACGCGTGGGCGAAATATCCGAATTGGAAAAAAGACACGATCGTGCCGACCCATGTATTGGGCTTCACCGAGCATGCTGGCCTTATTCCCAAGCATAAGGGCAAGCAAGTAACGCTCGAAGGTGGCGGTATCGAGGTGGATGGTGAAGGTAGCATCATCGTGACCGAAGAATGGCTGCTGAGCAAAAAACAGATTCGCAACCCCGGCTTTACGCGCAAAGATTACGAACAAGTTTTCGCGAAATATCTGGGCGCAGAAAATACCATCTGGCTTGGCAACGGCATCGTGGGTGATGATACGCACGGCCATGTCGATGATATCACGCGTTTTGTTGCTCCCGGTAAAATCGTCACCGTGGTCGAGCACGACAAGAAAGATGCAAACTACAAATTGCTACAAGATAACCTGAAGCGCCTGAACAAGGCACGTGATGCAAAGGGCAAGCCTTTTGAGGTCATCGACATCCCCATGCCGCGCCCTGTGATGTATGACGGCGAACGCTTACCAGCGTCTTACGCAAATTTCTTGATTTGTAACAAGGTGGTGTTGGTGCCTGTCTTCAACGATGTGGCGGATAAAGACGCGCTCGATACGTTACAAGCTTGCTTCCCAACTCGCGAAGTCATCGGCATTTATGCGCGTGATTTAGTGTGGGGCTTGGGAACAATTCATTGCCTTACGCAGCAAGAGCCCGCCTAGGCTGCCGCAGGCAATCCAATCTTATGACGACCCAAATAATCGGCAAGTGCGCTGCGCTGGCGCTGCAGGCCTTCTGCCGTGTAACCTTCGCAACGTGCGACCAACTTATCTTCCGTATTGGATGCGCGTATCAACCACCAACCATATTCATTGGTAACGCGCACACCGTCGAGCTGATTCACCGAGGCGCCATCTTTCGTAAGCATTGCAGCTAGTGATTCAATCACCGCGAATTTTTTGTCGTCATCGTACTGAATTCGCCATTCCTCTGAACTGTACAGCGCAGGCAACGATTCAATAAGCGCGCTGAGCGGACGCTTGCTTTCCACGACAATACGAATCAATCGCATCGCGGCATAGAGCGCGTCGTCATAGCCGTAATATTCGTCGGCAAAAAAGATATGGCCGCTTGCTTCACCCGCAAAAGCAGCTTTGGTATCGCGCATCTTGTCCTTGATGAGCGCATGACCTGTTTTCCACATCAGTGGGTGGCCGCCCCATAACGCTACTTGGCGGAAGAATGCATCGCTGGTTTTGACGTCAGCAATAATGGTGGCGTCCTTTTTGCGGCTCAGCACATCTTTGGCGAATAGCATGAGCAAATGGTCAGGTGATATGATTTTTCCGCGCTCATCGACCACCCCAAGGCGATCACCATCGCCGTCAAAGGCAAGTCCCATTAATGCACTACGAGACTTCACAGCCTTCTGCAAATCAACAAGATTGGCAGCTTTGGATGGGTCCGGCTCATGATTAGGGAAACTACCATCCATCGTTGTATAGAGCGCGAGCGCGTCCGTATCAGAATCTTTGGTCAGCGCGGCAATCACATCGCCTGCGGCACCATTGCCTGCGTCCCACACAATGTTGAGATCATGCACGTCCAAGCCGATGGGCAACGCCTTTTTAAGCTCGGCGAGATATTCTTCGTGAATGCTGACTTCCTCGCTATGGCCACGACCACGCACGAGTTCTTGCGTTTCGATACGCGTACGCAGCGTACGCAGTGCGTCGCCATGCACGCTGGCGCCCAAACAGGTAAACTTTGCGCCATTATGGTCTTTCGGGTTGTGCGAACCTGTAATCATCACCGAACCGTCGGCGGCTAGAAAATGCGTAGCAAAATAACACATGGGGGTGGGGCCTACCCCTGCGTCTAATACCGTCGCGCCCGCACTGGCCAAACCTTCGCGCATCGCATGGGCAAGAGCAGGCGAAGAATGGCGGCCATCGCGCATGAGAACGATTTGGGGGGTGCGACAGTTGACGGTGTCAATTACATGGCTTGCGAAGGCCTGACCTAGCGCATAAAAATCCTCAGCGTGCAAGGTTTTACCAAAGACGCCGCGTAAGTCATAGGCGCGAAACAAAGATGCATCGGGCAGAGTGTTCATGGCAGAATAACGGCGAAAAATTTCTCAGACGTAGTCCCTGCTACGACTTCCAAATTTTCCTTGTTCTTCTGCCAAATAAACGTCATGGCGCAATCTCCTTAGAATCAGCTAGAAGCGCCTAAGCTGCGCTCTCGGCGATCGGTTCTACAGCAACCGGCTGCTCGGACGGAAGTGGCGAAGAATCATTCGCGGCCTCCGGCGGTGGCGTGGGGGCAACGGGTTTTACCTCGCCCGTGCGCACTTCGGTAATACGCTGGTCAATCGCTGGAATTTTAAGTGCCTTGAGCAACTCGCGCACTTCTTGGCGCGCCGCTAAATGCGACATCGAAAGTGAGCTGGAAGCGCCATTCGTTTCGGTCACATCCAACACGGTAAGGCCTAGCAAAAACATCTCGCGGAAGATCACACGCTCCGAGAAACCCGGTGCTTGGCGGAAGCCAATGCGTTTGGCGAGTGATTCCATGACTTGCGTTATCATACGCTTATTGCGTGCATCGATATTGCTAAGGCGGTTACGCATGACCACCCAATCAATCGAGCCACCGTCGCGCTTAGCGCGCATCATTTTCTGTTCCCAGAGCATTTCGCTGTAGATGCTTGGGCGCTGCACTTCGAGGGTGGAACCATCCACCGTTGCCAACACGTCCAGATCCACAAAACTGTCGTTGATTGGTGTAATCACCGTATCAGCAAAGCTATGCGCAAGACGCGACAGATACGTGTCATTCCCAGGCGAATCAATCACCACAAAATCACAGGTAACAAGCAATTTTGCAAGGGCACGCGTGAAGCGATCACGATCATCTGCCTCCGCCTCGGATTGGGAAGGGAATGGGCTTTTATTGACCACAATGTGATGCGGCATCGGCAGGGGTGTATTTTCCTTAGCGATCGTCACTTTGCGATTTTCAAAATAGCGCGTGAGCGAACGCTGCCGCGCATCAATATCCATGGAGCCTACGCGAAAACCCAAACGCAGCAACGCCACAATCAAATGCACGGTTGTCGTCGTCTTGCCAGAGCCACCTTTTTCATTACCTGTTACGATAATATGGCCACGGCGAATCGGATTTTGTGAGGTAGTTGCTTGCATGATTTTAGTTATTCTTGTGATTAATTGTTAGGCAGAGTAAACCAAGCGCATCCGCAACACAACCCTAAATGAGGCGCCTGTGGAAGTTTGGGTTTCAAATTTACCAATACTATTCTTAGCCGCGCTCAGCCTAGCGATGCTGGCAGTCATTTTCTACGACACGCGTGAGTTTATCATCCCCAATACGCTCGTCGTTGCGATAGCCATGCTTTATCTGCCTGGCTTTTATTTTCTCGGCCTCAACCCCATTAATGGCCTGACAACAGGCGGTATCGTGCTGGTGCTCGGCATGGGGCTATTTGCACTTAAAGTTATGGGTGGTGGCGATATCAAATTACTCGCCGCACTAGCGCTATGGACGGGTTGGTCAACCGTGACCGTTAACTTCCTGATTTATATGGCAGTATTCGGCGGTCTGTTTGCCGTGGCAGTGGTGGTTTTACGTAAATTTGCGATCTTTTTACCCGTCAATCTGCCACGTATTTTGCGCGCGGGCGAGCCTATCCCCTACGGGGTTGCGATCGCACTAGCATTCATCATGGTATTGTGGGACGGGCAGATCTTTAAGTTCACGCTTTAATGTTTACTGATCACCTTATCATCCGGTGACTCCGTCGAATGTTCGCGCTCTTCTAAGCGTTTTCCTAACGCCAATAGTAACTCGTGGTTGAATTCCGCGCCATAGATAAAGACGATATTCATCACGAAGAAGAACAGCAGCGTTGCAATCAACCCCGAGAGCGAGCCGTAAATCAGGTTCACCTGACTCACATTATCCAAATAAAAGCTGACCAATGCCGCGCCGCCGAGCCAACCCGCGACCACAATAGCCGCCCCAGGCAATACAGCGATGAGTGTTTGTTTGATGTTAGGCAGCCAGTAATAGAGCGAGGCCACCGCAACAAACATGCAGGCAATGGCAATATAGACGAAGTCTTGCGTGAAGAAAGTAAGCGCGTCAGGCGGTAGTTTCCAGCCTGCTTGATGCGCGATGCGTTCAAAGAAAAGCGGCGTTAATACGAGCACCAGCATCACAAACATGACGATAACGGTAAGCAGCACGATTTGCAAAATCGACATGAGTCGGCGGAAGAAATAATGCGGCGGCTCACTCACGTTATAGGCACGGTTCAATACCGTGCGGAAGCCTTCTACTGCGGAGCTCGATGTCCATAGCGCACCAAGAATCGAGATAGTAAGTAAGCCTTGAGGAGGGCCTGAAATAATTTCTTCAATGCGCGGTTTAAGTGAAACAACCGCGTCTTCAGGGGCATGGGTAATAAGCATGTTGATGAATTGTGCGCCCAATTCGCCCTGACCGAAGAAGCCCGCAGTCGCCACAATGATAACCAGAAACGGAAACAGCGACAACAGTTCAAGGAATGCTAGGTAACCCGCAAGCTCAATCCCGTCATTTTCAACGAGATTATCGCCAGCGCGATATACCATACAGAGCGATTTTTTAATCCAGCTAAACATAAGCATGAACGTGCCACAGACATGCGGGGATGACAAATGAAAATGATTGGACTAGATAGATAGCAACAAGGAGTTTATGTATGAGCAATGCTGCACGCGCGACTGCTGCCACCACGTTGAAATTTACCTCACCCGCGCCCACAGGGTGTGAGTTCTTGCTGACGCCAGAGGCGATTGCTTTTGTCGCCACCTTGGTCGAGAAATTCCAACCACGTCGTGATGCGCTGCTTAAAAAGCGCATTGAACGCCAAAAAGAATTTGATAACGGCACGCTGCCAGATTTCAACCCCGCAACGAAATCCATTCGCGAAAACGCGTGGAAAGTGGCTGAGGTTCCTGCCGATATTCTCGATCGCCGTGTCGAAATCACGGGTCCTGCTGAACCGAAAATGGTCATTAATGCGCTGAACTCTGGCGCGAAAGTATTCATGGCGGATCTGGAAGATTCACTATCCCCAACTTGGGAAAAAATTATCGGTGGCCAGAAAGCGCTTTACGATGCGGTGCGCCAGCAACTCACCTATAAAAGCCCTGAAGGCAAAGAATATAAGTTGAATGACAAAGACCTTGCCGTACTCATCGTACGTCCGCGCGGTTGGCATTTGCCAGAGCGCCACGTAACATGGAATGGTGCGCCAATCAGTGGTGCATTGCTCGATTTTGGTCTTTATTTCTTCCATAATTCGAAAGAGCGACTTGCCCGCAAAACAGGTCCATATTTCTATATTCCAAAATTAGAGAATGCTGAAGAGGCGCAGCTATGGGCTGATATTTTTGCATTCTCCGAAGACTATATCGGTATTGCGAAAGGCACCATCAAAGCGACGGTGCTGATTGAAGTATTCACTGCCGTTTTCGAGATGCACGAGATTCTACACGCGCTGAAAGACTACGCAGTTGGCCTGAATTGTGGCCGTTGGGATTATATCTTCTCGACCATCAAGAAGCTGCATGCACATAAAGAATATCTGCTGCCAGATCGCACGCAAGTGACGATGAACAAGGATTTCTTGAAGTCATACTCCGAATTGCTAATTCAAACCTGCCACAAGCGCGGCGCTTTCGCGATGGGTGGCATGGCGGCGTTCATCCCCGTGAAGAATGATGAAGCGGCGAATGAGAAAGCCTTCGCTGCCGTGCGCGCCGATAAGGAGCGTGAAGCAAGCTGGGGCCATGATGGCACGTGGGTCGCGCACCCAGGCCTGATTCCAGTGGCAATGGAAGCGTTTAATCGACTGATGCCAGCACCAAACCAGCGCGATGTGTTGCGTGAAGATGTAAACGTAGGGCAGAAAGAACTGCTGCAAATGCACCAAGGCACAATCACAGAAGCAGGCGTGCGCAACAACATGAACGTGTCGATTCAGTATATGGCAAATTGGATCAACGGTAATGGCTGCGTACCCATTTTCAATCTGATGGAAGATGCCGCAACGGCTGAAATTTCGCGCTCACAGCTCTGGCAATGGTTGCACCACGGTGCAAAGACCGACGCAGGTCAGGCGATTGATGAGGCGTTCATTCGCAAAGTAGCGGATGAAGAGATTGTAAAGATCAAAGCCGCAGAAGGCGATAAATTGCAATATGACCGCGCGAAGGAGCTCGTGCTGAAACTGGTGATTGATAAGGCTTACGTCGAATTCCTTACGCTGCCAGCTTACGAAGCGTTAGCGGCGTAATAGCCTAGCGCTGCCAACCGAGCGGGTAGGCATAATTGACCTGCAAGATTTCTGTGCCAGGATTCTTATCACCCAGACCTGCATTAGAAAGGTGAGTCAATTGCAAGCCTACGCGGCTTTTGCTTTCCATTTCGTAGCTAAGTTCAACGCCCGTGCGGAACTCTATCCAGTGACCTAGATTCATCCCGTCATCACCATGACTATAGGCGCCCACTGAAGCAGTCGGCGTGAATAGAATGGAATCAGTAAGATAGAAATCCCAATTGAAGCCAGCATAGCCGTAAAGCGCGCTATCCGTATCCACGTAGAAACCAACAATCGGACGTAGGCCCATATAGATGGGAAGGTAATTATATTCGATGCTGAATGCGGTCGCGTTATTATCGTCCACCACCTGTGTCATGCCGATACCCCCGCGCAGATAGTCGGTATTCACCAGACCAACCGCAGGATTGATTTGCGCTTGTGCGAGTGGCTGTTGATATGGCTGCTGATATTGCGCTTGCTGGTAGTAATCAACTTGTGGCGCAGGCGCTTGGTAAGGTTGTTGATATTGCACAGGTTGCTGGTAGCCACCTTGTGCCTGTTGCTGAAAATATTGCTGTTGGTACTGCGCATCGTAACCATAGTTACTATATTGTGCGAATGCTGGTGTTGCTGCCAATGCCGAAATCAGAAGAACAATACGACGCATGTTGGACTCCATCCTAGCTCCTCAGGAGCTTCTAAATTGTCGCCGTAAGCGGCAATTTAGCGCCGCGAAGCGAGCGAACTCAAAAATAATAACTATTATTTTTGAAACTTAGGTTTAACTTTCGGGCAAGCTAGCGGTCAGGGGTTTAGGATGCAACGCTTTTTGAGGATTTATACCGTAGGAATCATGCTGAGCTTCATGGCCAGTAGCACACTTGCTGCAGAGGACCGCTACGGCAAGGCTGAGGCTGAGATTCTGAAGACGGGCGAGTGGTGGAAGGCGGATGACGTTCTCACCACCGAGGATGCCACGAACCATATCGGCGAGTTCGTGCTCGTAAAGGGGAGGGTGGTAAGCACTTTCCAAACCCGCGAAGACCTCTACCTCAATTTTGGTGAGAATTACAAAACCGACTTCACCGTGCGCATCCCCAAGCGTGCATGGAAACAGTTTGGTGACATGAAGGGTAAAGAAATCATCGTGCGTGGTGTGCTAAGAGAATATAATGGCCCAATGATTGTCGCCGATTTCAAGGAGCAAATTCATGAAAACTAGAACAGAGGGCAAGCTTGCCGAATATCTCTCGAGCACCTTTGTTGGCAATGATCCATTCGCGCACGTACGCGCCGAAGGTGAAACACGCCACCCTGGGATGCAAGTGTCGCCATACGAAGCACATCTGCTCGCATGGTTGGTGACGATAAGCGGCGCTAAGCGCATCCTCGAGGTGGGCACATTCATGGGGTATTCGACGCTTTATATGGCGAGCGCCATGCCAAAAAATGGAAGTGTCATCACGCTTGAGAAAAGCGAAGAAAACGCAAAAATTGCTGCAGCTCACGTTGCGCAAGATAAACGTATCGAGGTCGTATGTACGGACGCGCTGGCATGGATACAAAACTATTCAGGCGCGCCATTCGATATGATTTTCCTTGATGCCGAGAAGCGCCAATACCCTGCCTATCTGGAGGCAGCCTTATCGCATTTAAGCCCCAACGCATGGGTGCTGGCGGATAATAGTTTACTCTGGGGCGCAGTGAGTGGTGATGACCCCAAGGCTGCATCGAAAGAGGCAACCGAAGCCATGCGAGCATTCAACGCGTTGCTGGCGGATAAGACGAAATTCGATGGTGTATTGCTAACCACGCCTGAGGGGCTGACAGTGGCTAGGCGGCGTTAGATTCGGATTCTATTTTCCAGCCACCATTTGGTTGCTGCTTTACATACTGAAGTGCAACGCCTTGCTCTTTATATTTCGTCCAGCGTTCGCGCGCGGCATTAACCTGCGCATCATCATTGCCGTCAAACACGTCGAGCACTTTTGCGTAAGTGGAGTACGACGTAGGCATCGACCCATCTAGCACCACTAAAACATCGGCATTATTAGGGTTTTCGTCCACCAGCGAAAGATAAATGGGCTGTTCGCTTTTGTGCGCTTCTTTGGCGGTGCCGTGCGGCAAGAACCCATTCGGGTCGCCACTCCACATCGCATCGGAGACGCGTTTTATCATCTGCTCATCGCTGGCTAACATCACCACGCGCGACTTACCTTCGAGCGCTTTTTCCATGAGCTTTGGAATGGCACGCTCAATGCTTGTCGAGAGCAAATGATAGAACTGTATTTTTGTCATGACTTACTTAAACCCACGCTTGGACGGCGGTTGACGCCGTAAGGCCTAGCGCCGCCTGAGCGCATTTAACGCTATTCATAGTGCTTCTGAATCCACGTATTGAGCAGGCGAACGCCAAAAGCAGTAGCACCTTTCGGAATAGTGGCAGAAGGCTTGTTTGCCCAAGCGGTACCTGCAATATCCAGATGCGCCCATGTCGTGTCACCCACAAAGCGTTGCAGGAATTGTGCAGCCGTAACGGAGCCCGCTTCGCGACCCGCAGAAATATTCTGCATATCGGCAATATCGCAGTTAATGAGTTTATCGTAGTCATCACCCAGCGGCATGCGCCACAGGCGCTCACCCACTGCTTCACCTGCAGCATGAAGTTGCTCCGCCAACTTGTCTTTATTTGCATAAAGCCCCGCGCGTGACGAACCGATAGCCACAATAATCGCACCTGTCAGCGTTGCCAGATCAATCATCGCTTGTGGCTTAAAACGCTCTTTCGTGTACCACAGAGCATCCGCCAACACCAAACGGCCTTCTGCGTCAGTATTCAGTACTTCAATGGTCTGACCCGACATGCTGGTCACCACATCACCAGGGCGTTGTGCGTTACCATCTGGCATGTTCTCAACAAGGCCAACCACACCCACCACATTCACTTTCGCTTTGCGTGCAGCAAGCGTGCGCATGGTGCCGATAACGGCGGCGGAGCCCGCCATATCCCACTTCATTTCTTCCATGCCGTTTGATGGCTTAATGCTGATGCCACCTGTATCGAACGTCACGCCTTTACCAACGAGTGCCACAGGTTTGTCGGACTTTTTACCGCCATTCCATTGCATGATAACAAGCTGTGATTCACGCACCGACCCTTGACCCACGCCCAAGAGCGAGCCCATGCCTAGCTTCTTCATTTCTGCCTCGCCGAGCACTTCGACCTTGAGGCCAAGTTTCGCGAGTTTTTTGCACTCTGCGGCCAGCGATTCAGGGTAAATGATGTTCGCAGGCTCACTCACGATATTGCGCGTGAAGGCAATTGATTCCGCTAAGGCTTCAAGCGGTGCGTAAGCTTTTTTAGCCGCATCTACTTTCGCAGTGACCACCGAAATTGACTTAAGCTGTGGCTTATCTTCTGGCTTCTCTTTGGTGCGGTATTTATCGAAGCGGTAGGTTTTAAGTTGTGCGCCAAACGCGGCATGTGCTGCGACATCTTTTGAATCCAGTTTTGCGCCTGCTGGTAGTTCGGCAATCATTTCACCCGTCTTTACTTTAGCGGCATAAAGCGCGCCGATGGCATTACCCGCAGCATCTTCTACATCTTTGGTGGAAAGTTTCTTAGCATCGCCCACACCCACGACAATAACATGGCTATGTTGAATGCCTGCAAGCGTGATCAGCGTTAGGCTTTGGCCCGCTTTGCCCGTGAAGCTGGCATGATGCATGGCCGCGTTTAACGCGCCTTTGCTTGCTTTATCGAGTGTCTTGCCATGTGCGGATAATGCGCCGTCCGTACCAACAAAAAGAATGATAGGGGCAGAAGAAGTGGCGGTCGCGCGGAATACAGGAGTCAGCATGGGAACCTCATAAGAATGGAATGCATTTTATATAGTGTGAATGGACGCATTGCGCCACTGCAAAAAACACGCTAGCTTACACCGATGCAACGCTACCTCAAATATCTGATGAGCCACCTCATGTGGCCGACGATTTTGGTAACAGCCAGCCTGACAGGCATTATCTGGCTGACGCAGATGTTGCGTTTTGTGGATTTTATGCTGAATCGCGGCCTCTCGCTTTCGGACTTTTTGTATCTCACGGGCTTGATGCTGCCGTCGCTGCTGCTGATTCTCATCCCCATCGCACTCACCATTGCGGTTATCTATACCTATAATAAGCTGACGGGCGATAGTGAGCTCATCGTATTCAACGCGGTGGGCATCAGCAAAATGCAGTTAGCGCTGCCAGCCGTTCTAGTCGGCGGTGTATGTGCGATTGTTTGTATCGTGCTTTCATTTTACCTCATGCCCGTTGCCACCCAACAATTTCGTGATATCCGCACCTTCTTCCGCGACAAATATGCCTCCGTATTGCTTGAAGAAGAAGTGTTCAACACACCAATGGACGGCTTGACGGTATTCGTCCGCAAGCGCGACAGGCAGAATAATCTCTACGGTATTTTATTACACGATAATCGCATTTACGAAAAACCCGTGAGCATGATGGCGGCAGAAGGTAAACTCGTGCAAACACCCAATGGTCCGCGCTTTAACCTCATTAACGGTCTTCGCCAAGAAGTGCGTCAGGGTAAAGTGAACTGGCTTTCCTTTGATAATTACGCGCTCGATATTGCCTTTTACGGACAAGATATTCAGCGCAAGCGCGAGCCCGACGAGCGCACGATTGGCGAGCTGTTCGACTATAAAGATGTTGCAGAGGCCGATGTTCCCAAGCTGCGCGCAGAAGGCCACCAACGTATTCTTTGGCCATTTTTCAATCTCGCACTTCCTCTGTTAGTGTTGGCGATTATTTTCTCGGGTGAATTTAATCGTCGTGGCCAGTGGAAGCGCATGACCATAAGCGCGGTGAGTGCGGCTGTCACGGTATTGCTCTTTTTCGCACTCAGGAACTTGGTCGTAAAACAGCCAATGCTGATCCCCCTCATGTACCTGCTGCTGATGGCCGTTGTCGCGTGGAGTGTTTTCACGCTCATATCAGGCAAGACGATTCGCTTCCGCAACCCCTTGAAGCTCAAAGAGGCGCACTAATATGCGGATTCCTCTAACATTATCACTTTATATTGGCCGCGCATTTCTGACCGCAACCCTGACAACGCTGCTTGTGATGATGGTGATTGTAGGGTTGATGGAGCTACTCGAATTGGTTCGCCGTGGTTCTGAGACACCCAACGGTGTGCCGTTTGGCATCATTCTTGAAATGACGTTCATGAAGTTGCCCAATACGGTGGAGCGTATTTATCCCTTCGCATTTTTAATTGGTGGCATGACTACACTCTCGCGCCTCACGCGCACGAATGAGCTTGCGGTAGTGCGCTCTGCGGGCGTTTCCGTATGGCAATTTCTGTTTCCTGGTCTGGTGATTGCGTTTGTTTTGGGCATGATTTTTATTACGGTGGTGAACCCGATTGCCTCAGCCATGGTGTCACGATTTGAGCGTATTGAGGGCCGCTATATCTCTAACAAACCAAGCATGCTGACTATTTCGCTTTCGGGATTATGGCTGCGTCAGGTCGATGAGAATGGTGTCATGTTTAATGAAAAGCCCGTGAGTGAATATATCCTGCACGCGCGGCGCATGGACCAAGCCACCCTTACGCTCGTCGATATCATCATTTTCTTTTATGATGATAAGAGTAATTTCCTAGGGCGTATTGATGCTAAAAAAGGTCAACTTACCAAAGGCGCATGGCAGATATCTGATGCCATGATCTCCGCGCCAGGCCTTGATTCCAGAGTGATTCCGAACTTTGCTATGAATACAACACTTACGCTGAGCCAGATCCAAGAAAGCTTCGCACCACCCGAGACTTTCTCGTTCTGGCAACTGCCAGAATTCATCAACGTGCTTGAGAAAGCCGGCTTCTCAGCGATTCGCCATAAGCTCTATTGGCACACGATGATGGCATTACCATTCTTGCTTGCCGGCATGGTCATGGTCGCTGCGGTATTTAGTTTACGTCAGGCGCGCCGTGGCAAAACAGGAATCTTGATCGTACTGGGCATAGTGACGGGCTTTGTCTTTTATTTCTCGGCACAACTGATTTATGCACTCGGCGCATCAGGCGCATTGCCGCTAGTGTTGTCGGCATGGGCACCCTCGCTCGTAGTGCTGATGTTGGGCGGCTCACTGCTCCTGCATCTTGAAGACGGTTAAGCATTTAACTGTGAATCATTTTTCCTATTTTTTTGTGCCCCATTCTTCCCCCTGCTAGTGCTACTCAATTAACTCCATAAAACGGGGCGCCATGTCGCACGACTATGGAATAGTGAGCAAAGCACGTCAGGCCGCATTCGCGGCGCTGATGCTTCTTGGCGCGCACGCGGCACAGGCGCAGAACCTTACGCCCGCAGGCGACCAGCCTGTGCTCATGGAAGCGCTAGAGATGGGCTATGATCAGAAAAACGCCATCGTCATCGCACGCGGTAATGTGGAAGTAGTGCAGGGCGACTATCTGCTGGTGGCCGACAAGATCGTGTATTACCAAAACCAAAATCTCGTTCGCGCAGAGGGCAACGTCAGTGTCTTGCAACCAACGGGTGACGTGTTTTTCGCTAATAACGTTGAGCTCACGGATTATCTGAAAGCGGGAGTCATTCAAAATTTCCGCGCCCGCATGGCCGATAATTCGGTGATGGCTGCCAATACCGCCGTCCGCGAAAATGAATATGTAACAAAGCTCAAGAAAGCGGCCTATACACCATGTAATCTCTGCGAAGATGCAGCGCCCTTCTGGCAACTCAAAGCAGACGATGTGAAAATAGATGAAATTGATGAGCGTGTAACCTATGGCGATGCGCGCATGGAAATGTTCGGTGTGCCCGTGTTCTACACGCCATGGCTAAAGCACCCAACACCAGATGCAGGTGCAAAAAGTGGATTCTTGGTGCCAGAATATTCAACAGGCGCGAATTTAGGAACAACCGTAAAAGTGCCGTACTACTGGCGTTTGGCTCCCGATAAAGAAATAACACTGACCCCATGGTACATGGCGGAAGAAGGGCCGCTACTTCACGGATTTTATGAGCAACTAACCGACGATGGCCAGTTCACGGTTGATTTTAGCGGCAGCTTCCCTGAAGGCCGCGATACTGCGGGCAAGCCTTCAGGTGGTAATGAATTCCGAGGGCATGTGTTTGCCAAAGGCAGCGAAGCATTTGCAGATCATTGGCGTTACGGGTTTGATATTAACCGCGCGAGTGATGACACGTACTTACGCCGCTATGGATTTGGTGTGGATGAAACGCTTTATTCGCGCGTCTATGTCGAAGGGGCACAACGTCGCAATTATGGATTGGCACAGGGTCTTTCCATTCAAGGGCTACGCGCGACAGATAGCTCGAAGAACACGCCGCTCGTCTTACCAACGATTGAGGGATATTATGAAACTGACCCGTTTGCCAGTGGCCTCAAGCTTCATGCGTTTGCGAATGCACAATCCCTGACGCGTGACATCGGCGCAGATCAACATCGCGTATCAATGACAGTGGGTGGTGACATTCCCTATGTTAGCGATGGTGGGCATGTGTTCAAGGTCACCGGCAATGTCCGTACCGATGCCTATTCGGTAAAAGACGTATCCATCAACAATAATACGACGCAATTTGATGGCTCAAAAACACGGGTGATTCCGCAAGCGGCTGTTGAATGGCGCTACCCTCTCATCCGTCGCGTAGAGGATGCAAGCTTGGTGGTAGAGCCGATTGTCTTGGCGGTGGCACAACCTAGTGGCGGTAACCCACAGGAAATCAATAACGAAGATAATAGCCTGATCGAATTGAGTGACACGAACCTGTTCAGCCTCAACCGCATGCCAGGCCTTGATACGATTGATAGCGGCCCGCGCTTGGCGTACGGATTGCGCAGCCAATATCTGTTCGCCGATGGTAAAAGTCTCGAAATGCTATTGGGCCAGAACTACAACGTAGACGACACGCCATTCCCCAACTCGACAACGGCGGGGGAGAACTTCTCCGACTATATTGGTCGGTTGGCGCTGGATATCGACCCGTTCCGCGTCACTTATCGCTTTGCACTTAACGAAAACAGCCTTTCCCCCAACCGAAGCGAAGTGGGATTGGACTTCTACCAAGACTGGCTAACGCTCTCCATGGCCTACCTATCGCTGGATAATAACCGTTATATTACCGACTCCGAGGAGTTATACGGCTCTGCAACCGCGAATGTTTATGGTGGTTGGAGTGTCTTTGGTGGATTACGCCGCGATATCATCCTCGACCAAATGATTGCGACGAATGCTGGTCTGGTGTATCGCAACGAATGTTTCAATGTATCCATGGAAATGCTTAAGAGCTTTACGCGTGACCGTGATATTGAACCTGCTACAACCTTTATGTTGCGCGTTGGGTTCAAGAATTTGGGAGAATTTGGTGGGGATTAGACTGCTCATAGTCCTGTTGATGATTGCTGGTACGGCCAATGCTGCGCCGATTGGTATTGCTGCCATCGTCAATGACGATGTCATTACCTCGCTTGATGTGAAAGAACGCCGCGACCTTGTCATCGCCAGCTCGGGCATTAAAGCGTCGCCACAAGTCATCAAGCGACTTACTCCGCAAATCGTGCAGACCCTGATCAGCGAGCGCCTGCAAATGCAAGAGGCAAAGCGTTTATCGATCGTTATTACCAAAAAAGAAATTGATGCGGCGATAACGGCGATTGAAACCCAACGTGGAAAGCCCAAAGGCAGCCTTGCGAAATTTCTCAAAGAAAAGGGCGTGGCGCCACGCCAACTTCGCCAGCAAATCGAAGCACAGCTTGCATGGGGAAAAGTGGTGACGCGTAAATTGCGCCGCAATGTCGCCGTAACCGAAGAAGAGATTTTGCGTACACAGCAAGCACAAGCAACGTTGGGTGAAGAGCAATTACGCATCGCAGCGATTTCGTTGCCCATCAACAAGCCACAAGACGAACCGCAAGTTTCCGCATTAGCCAAAGAATTACAAAAGCAATTGGACGCAGGGGCAGATTTTAACGCGATTGCTTCACAGCTTTCGAGCAATCCGAATGTCGAACTCAACCCTTCTGTCTGGGTGCCTGAGCGCGCGTTGGAACCATCACTCGTACAGGCGCTGCGTAGCCTTAAGCCAGGCGATAAAACCCCGCCACTGAGAAGCTTGAATAGCTACCAGATTATTCAACTGCTAGACCGCCAGACAGTGAAGCCCGTAGCGGCAGAAACGGAAGTGGCATTGAAAGAGATTTTATTGCCTGTCGCGCAGGAGAAAGTCGATGTTCGCGAAATCGACGCGATGATGGAGA